>OZ252258.1:3150000-3450000 GCA_965249945.1 Erythrobacter sp. | reverse complement strand
TATTGCCCTCGGTCCCGTGCGACCCGGCCAGCGAGGAAAAGCCAATTGCATGGCTGATCCGCGCGACGGCGAACAATCCGCAGAGGGCCGCGACATAGGCGGTCTGCCCGACCAGGATTTCGAGCAGTGCGAGCACCACCAGGAACAGCCCGGAATTCTCCGCCAGATTGCCGTGACGGCGGACCTTGCGCTCAAGATCCTGATCATCACCAAGCCCGATTGGCGGGCCCTTGGCGCGATGCAGTCCGACCGTGAGCATCAGGAGCACTTGCAGGACAATAAGAAAGGCGCCGAGCGCGGCAGCGTAGAGCGGTGTATTCATTGGAGTCACTCCTCCGGTTTTAGAATCGGGGTGTCGGGATATCCGATCAGCGCCAGCGCGGCCTGACCCGCGTCGAGCATCCGACCTGGATCACGCGCCACTCGAGCCGAAGCAAAGGCGCCATGCAGCAATTGCGTGAGCGTGCGGCCCAGAACCTTGGGATCACCCTGGATCGACCCGGATTGGATCGCGTGTTCGGAAATCGCGACAAAGTGCTGCTCAACCTTGTCGAACATGCGCTGCGCTTCGTGCCGCACGGAAGGAAGTTCCTGGCCCAGCTCCAGCGCCAGTCCGACGACCGGACAGCCATAAAGATCGCCGGTCTCGCGATGCATTTGCTGATGCACACAATAGGCTTGGCGGTATATCGCTGCGAGCCGTTCCTGCGGCTCCGAATAGGTCGCAAAAGTCTCCGCGAAGATCACCTCCAGGCTGATCGCGCCATTGTACTTGATCACGGCCAGCGCAAGCTCACCCTTGTCGGCGAAATAGCGATAGATCGTGGCCTTGTTCACCTCAGCCGCTTCGGCGACTTGATCGACCGAGACGCCGTGAAAATTGCGGCGCCAGAACAGCCCGGCGGCGGTCGCAACAATGTGCGCGCGGGTGCGTTCGCCCTTGGTTGGAAGTGCGGCGATGTTCATAAGTAACCGTCTAGTTACTTTTTGATCTGCGCGAAACCATTGAAATGCGACGCGGAGTCGCAGAGTGTTCTGATCTCGTTCAGGCCAGGCCGCCCAAGGAGTCTGGCTTAACGTCGAAGGTCGAACATGCGCGTCTTAGCGAGGGCAATTGCCTGCATAGTTGGATTCTGGGCCCTGCCGGTCGGGGCGCAAAGCCTGCCCGATTGGACACTCGCTCAGCTCGAAGCCCGGATTGCTGAAGGCGACCTAGGCAAGATTCGTGCTCTCGCAGTCGAACAGCATGGAGAGTTGGTCTATCGCAACCGCTTCGATGGCAAGGATCCTGGCACTCCTGTCGACATCAAGTCAGCAGGGAAGTCGATCACGGCTCTGGCAGTTGGCGCGGCGATTGCCGATGGTGACCTTCCCGGCACAGATGTGGCGGTCTGGCCATATCTTGGATCACCGCGGGGCGCGCCATGGAATGCAATCAGCATCGCGGATTTGCTTTCGATGTCGTCGGCGCTGGATTGCAATGATTGGGAGCGCAAATCGCCGGGCCAGGAAGAGAAGATGTATCGCAAACGGGTTTGGCGTGAGTTTGCTCTTGCTCTGCCTACCCGAGATTATCAGCGTGATGCACAGGGCGTGGGCCCATTCTCTTACTGCACCGCTGGCGTGTTTTTATTGGGGCAAGTGGTCGAGCGGGCCACAGGCGAGCGATTTGATCTCTATGTTCAGCGCCGTCTGCTCGATCCGCTTGGAATTGACGACGTCAAGTGGCGCAGGTCGCGCAGCGGAGAAATTCAATCCGGTGGCCAGCTGACGATTTCGGATAATGCGCTGCTCAAGCTCGGTCGCCTCGTGCTTGATCGCGGGAAGCTAGGTGAACAACAGTTGATCCCTGAAGCGTGGGTGAAGGATATGCTTTCTCCGCGGCATTCGTTGAGCGAGCATGTTCACTATGCCAATCTCTGGTGGTTGACGCCGCTGCGTGCGGGTAATCGATATGAGGCGGCCTTCATGATGAAGGGCAATGGCGGCAACATCGTCGCGCTGGTCCCATCGATAGATGCGGTCCTCGTCGTTCAAGCCGAAAACTACAACAAGAGCGAGGCTGAGCGAAACGCCTTCATCGCATTGACGACCTCGCTGCGGGAACTGCCTCGTCCGTTGCAATAGCTCAGATCATTGCAGAGTCATGATCTCTTCGCCGCCATCGCTGCGACCGAAGAATTGCATCAACTGAATCAGCAGTTCACAGCGCGCCGCGAGGTCCTCAGCCTCAAGCAGCGCCTGTTTTGATGCGGGATCAAACGGAGCAATCTGCGACACGCCATCGATCAGTGACTGATCGTCCAAGCGCTCGACCGAATCCCAGTCAACGCTATAGCCTTGGGCATCGGCAAACCGCCGCGCTTCCTGCTCAAATCCGGCACGCTCGACCGCGCTCAGTGCAGCGTTTGGATCGTCCTCGATCAGCTCGCCTTCGACCTGGCGAAAAGCCGTGGCGACATCGAGCTCGCGGATCAGCCGAAAGCGTGATTCCCCTTCGAGGATGAGATTGTAGCGACCGTCATCCATTGCTTCGATCTCACCAATGCGGCCGACACAACCAACCGAATAGAGCGGCGCGCCCTCGATCGAGCGTTGCGGCTGGATCATCGCAATCCGGCGGTCACGCACCAGAGCATCACCTACCAGTGCGCGGTAGCGCGGCTCGAAGATATGCAGCGGCAATTGCAGGCCGGGGAACAGCACGGCGCCTGGTAGAGGGAAGATCGAGAGTCGGGTCGACATTGCCGGGCTTAGCCGAACAGAATCTTGGACAGGCGACGGCGGGTGGTCACGACCCACGGATCTTCGAGACCAGTGGCTTCGAAGATTTGCAGCAATTTCGCGCGCGCGGCGCCCTCGTTCCATTCGCGATCCTGCTCGACCATCGCCAGCAGCGTATCGGCAGCGTCGCCGCGCGCGCCGGCGGCAAATGCGGCCTCTGCGAAGGCGAGTTGTGTCTCCATATCCTCAGGCGCGGCTTGAGCGGCTGAGCGCAGCCCGGCAAGCTCGCCATCGTCGACCTGCGTCCCCGCCAGTTCGAGCGCGCTCTTGGCCGCAGCAATCGCAGGATTTTTCGCAAGTTCTTCATCCGCCTCGACAGCGGACAGCACCTGGCGCGCCTCGTCGACCTGGTCGAGCTTGATCAGCGCCTTGACCAGACCTGCGGCGGCAGCGGCATTGCGCGGATCGAATTCCGCCACTTGCGCGAAAATCCCGGCAGCGCGTTCGGCATCATCCTCTGACAGCGCTTGCTCACCCATCGCAACAAATTGCGAGATCTCTTCTGGCGAGGGTCCCGTCGGAGCAGCCCCATCAGCGGCCCCTTCTTGGATTGGCAGCTGCTCGAGCAATTGATCCAGCATTTGCTTGAGCTGGGATTCGCCGCGGGCATTGGTCAGATCGGCCACCGGGCGGCCCTGGAACATGGCGTAGACGGTCGGGATCGACTGGACCTGGAACTGCGCAGCGATGAATTGCTCTTCATCGACATTGACCTTGGCCAGCACCACGCCCTTGTCGGCATAATCGGCGGCGACCTTTTCCAGCGTGGGTGCCAGCGCCTTGCACGGGCCGCACCATTCGGCCCAGAAATCGAGGATCACCAATTTGGTCTGCGATGGCTCGACCACAGTCTGGCGGAACCGCTCAACGGCTTTCTGTTCTTCGATGTTGAGACCCATGCTGGCCAAGGGAGAGCTCCTGATAGTTTCTGCGGCAATTGTCCGCCCCAATGTGGGACGTGAAACGCCAATGTGAAGTCGCTGGACACCGCTGAAGGGTCAGAAGCGACGGATCAAGCGATATTTCGGCGAAATGGGGCTTGCAGCGGGGAGAACTCGCTGCTAATCGCGCCGCCTCCCCAGCAAGCATGTGGTGTTTGGCCCGCTTGCTGAGCGCCAGTGAGCGGGCGTAGCTCAGGGGTAGAGCACAACCTTGCCAAGGTTGGGGTCGGGCGTTCGAATCGCCTCGCCCGCTCCATTACTCGTTTCGTTTGTAAGCCGTCATGATTGAAGCGCGATTCGCGCTCGACGGGCTTCCTGCCGACCGAATTCGATTTGGTCAGACCTAGATGCCGATCTAGCTATCGGGCCGGCGAGGTATTGGAAGGCTTTGCGATTACACGCCTTCCTTATTGATACCCTCCTGGTCGGAGTAGTCGAGCCTTATGGTCGGCGTTTCCCTCTGGCTGTCAAATTCTATTCCCTCAGTTCGCGAAACTCCATCGCCAATACTCTCGGGACTATCGTCCAAAGTCATTGCGCTGACGCCCGATTTATCCGCCTCGGCTCTGCTTTGCAGCGACTTTTCCGCTGCAACCAAGCATGGGTTTGCATTGCGATAATAGAGTGCCGAAATAAGGCCGACCTGCAATTGCAGACTGTAGTCCAGCGAGACCAAATTTGGATTGGGTGTCGTAGCGGGCGTGCATCGATCATCGTAGTCGCCAAACACACTTGTCCCGCCAAAATTGCGGTACCAGTCGGCAAGCTGACCGGTGCTGCAATTGTCCGGAGCGGCGCGAGCCGCGACAAACTCCAGCAAAGAATCTCCATTGGAACGCCGCTTAGTGGCATCAACCTGGGCGGTTCCGTGGCAAGACATGCACGAGGAGGCCGGATTGTCGATTGGTCCATTCAGCCGGTCCCCGCGACCGAGCCGGTCGAGCCAGATCTGTTGTAGCCCCGGATTGATCCAGGTTTCGGAAAGTGAGCTCGCGCCAAAGGGCGCTGCATTCGGATCGGCGCCCCACTGAAGCCCGACTGGAATAAGCCTTCGCCAAGGATCTGGCGTTGTCGGATCGTTCGGATCCATTTGGGTTGGGCTGGAATCCTTGTCGAATGCATAGGTTGCAAAGATCCATCCGGTATCGTTTGCCGCGCGCGGATCCTTCACGGCTATATCTACTTGGATGAGCCGGATTTTAATCAATGACCCGTTCGGGTCTTGAACGTCTTGGATCTCCCATTCTGGGGAATTGATAAGCGGATCCTGGCCAGCCACAATCTTGGAAGTATCGTATTCGGCGAAGATAAGCTTGAACACGAATGCATTATCGATGAACTCGCCTTTGGTCGGGTCAGATAAGGTTGGGTCCGGGTCGTGGTAGACTTGGCCCAAAGTATATCCGGCCGTTCGGTCATAATATCCCACTGCATAAGTTCTCAGGAAACCACTTACCCAGGTGTTCTCGCTGGGCCTCAGACCGCGCTCCGAGGTCACACCTTTGAGTGGCTCGCGCCTACTGTTGGGATTGGTGTGCATCATCGGGGCGTGGAACCAATTGGGTCTCGCGAAGACACCATCGTCGCGCCGCCTATTGGGGTCCCAATCATATCGGCGCAGGCCTGCGAAAGCATAGTCCAACAGCGCATCGGCATAGGCCTCGGCTTCGTTGGCATCGGTATAGTCAAAACTCTCCCAAGGCCGGCCGGCCGGAGCGTCGAGCGGGTCGTATCGGACGAACTCATTGTCTTCGAAAATGGGTTTGCCCAATGGATATCCCTGTGACAGCTGGAAAGCATCGTTGATCGACGGCGGATTCCGGGAAATCCAGTCAGGAAACCAGCCCGAACATTGAACGGTAAAACCTGAGCCCGGGTCACCAAATTGACCCACGCTGGATTGGGTTCCGGTCTCTGGGTCTGAGCGGCAACTCGCCAGAGCAAGCGCTGCAACTGACAAAAGCAATGCAGATTGTGCGATCTTCTTCGAACTCTTCATCGGGCCCTCTCCAATGAATCTCGTCAGAGAATCATCCTCTCATTCGCCAGACAGGCATTCTGCGGTGCAGAATGAAAGGTGAATGGATGAATAGAACCAGATCTCGAGCCAATACTATTGTCTAAATGCGACAATAATCGCAGTTTCAGGAAGTATTGGTCACCAGCACTGCCGAAATTTGATCAAATTGGTTTGGCAATCGACTATTCTTGAGGGGCTGGTTTGTTCCAGTCAGATGAATGACATTGGCTTGTGTCATTGGGTTTAGGGTCAGCCGCCTGTCGCAGCAGCGACCAGAAGGACAGCGCGCCGTTCCAACCAGTAGATTCGAGATCGTGATCACGCGGTCGAGATCATCCCGCCGTCGAGAGCGATGGTCTTGCCGGTCAGCCAGGCTGATGCGCGTGAGCTGAGATAGATCGCGGTGCCTGCGATATCCTCTGGCTGACCCATCCGCCGCCGCGGGATCTGCTTGATCGCGGCGTCGACCATGCCCTCATTATCGACAATTTGCTTGGTCATATCGCTTGGGAAGAGCCCCGGTGCGATCGCATTCACATTGATATGGCTCGACGCCAGATCGGTTGCGAGATGCTCGGTCAGATGGATCACGCCGGATTTGCTGGCCGAATAGGCATAGGTCGGCATGCCTGAATTGCGGATGCCATTGATCGACGCGATGTTGATCACCCGCGCCGGATCCTCTGCATTGCCCCCAGCCTTGAGCAGCGGGATGAACTTCTGGACGGTAAAGAAGATCGACTTGATGTTGATGTCCATCACCTTGTCCCAACCCTTTTCGGGGAAGCTCTCCAAGGGAGCAGCCCAATTGGCACCGGCATTGTTGATCAGAATGTCGACACGCTTTTCGTGCTTGGCGACTTCATCGCGAAAGGCTTCGATCCCTTCGACCTTGGACATGTCGGCCTGGATCGCGACGCACTCACCGAATTCCGACAATTCTTCGGCCATGGCTTGCAGACGCTCAAGCTTGCGCGCGGTGATGTAGACCTTTGCACCGTTTGACAGCAGGCCCTTGGCCATCATCGCACCGATTCCGCTCGACCCTCCGGTCACAACCGCCACTTTGCCCGAAACGTCGAAAAGATTCTGCATGCGTCACTCCCTGCGCTTTTGATTGCCCCTCTCTATTGGTTTCGCAGCGCTTGGCAAATGCAGGATTGAAGCTTCAAATGCCGCGCTGGACACCCGATTGTGTCCTTTCCGCCTCACAAAGCTGTCGTTGGTCGGCAAATCCCGGCGATTCCTCGAAGGATTTGAGTTCGCGCTTGCAACTCAGATCACTCCTGCTACCGGGATGATATATTGTTACATTCCATGGACGGTAGTAAGAAATGAAAATGATCGCGTCGCGTATTGCGCTGGCTTCGGCCTTGAGCGCCAGCTTGGTTGCCACCCCGGCCTGGGCCGATGAGACCGCAGAGGATGGCGGTGTCCATAACGACCCGCATGTTCTCGGCGGAGATGACAGCAAGAACATCATCGTCAGCGCCACTGGTCTCGAGCAGCTCGATATTCTCGCCGGTTCATCGGTGCTGGGCGAAAGCGACATTCAGCGCAATCTAAACGGACAGATCGGTGAAGTTCTGGCCAAGCTGCCGGGCGTGACCGCCAGCAGCTTTACACCGGGTGCTTCGCGCCCGATCCTGCGCGGGTTCGACGGCGAGCGTGTGCGGATCCTGGTTGACGGATTGGGCACGGCGGACGTTTCCAACACCTCGGCTGACCACGCGGTCACAATCGACCCGCTGACTGCTCAGCGCATAGAAGTGCTGCGCGGCCCGGCCTCGCTGCTCTATGGCAGCCAGGCAATCGGCGGCGTGGTCAATGTGATCGACAAGCGCATCCCGCTGGTCGTACCCGATGAGCCGGTCCATATCGACGCGCTGGCTGCGCTCGACACCGCAACCGACCTCAGAAGCATCGGTGGCTCGATCGACCTCCCGATCGGCACCAGCCTGGCACTGCACCTCGACGGCAGCTGGCGCGAGAGCGACGATGTTGAGATCCCCGGCTTCCAGGTCGCCGACGCGCTGCGCGACGAGCTGCTCGAAGAAGCCGATGAGGAAGAGGCTGAGGGCGAGCTGGAGGAAGCGGAAGAATTCCGCGAAGCGGCCAATCAGGCTGGCTTCATCCCCAACAGCGGCACTGAAACCTGGACCGTGAACGGCGGTCTGGCCGCGTTCTTCGGCGAGAGCAGCATTGGTGCCTCGTTCGGCTGGTACAATTCCGATTATGGCCTGGTGGGTCGCCCTGGCGCTGGCCATCACCATGGTGAGGAAGAAGGCGAAGGCGGCGAAGAAGAGGAAGAGGAACAAGAAGAAATCGTCACCATTGGTCTCGAGCAATTCCGGGCCGATGTGCGCGCAGATATTGCGTTGGGCGGTGGATTCTTCTCGCAGCTCAAATTCCGCGCTGGCTATTCGGACTACACCCATACCGAATTTGAAGGCGACGAAGTGGGCACCGTGTTTGACACGGAGAGCTTCGAAGCTCGTCTCGAATTGATCCAGCAGCAGGGCGGCGCTTTCGGCCTGCAATACACTTCGCGCGACTTCTCAGCGATTGGTGCCGAAGCCTTCGTTCCGCCCAACCAGACCAATCAGATTGCGATCTTTGCGCTGCAGGAATTCGACCTCGGTGGCGGTGTCCAATTGGAAGGCGCGGCGCGGTTTGAGCTGGTGGATGTTGAATCCGAAACGCTCGGGCTCGAGCGCGATTTTGATCTGTTCTCGGGCGCAGCCTCATTGGTCTTCGCTCCGGGTGATGAATCGGTCCGCTACGGCCTTACTGTCTCGCGTGCTCAGCGGGCTCCGGGCGGGGAAGAGCTGTTTGCCGATGGTCCGCATATCGCGACCCAGGCCTTCGAAATTGGCGATCCCACCCTCGACACCGAGAGTGCATGGGGCATCGAAGCCTTTGCCCGTGGTGCACTGGGTCCCGGCACTTTCAGCGTCTCGATCTACCAGCAATGGTTCGACAATTTCATCTACCTCAACCCGACCGGGGCCGAGGAAGACGAATTGCCCGTGTTCCAGTTCCTGCAGCAGGATGCGAGCTATTTTGGGATCGAAGCCGAAGCGCAGGTGCCGCTTTACGAGAGCGACGGCCTGGATGTGATTGCGGATGCCCGCGTCACCCATATTGAGGCTGAGCTTGACGATGGCACCAATGTTCCGCGGATTCCGCCGCTTGAGTTGCTTGGCGCGCTGGAACTGCAGACCAACAGCTTTGACCTGCGCGGCGAGCTGCAATGGTTCGGCGAGCAGGACGAGATTGCAGCGTTTGAAACCCGCACCGAAGATTTCATCTTCGTCAATTTCGAACTGGCTTGGCGCCCGATCTCGGGTGATGACGACATCACTGTCCTGCTCTCAGCGGACAATGTGTTCGACGTCGAAGGCCGTCGCCACTCAAGCTTTACCAAGGACTTCGTCCCGCTTGCTGGCCGCAACTTCAAGGCGAGCGTTCGGGTGAGTTACTGATCTGACCCGATCAAGGGTCGAGTCCGCTCGATCGGAGCATTGGGTTTGACGCGATCGGGCTGGTAGCCTTCCGTGAGGGGAGGTCTACCAGTCATGATCAAGAAAATTTCGCTATGCGCGTTTGCGCTTGCCCTGCCGACAGGCCTGGCGGCATCCGACGGACCGGCCTTGGCGCCGCCCATCTGTGACTATGGAACGCCGCATCCTGAAGCGCCCGAAGAGCTCGCCCAGTTCGATTTTCTGATCGGCGATTACACCATCTCAGCCCACCAATGGCTGGGCACGGCTTGGTCGCCGCCGCGTCCCGGCGCGCCCGCGCGCTGGAATGGCTATTACACGCTGGGCGGGATGGCGATCGCTGACGAATGGTTTGATCGCGACTCTGGTTATGAGCCCAATACCGGCCGCGGCATCAACATTCGCATGTGGGACGAAGAAGCCGGCGAATGGGACATGACCTGGGTCCATACATTGGGCCGCCAGGTGCAGGATCTGCGCGCCGGGATGAAGGACGGGGTGCTGACGATGTGGCAGATCTATCCCGAACGCGCCGACTTCAAGGCAACGTTCGAGCGGCTTGATGCCGACAACTGGGAGCGCATTCAGTACAAACAAGACGAGGCAGGGGAGTGGCAACCGACTTTCAAGCTAGTCGCCACTCGCATTCCCTGTTCGGTGTCTGGCGAAGCGCCCTAGTTCTCGACCGCGAACTGGATCTCGGCATGCTCCTGCAGCCGATCGACCAATGCCTCGCCGAGGAAGGATCCGGGCGTGCCCACGCCGCCTTCAGCGTCGCTCGAAAGCAGGGCGATGCTGGTCTCAGCGATCATCCGGCTGGTTGAGCCATAGCCGGGATCATATTTGCCTTTGACGCCCAGCTGCAGCGACTCGCCATCGGGGCCGTCGGCGACAAACAGGATGTCGTAATGGCCGTTCTCACGCTCTTCCTTGCTCGGCCCTTCACCCGGAGCCGGCGGCTTGGCACCGAATGGATTCTTCATCATCTCGACCGCGGCTTCAGCCATCTTCTTGCCTGCCTCGCCCGGGCTGGTCAGCACCATCTCGTCATATTGGAAGTCCTCCCCATAGGGGTGGCCCAGCAGGAAATTGGTGCGATGGACATTCTTGGTGTTGATCGGAGCCATCACGAAGGGCGCTGACCATTTGCCTAGATCCTGCTCATATTGCGGGACCATGCCGGTCGGCTGGCTCGGCCCGTCAAAACCTGGCGCGAGCGCAAACGGGTTGCGCAGAGTGTTGATGATCGACGGGTTCTTGGCAGCGGCCTTCATGGTTGCGCCAAGGCTCGCCGCCGTGCCGCCAGAGAAGGTCCCCGCCATCGCGCGGACCCGGCCCCGGATCTTGGGCGAAGGCGCGCCGAAGCGTTCCTTGGCGGCCTTTTGCGTCATCAGCACGCCAAGATCGAACGGGATTGAATCGAACCCGCTGGAGAAGCAGATCCGCGCGCCGCTGGCCTTGGCCGCGTCGTGGTGCTCGGCGATCTTTTCCGCCATCCAGGCCGGCTCGCCGCACAGATCGGTGTAATCGGTCCCGGTCTTGACGCAGGCCGCGACCAGATTGTCACCATAGAGCTGATAGGGGCCGACCGTCGTGATCACGACCTTGGTGCGGTTGCACATCGCTTCGAGATCGGCCGGGTCATCAGCATTAGCGACCACCAGTGGTGTATCCGTCGGCGCGCCAATTTCATCGCGAACCGCTTCGAGTTTGTCCTGACTGCGGCCCGCCATCGCCCATCTTGGGGCATTATCGCTGCTGCCATAATGTTGGTCGAGATATTCGGCGACCAAGCGGCCGGTGTAGCCGGTGGCGCCATAGACGATGATGTCGAATTCGGTGTCAGCCATGATCAATGCTCTCCTTTGTCCGCCTGCATGGGCGCGGCGTGTCAGAGAGTCAAAGACGTTACGGCGTGTTGGGTTCCGACCGTGAGGCCCAGTGCTAGAACCAGTGCAAGAACCAGCGTTAGAATCCAAACTGGCGGCTGGCGAGGTCGTACATGATCTCTTCCGAGCCACCGCCAATCGCCATCACCCGCACTTCGCGATAGATCCGCTCGACCCGTGAGCCGCGAACGAAGCTGGCGCCGCCGAGGATCTGGCAGGCCTCGCGCGCGCAATATTCCATCGTCTGAGTGGCCTGGGTCTTGAGCAGAGCGAAGTCGCCCGGTGCCGCGCAATCGTTCTTCACGGTCCAGGCGGCGTGGTCGATCATCGCCTGGCTGGCCTGAATCATCTGCAGCATCCGCGCGAGTTTGTGGCGGATCGCCTGCCGGGTCACCAGCGGTCGACCGAAGGTCTCACGCTCGCGCGCCCAGTCGAGCGCGTCTTCAAAGCACACTCTGGCATAGGCGGCGGCCTGCTGCGCCATGCCCAGGCGCTCGCCATTGAAATTACGCATGATCCCGCCGAAGCCCTGATTCTCGGGCCCGATCAGATTGTCGAGCGGTACCTCGACATTATAGAAATGGATCGTTGCCGTGTCGGAAGCATGCCACCCCATCTTGTCGAGCCTCGTCCGGCTGACGCCTTCACGATCGGTTTCGACCAGCAGCAGCGAAACTCCGCCGAGGCCGGTATCGCCGGTGCGGACCGCCAAAGTGATATAATCGGCGCGCATGCCTGAGGTGATCAGCGTCTTGGCGCCATTGACGACATAGCGATCGCCATTGCGCTCGGCCTTGGTGCGCAGATTGGCGACGTCCGACCCTCCACCCGGCTCGGTGATGCCGAGGCAGATGATCTTGTCACCGGCCAGCACATCGGGCGCGATCCTCTGTTTGAGCTCTTCACTGCCCATCGCCAGGATCGGTGGCAAGCCAATCCCGTGAGTCATCAAGGACGCGGGGATCCCGCCCGCGCCGGGGCGGCACAATTCTTCCGATTGGACCAGCGAGTGGAAGATGTCGAAATCCTCCCCGCTGCCGCCATACTCAGTCGGATAGCCTAACCCGATCAACCCCGCCTCGGAGGCCTTGCGATGGAGATCACGCGGCAGCTCGCCTGCGCTCTCCCATTCATCGACATGCGGCATGATCTCGCGGCTCACAAAGGTGCGAACCGAGTCTGTCACCGCCTCGTGGGTGTCGTCATAGTGCGGTGAGCGGGCTCGCCATTGATCGAACAGGGGTCCGGTCATGCCATCATCTCCGCCAGAGGCACTCGTGGCAGAACGCCGGTCTGGCTGGAAATCGCCAGCAATTTGCCATCTTCGCTGAAATGGCGGGCCGATCCATGCACCACTCCGCGTCCGAAATTGGCAAACTCTGTCACGGACAGCACCCAGCCCGGCTCTGCGCCTTGAACAAAGCGGAGCATCGCATCGAGACTGGATGAGCCAGGGCCGATCGATCGCGGATGCGAGCCGAGAAACAGATCAGAGATGATCGCAAGCCATCCGGCGTCGACCGGAAGACCAGCATAGCTTCGAGTCCAGATTGCCCGGGTCCCGGCGTCATTGTTCTCATCCGCTACACGAAGGTCATACTGATCGAGCAGATCACCAGGGACACCGAACTCGCGCTCCATGCTGATGCATTGCTCCGGACCTGGAACTTCGGGCATCTGAAGGAATTGCACAGGCTCAGACGGTTCGCGTGCCCCCAGCGCGGCGCTGGCCCGGTGGGTCGGACGGCCATTGACACTTGCCGAAGCTGCATATTGCGCGACCGACTGCCCGCCACCGCATTGCTCACAATGTATGCTGAGTATCTCGGCATGTTGTGTGGGGCTGAGGAATTGCACTTGGGCAAACAGCAGCGGCAGCTCGCTTTCGAGCTCCATTGCATCGATCAGGGCGCCCATGGCGACTCCGCCCATAATGTGCCCAGCGCCCTCGGGCCCAACAGTCGCCGCTTGCATGACGTGGAGATCGTAAGCGCTCGAAGCGCCGCTCTCACCGGGAACGACGCGCCAGAAGGGAAAATTCACGACAGACATTGTTTCTCCCTTTAGGTTTTTTAGCCTTCGCTTTTGGCCTTGCCACCCTCGCCCTCCACCCTACCACCCGGAGCCTACCGGGTTACCATCCGGGTGGTAGGGTGGAGGGCGAGGGTGGCAAGGGCCGCGAGCGCTAGCGAGCCAAACTCACAAACGCGGCAAGGTCACTCCGCGCTGTCCCATATATTTGCCAGCCCGGTCAGCATAGGTCACCTCGGGCCGCTCATTGCCTTGCAGGAACAGAAACTGGCACGCCCCTTCGTTGGCGTAGATCTTTGCCGGAAGCGGGGTGGTGTTGGAGAATTCCAGAGTCACATGACCTTCCCAACCGGGCTCGAGCGGGGTCACATTGACGATGATCCCGCAGCGGGCATAGGTCGATTTGCCGAGGCAGATCACCAGCACGTCTTCCGGAATACGGAAATATTCTACCGTCCGCGCCAGCGCGAAGGAATTGGGTGGGATGATGCAGACATCGGTCTCACGATCGACGAAATTCTTGGGATCAAATTGCTTGGGATCGACCGTGCTGGAATCGACATTGGTGAAGATCTTGAACTCGGGCGCGACCCGCGCGTCATAGCCGAACGAAGACAGCCCGTAGGAGATACAGTCCTCGCGCCGCTGCGCCTCAACAAAGGGTTCGATCATCCCCTCATTGGTCGCTTTGTCTCGGATCCACTTGTCTGAAAGAATCGCCATGCGAGACAGATTCCGGATGGCGCGAGACTCCGCAAGCCAGCACGATGATTTATCCGAAAGAGTCTTGGTCTCTGACCCGACCCATTCCTCAGCACAACCTTGGCCAACGCACCCCACCTTCACGCAAATTTAAGTCGCCGTGGTTAACAGCGCAGGAACTCTACTTCTCGAACAGGAGCAGGACCTTGGGCAAAGCCTTCGTTCCCGACATGTCGACCGTAACTCCGATCGCGGAGGATCCATTCGCCTATTTCGCGCCAATGCTGACGATTGGCCACCTTGTGGTTCCGATCGGCAAGGACCTCGACAATGACGCGATCACGCAGGCCGTGGTGGCAAAAGAGGATGAGCGCCGTTGCGAAGAAGTCGGTGATACTAAGTCCGAAGATTCGCTGCTGCCCTATGAGCACCCTGAGGTGGCTAAACTGCTTGGCCGGATCGATGGCTTTGTCCGGACGCTCAACCCGCATTTCGAGAAGTTTGATGAGGCGGAGTCATGGGGGCATATCCTCAACCCCGGCCAGAACACCGACTATCACACCCATATTCGCCACGGTTGGCCTGACGGCCTGTCATGGGTCTATTATTCAAACTATCCGCACAACAGCGGCTCGCTGGTCTTCGCAATGGATGCGGTTGCCCGCCGCAATATGTTCGAGATCGATCCAGAGGTCGGCAATCTCGTTATTTTTCCGTCCTATGCGCCGCACTACACCAAGCGCAATATGAGCACGGAAAAGCGCGTCTCCATCAGTGGCAACTACTTCCCCGATCCGGATGCCGCCGAACAGTTTGACGAGTTTGCATCCACTCAGATGACGCCACTCGGTCACATCATCGGTATCTGGCAGGACTGATAGCGTGCCTGCCGACCGTTAGCTTTGGTTGGCCAACCTGCACCATTGTGGGACGCGCCTTATGGCGTTCCCACAAACAAGCCATTTTGTGTCAATCGACCCTCAACACAAAACCAAGGGGCTATGATGCAGTACATCAAGATGACCAAAGCGGCAGTGATTGGCGTTTCTCTGGCTACCACCGGAGTTGCGGCCACCGCTCCAACAGAAGCGAACGCATTCTGGTTCAGCAAGAGCACGAAGACCAGCAAGAGCTGCTTCATCTTCTGTAAGTCGACCAAGAGCGGTACCTTCTCGAAATCGACCAAGTCGACCAAAAGCTCGAAGTCTTCGAAGAGCAGCAAATCGTCGAAGAGCTCGAGCACCTCGACCTCATCGGGCGGTTCAAGCACCAGCTCAAGCACGAGCACCTCTTCGAGCACTAGCTCTAGCTCAAGCACCAGCACTAGCGGCGGTTCAAGCACATCATCTTCGAGCGGCGGTACCCCGGTACCAGCACCAGGCGGTGTTCTGCTGTTCGGCGCTGGCGCAGCAGCTGCCTTGGGCGGACGCAAGCTGCTCAAGAAAAAGAAAAAGCAGGCGTAAGCCTGACGCTGCCAACCGCTCGGTAACGAGCGCGGCAGTGTGCAACAGATTGAGGGGCGGTGGACTTGGTCTGCCGCCCCTTTTCTCTGCGCCATTTCAAACCAATTTTTACGTTTGATCGGTATGGCTAACGCCATGCTGACCAAGATCAAATCCTCCGGCCTTCTGGCCGCCTCGCTGGCGGTGCTTGCCAGCGCTTGCGCTGTCCCTGAAGATGCTACCAACGCCTCTGCTGCCGATGCGCTTGAGCAAGGTAAATTTCGCCAGGCCCAAGCGCATCTGGCTGAGATCTTCACCCGCGGGGCAGAGAACAGCGAAACCTATCTGATCCGCTCCCAGCTGAAGCTGGCGATCGGCGACGGGCATTCGGCATTGGCCTCGATCGAGAAGGTCGCTTCGCAGGATATGGATGACGACGCTCGCCGGATCGCGACCGCCCATGCTCTGATCTTGCAGGAACGGTTCGAAGATGCGCTGGAACTCTACGCCGAGTCAGATCCGGCAGAGCTCGCAGAGCAGGACCTCAGAATGGTTCTCTGGGCGCTATACGAGCTCGACGCTGACGAAGCCTTTGCATCGGGAATGGATGTCGCGCTCGATTCCTTCCCCGACAGTGTCGATCTCAACTACCTTGCGGGCAGGCAATTGCTTGATCTCGATCTCGCCGAAGAAGCCGAGGCTTACGCGGATCGCGCGTTGGAAGGCGATCCTTCGAATTTCGATGTTCGCTTGCTCCAGGGTCAGCTCGCTATTGCCCGCGATGATCTCGATGGAGCTCTCGCGCACTATTCCGAAGCAGCTGAATTGCGGCCCGGGCATCCGATCCCGGCAGCCAATGTCGTGGGTCTTCAACTAGATCTTGGGCAGGTAGATGCTGCCCGAAAGACGCTAAAGCCGGCGCTGGTCGCGCATCCTGATGATCCGCTCTTGCAGTGGAAGAATGCCCGTTTGTCGCTGGTTGAAGGCGATCTGGATGGCGCGCGACTGGCCCTCGAGAAGGCCAGACCGACGTTCCGCGGCAATGATGAATTCACTCTGCTGTCTGCTCAGATCGAGGATGAACTGGGCAATCGCACAATGGCGCTGTCAGAGTACCAGCAATATGTTCGCGCGGTCGGAGGTGACACTCTGGTCGAACAGCGGATCGCTGAATTACAGGGAGGCTAGCCGCCCGAAGTGCGTCAGATCCGCTCGGCACCCAATTGCGGGTTGAGCTCGGTGATGTGGTTGAGCCACTTCTTGGGGCGCCGCAGCATATTGTCGGGATACTCAACCGTCAGGCCCAGCAGCTCCGCCATGCGCCCGACGAAGTGGATGCAATTGCGCGTTTCCAGATCATAATATTTGCCGGGCGCATTCTTCCACGCGAGCACTTCATCCTTGATCTGCAGATATTGCTCATCGGTCAGATTGAGCGTGAAATGTCGGTTGGTCTTCTTGATCGTTTTTTCGGTCTCAGCCAGCACCATATGCTCGACCGGGCCGCTGAGAATCTTGGTGGTGACCTTGCGTGCTGAGAAGCCGAAGTTCTCATTGATCACTTCGCCAGTGCTTTCGAGCTCACCTTCCATCACGATGAAAGTGTGGGGATAGCGCCCAAACAGCACCGAACCATTGAAGCTGTGGAAGTGAATCTGAACATCCGCCAGCGCCGGCCCTGACCAGCCAAAGGCGATGAGAGCTAGGCAGAGGGAGAGAATACGTCGCATAGCGCTCTGCTTAGCGCGCAAAGCTTTCCTCTCGCAAGCGGATTAGCTCGCCAGAAGGCTGGCATTGCCTCCGGCTGCCGTGGTGTCGACACAGGTCACCCGCTCGGTCGCAAACCGCGCGAGATAATGCGGGCCGCCGGCCTTGGGGCCGGTGCCTGACAGGCCTTCGCCGCCGAATGGCTGGCTTTCGACCACTGCGCCGATCTGATTGCGATTGACGTAGAAATTGCCGACGGTCGCATGCGCCTCGACAAATTCGCGGGTCGCTGCAATCCGGCTGTGCAATCCAAGCGTCAGGCCAAAGCCGGTGGCATTGATCTCCTCGACCACCGAACCAAGCTGATCGGCCTCGAACCGCACGACATGCAGGATCGGCCCGAAATTCTCACGGGTGAGAGCGCTGATCGATGGCAGCTCTATGATGGTGGGGGCGACATAGGTGCCGGAAACACATTCTTCCGGCAGCTCGCGCTGCCACACGGGGTGACCCGCTGATCTGGCCCAATCAATATGTGTGTTGAGCGCAGCCTGCGCTTCGTGATCGATCACCGGGCCGACATCGCTGGCGAGATGGGTCGGATCGCCAATCATCAGCGCTTCGAACCCGCCGCGGATCATTGCGAGCATGTCATCCGCGACATCTTCCTGGAGACAGAGCACGCGCAAGGCAGAGCAGCGCTGGCCTGCGCTCTGGAACGAGCTGGTCAACACATCACGCACCACCTGTTCAGGCAAAGCGGAGGAATCGAGGATCATCGCATTCTGTCCGCCAGTCTCAGCGATCAAGGTCGCGATTGGTCCGTCGCGGTTGGCGAGGCTGCGATTGATCGCGCGCGCGGTCTCAGTCGAGCCGGTAAAGGCGACCCCGGCCAGACGCGGGTCTGAGGTGATCATCTGACCGACCTCGCCGCCACCGGGTAGCAATTGCAGCGCTTCTTGCGGAATGCCAGCTGTGTGGCACAGCTTGATCGCCAGCGCCGCGATCAACGGAGTCTGCTCGGCCGGCTTGGCGATCACGCTGTTGCCTGCGGCCAGCGCGGCCGAGGCCATGCCGATGAAAATCGCCAGCGGGAAATTCCATGGGGCGATTGTGGCGAACACGCCGCGCCCATGCATGCGCAGGAGATTCTCTTCGCCGGTTGGGCCAGGCAGTCTGGTGGGCTCGCCAAATTGCCGGCGCGCCTCACCCGCATAATAACGCAAGAAGTCGACCGCCTCGCGCAGTTCGAGCACCGCATCGGGCAGAGTCTTTCCGGCTTCGCGCTGACACAGCGAAAGGAATTCTGCGGTGCGCGCTTCAAACAGATTGGCGGCCTCTTCGAGCAACACAGCGCGTTTCTCTCCGCCCAAGCGATCCCAGCCCGGCTGGATCGCTTGGGCGCGGGCGATCGCTTCTGAGACGTCCTCGGCTGTCGCTTCGCGCATCGTGCCGACCGATTGTGACCCATCGTAGGGCGAAGTGATGGCAACTTGAGGGCCTGTCGAGCTCGCCGCGAAGGTTGGCTCTGCCGTCCATGTTTGCTGCGCCAAAGTCTCGAGCTTCGCATCCAAGCTTTGCATCACCAGGGGATCGGCCAGATCAGTGCCCGCGCTGTTCACGCGATTGCCGAAGATGTCGCAGGGAAGCGGAATCGAGGGATTGCGCCGTGGATCCAGCTCGCTCAATTCGGTGATCGGATTGCCGACCAGTTCCTCAGCTGGAATATCGGCGTCACCCATGCGGTTGACGAAGCTGGTGTTGGCGCCGTTTTCGAGCAGGCGCCGGACCAGATAGGCCAGCAATTCCTTATGTCCGCCGACCGGCGCATAGATCCGCACCGGGGTCGGCTGATTGCCCTCTAGCTTGGCCAGCGCGTCATAGACCTCTTCGCCCATGCCATGCAGCCGCTGGAATTCGAACACGCGGCCGGCTCCCATGCTCTTGATCGCCGCAATCGTATAGGCGTTGTGGGTCGCAAAGGCCGGGTGGATCACATCGACATGCTCGAACAGGCGGGCGGCGCAAGCGAGATAGGAAACGTCGGTTGCCAGCTTGCGGGTGAAGACTGGATAATCCTCATGCCCGCCGACCTGGGCGAGCTTGATCTCGCTGTCCCAATAGGCTCCCTTGACCAGACGCACGAACAATTTGCGGCCATGCCGGCGCGCGAGCTTCGCAACCCAGTCGCACAAAGGCACGCCGCGCTTCTGATAGGCCTGCAGCGCCATACCGAAGCCGTCCCAGCGCGATCCATCCTCTCGCACAAACAGACTGTCATCAGCCACCAGAGCCTCGATTATGTCGAGCGAAAGCTCAAGCCGCTCGGCTTCTTCGGCATCAATCGTGAAATGGATATTCGCATCGCGTGCCTTTTCGGCCAGGGCTCGCACGATCGGGACGATATCCTCCCGCGCCTGGTCAGCATGGAGGAAGTCATATTTGGGATGCAGCGCGGAAAGCTTGACCGAGATTCCCGGCGATGGGCCCACGCCGCCTGAGGCCTCCTGCGCCAGGCGCTCAAGCGCGCTGTCATAGGCCAGCCGGTAGCGCTCAGCATCGGCGAAGGTCATCGCCGCCTCGCCCAGCATGTCGAAGGAATGGGTCAAGCCCTTGGCGCGCTCGGGCTTGGCTCGCTTGAGCGCTTCATCGATGTCGCGACCGAACACAAACTGACCTCCGAGGATCTTCATCGCCTGCAGCGTTGCGGTCCGGATCACTGGCTCGCCCAAGCGGTTCATCGTGCGCTTGAGGGTCGAGCCCATGCCGCGCTGATGCTCCTCAGGCGGATCGAGCACTTCGCCGGTCAGCATCAGCGAAAAGGTTGCCGCATTCACGAAGGTCGAAGAGCTTTCACCCAAATGGTCGGACCAGTCGATTGCGCCGATCTTGTCCTTGATCAGCAGGTCGGCGGTCTCCGCATCGGGTACCCGCAGCAGCGCTTCGGCGAGGCACATCAGCGCAATGCCTTCTTCGGTATCGAGCCCGAATTGCTGGAGGAAAGCATCGATCCCTCCGGCGCTGTGCGCGCGGGCGCCTTCGATCAATTGCTGAGCAGTCGCAGCGGCTTCGTCATGGACCCGATTGGCCGGGCCGGCCTGTTCAAGCCGCTCGGCAATGCAGGCTTCTTCATCGGCGCGGAAGGCGCGGCGCAGGTCGGAGCGGTCGAGCGGTTGGATTGGCTGCATGAAACACCATTACAAACAGTTTCAATTGATACCATCTGGACTTGTCGCGATCCGGGATCAAGAGCCTATCCGCTCTCTGTCGGAACTAGGAGAGCAACCGGCCCGCAACCGCATCCAATTTGACGATCACATCCGGGTCGTGCTCCTCAGGCGCGGTGATCACCGCGTCATCCAAAGCGGTATCGATCGGCGAAGGCTCGCGCTTGGCGGGCAGGGATTTGATCAGCTGTACGATCGCATCGCGCGCCAACTCTCCATTGGCCCGCATTTGAGCAACCACCTGCGCGACATCGACCGCTTCGCCGTCGCGCCAGCAATCGTAATCCGTTACCATCCCGACCAGCGCATAGGGCAGCTCGGCTTCGCGGGCGAGCTTGGCTTCGGGCATGCCCGTCATGCCGATGATGTCGGCGCCCCATTCGCGATACATCCGGCTTTCGGCGCGGGTTGAGAATTGCGGCCCCTCCATCGCGAGATAGGTCGCTCCGACCGCAACCTTGCCCTTGCATTTGGAGATCGCCTTGGCGGCCATTTCGGAAAGCCTTGGGCAGACCGGATCGGCCATTGAGACATGTGTGACAAAGCCGCTGCCAAAGAAGCTCGAGGGACGGCCTTTGGTGTTATCAATGAATTGCTCGACCACGGCAAACCGGCCGGGCTCGATCTGTTCGCGCAGCGAGCCGACGGCGGAGACCGCGATAATGTCGGTGCAGCCTGCGCGCTTCAATGCGTCAATGTTGGCGCGGGCGTTGAGTTCAGTCGGAGAGATTGGGTGGCCACGGCCATGGCGTGGCAGGAACCGCACTTGGACATTGCCGATCTTTCCGCACAGGATTTGATCCGACGGTTCGCCCCATGGCGAATCGACCGAGATCCATTGCGTCTCTTCAAGCCCATCGATCGCATACAGGCCCGATCCGCCAATGATTCCAATTGTCCAAGGGCTGGCCATGGTGTGATCCTGTCGATGAAGTCCCAGTTTGTCCTAGCCCTATGTCAGATCGAAAGGCTCGGGCAAGGCTTTGCGCACAAACCCTTCCGCTTTGGTAAAGGGACCGGCGATGGCAGGATGTTTCTGCATCCGCTCAAGGAAGGCTGCGAGATTGGGCCAATTGTCGAGCGGAGTTTTTGCGACGAACTGAATCTGCATGAAGCAGGCGGTCACCGCGATGTCAGCGATCGACAGCGCATCACCGGCGAAGAATTCCCCGTCACCCAGCGTCTCTTCAAGGTAATCGAAAACGGGCGGAAGCTTCTCGGCCCAAGTCGCTTTGGCGGTCTCCAGATCAGGCTCCTTGCCTTGCGTGATCGAGAAGAAGATCGGGCGGAAGATCCCCATCCCGCCCGCCATGGCGAGCGTGGTATCAGCATATTCCTCGATCGCGAGCGCCCGGCCATGGGCATAGGCTTCGGCTGGATAGATCGCAGGCTCAGGCACTTTCTTTTCGAGATAGGCGCAGATTGCCGAGCTGTCGGCGATCGTCCCATCGGGACCCTCGTTCGCAATTGAGCGATCGCGCATCACCGGGATCCGCCGCATCGGAGAAATCTCCAGAAACCAGTCCGGCATGGCGAAAATGTTGACGGCTTCGAGTTCGAACGGGATGCCCTTGATCAGGCAGGTGGCCATGACTTTGCGAGCAAAAGGCGAAACGGGGCTGCCATAGATGACGATGTCTGGCTGGGAATCGGACATTGGGGGTTCTCCTCTTTGCCGCCCTCCATAGGGCGGTCGTTGCATAGCGCAACTGATAGGCGCAGCGACGAAGTGCAATCTTTAGAACGCGACATCAGTTCTAGATTGAAACTTGCTGGATTAAGGGCCACTTTGCTTGGCGAAGCTACCCCATCCAGAGATTCGAGAGAGGCGAAGACATGGTCACCCAATACAAAAACCTGATCAACGGCGAGATGATCGAGACCGGCGAATGGCTCGATGTCGTCAACCCGGCCAATGAAGACATTATCGGCCAAGTCCCGTCCGCAGGGGCAGACGAGCTCGACAAGGCTGTTGCTGCGGCACGCGCCGCCTTCAAGAGCTGGAAGAACACTTCGTTTGAAGAGCGTCAGGCCACTTGCATGGCGATCTCTGGTGCGATCAAGGAAAATGCGGAAGAGCTCTATCGTATTCTCACCAGCGAGCAGGGCAAGCCGCATGAGCAAGCCAAGGGCGAGATTTACGGCGCCGCTGGCATGTCGGCCGCGCAAGCCACGCTCAAGCTTGAAGATGTCATCAATGAAGACAGCGACGCCCGGCTGAGCCGTACTCGCCGCGTGCCTGTGGGTGTTGTAGGCGGCATCGTGCCGTGGAACTTCCCGGTCATGATGGCGGTGCAAAAGATCATTCCGGCGCTGATGAGCGGCTGCACGATCGTTCTCAAGCCATCGCCATTCACTCCGCTGACCACGCTCCGCATCGCTGAACTGATCGCTGACAAAGTCCCTGCTGGGACGGTCAACATCATCACCGGCGAAGACAGCCTTGGCCCGCTCATCACTGGCCATCCAGACATCGACAAGATCACCTTCACCGGCTCAACCGCAACCGGCAAGAAGATCATGGAAGGCGCCAGCGCCGACCTCAAACGGATCACGCTTGAGCTGGGCGGCAATGACGCCTCGATCGTGCTGCCCGACGCCAATGTTGAGAAGATTGCCGAGCAATTGTTCTGGGCCAGCTTCTCTAACGCCGGTCAGATCTGCGTCGCGGCCAAGCGCGTCTATATCCACGAGGATATCTATGACGAGCTGAGCGCGGCGATCGCTGACTATGCCAAGAATGTGAAAGTCGGTGACGGCTCGCAACAGGGCACTGGCGTGGGTCCGATTCAGAACAAGAAGCAATATGATCGCGTGCTTGAGCTGATCCAGGATGCCAAGGACAATGGCTACAAATTCCTGACCGGCGGCGACGTTGATCCGTCAGGCACTGGCTATTACGTGCCGATCTCGATCCTGGACAATCCGCCGGAAGATGCACGGATCGTCGCGGAGGAGCAGTTCGGCCCGGTCATGCCGCTGATGAAATTCTCGAGCGAGGACGAAGTCATCGAGCGTGCCAACAATTCCGAATATGGCTTGGCTGGCGCAGTCTGGACCGCTGACCCTGAGAAGGGCGTCGAGATTGCCGAGCAGCTCGAAACCGGCACAGTCTGGGTCAATGAGTATCTGCACCTGTCGCCGTTCAGCCCGTTCGGTGGCCACAAGCAATCGGGCTTTGGCGCTGAATACGGTCTCGATGGTCTCAAGGAATTCACCTATCCGCAGGTGATCACGGTCAAGAAGGACAATGTCCCGGCTTAAGTGATTTCCATACGCTTTAGCTGACGTAACATGGCGGCCGCTCGGGGAAACTCGGGCGGCCGTTACATTGCGCGCAGCTATTCTCCCGCGGCTTTCGCGTGCAATTCCAGTCCCACGGCCCAGCGCCTTTGAAACCCGCGCCAGTGATCGGGCTCTGCCTCGCCCGCAAACTTGCCATTGAGTTGCTCACCGGTCGAAACCGGCCATTGGCTGTCGCTGGCAGTCGACACCGGCACATCAAGATAGCTGGCCTTGTCGGTGTCGCCCTTGAGCGTCAGGTCCAGGAATGCGGTTACGAAATGCTGGTTGATCGAATTGATCCGATCCTGGCGCCAGACGGGCTCGGCCAGGAATTCAATTGCTCGAAACGGGGCGTCTGCGGGCAGTTCGAAGGCATTGCCTACAATATTGTGCCGTGCCTCGCGAAACACCAGCATATGGCGCTGCGTCCCGGTCAGCTGATCAAAGATCCAGCTTACCCCCTCGGCATGGTTGGAAACGTCGTCCTGGCTGCCTGAGATCAACAACACCGGGATTGATACCTGGGCGAGCGTTTCGGCGCTCCACACGCGATTGTCGGGCTGACCGCCCCATGGTGCAAACGCAATGATTGCGTCGACCGGGCTCTGCTCTGCGGCGGCGGTTCGTACGGGTTCCAACGCATCTGTGGGCACCGAGCCAAAGGTCTCGGACTGGTAGTCATAATCGCCGCCTCCCGTCGCCAATGCGCCATAACCGCCCATCGAATAGCCGATCAGCGCAATCTGCTCGGGATCGATCAGAGCGTAAGGACCCTCGGCCTTTTCATCTACAAATTCGAGCAATTGCGCGATGACCTGCCGTTGATCGAGCGAGCGGCTGGCGAGCACATAAGCGAAGGAGTGCACAAAATCAGTTATGCCTTCGATTGGCCGATCAGCATGATCGATCGATGCCACGACATAGCCGTGGCTGGCGATGTGTTCGGCCAGATTGCTGAACTGCGTGGACCAGCCATTGAAGCCATGCGACATCACGACCAGCGGAAATTGACCCTCGCGCAGCGGCGTGGCTCCGTCAAACGCTTGCCCGTCAAATTCCAGATTGAGCGGTTCCATGCCGGGAGGGCGCATGGTGTGGCGATAGGTTATCGGATCCGAGGCTTGCTGGGCAATCGCGGGATAGTAGATCCGAACGTCCAGCGCGCGCGTCTCGGTCTCTGTCCCCCCGGTCGCGATGCCGAGTTTGCTGAAAGTCACCCGGTCGGAGAGCTGAACCTGCAACAATTCAGTCCCAACCGTATACTCACCCATACGGCCAAGTTCGGGCGATTCACCACTATTGCCTTCGTGCACGGTCGGGCTGGCGACATAGGCGACGGTGCCCACAGTGGCGGCGATGATTCCCAGTCCGGCGAGGGCGATATGACGCTTTTTCATGGCGGTTCGGTTTCTTGTTACTGGCATTAGAGGGACTTGCGGTCGGTCGACAACGCCGCCACTCATGTCAGCGAATACCGGAGAGGGAAAGAGATGGCGCATTGGCAGATTGGCGCTGCGCGGATCACGGCGGTGATCGAACAGAAATTGGAGATGAGCGGGCTCATCACCAAGGCCAAGCCCGAGGCTGTGGCCGAGATCCCGTGGCTGCGGCCCTATTTCGTCGATCAGAAGGGTGGGCTGCTCGGCCTGGTGCAATGTTTCGTGATCGAGCTGGGCGACAAGTTGGCGGTGGTCGACACCTGCGTCGGCGATGAAAAGGATCTGCCGAGCGATCCGGCCTGGAATCAGAAACTGTTTGGCCTGCTCGACAATTTTCGCGCTGCGGGGTTCGATCCTGCGGCGGTCGATCTGGTGCTCTGCACCCATCTCCATCTCGATCATGTCGGGCTCAACACGACCTTGGTTGATGGCGAATGGGTCCCGACCTTTCCCAATGCGCGGTACCTGTTTGCGCGGACCGAGTATGAATATTGGAAGTCCGAGGCGGAGCAGGAGCCGGTCGATCCCAAGACCCTTGAGCGCGCCTTTGATCGCTATCGCGCGGGTTTTCAGGCGACCCAGAAATGCGTGCATGAGCAATCAGTCGAGCCGGTCATGGCGGCAGGCCTGGCCGAGCTGGTCGATCCACCATGCGAGCCTTTGCCCGGGATCAAGCTGATCCCCAGCCCGGGGCATACGCCGGGCCATGTCTGCGTCGAAGTCAGCTCGCAGGGTGAGGCGGCGCTGATCACCGGCGACAGCTTCCACCATCCCTGCCAGATCGCACGGCATGATTGGGCCACCGTGGCTGATCATGACCGCGATGGATCGACCGCGACACGGCTCAAGCTGCTGAAAGAGCTCGAAGCCTCGGGCGCGCTGATGCTGGGCACACATTTCGCCGAGCCGACCGGCGGCAAGATCGTGCGCGACGGCGAGACGTGGAAGCTGGACGTATGATTGATCCGGCGGAGCTTGCGATTGGTCTCGAGAAGGCACTGGCCCGCGTCGGTCTTGGTGCGCCGGAAGGGCTGATGCGGCTGACCGGCGGGGCGACTATGGAGAGCTGGCAGTTCGAAGCGAGTGGTGGCGCCTATGTGCTGCGGCGCGCTCCAAGCCTCGAATTCATGGAAGATCGCCCGTACGGGCATGATGTCGAAGCCGGTGTGATCCGCGCCGCCCATGCGCGCGGGGTGACCGCGCCCGAAGTGGTGGCCGAGCTGCAGCTTGATGACGGGAGCGGATCGGGCTTTGTCATGCGCGCGCTGCCGGGCACGCCCAATCCCAAAGAGATCCTCGCGATGGAGGATCCCCAGACGCTGTTGCAGGAGGCTGCGCGCGATCTCGCTCGGATTCACTCGCTGACGCCTGCTGATGTGCCCGATGGTATTCCGACCATGCAATACCGCGAGGCAATCGCCGATCTGCGGCAGCAATTTGAGGGGGCGGGCGGGGATCGCCCAATCATCGCTCTGGGCCTCAAATGGATGGAAGACAATTGCCCTGAGCCAGTCGAGCCTGTGCTCAACCATGGCGATTATCGGCTTGGCAATCTACTCGCACAGGATTCGCACCTGACCGGCGTGCTGGATTGGGAGCTGGCGCATTTTGGCGATCCGCATGAGGACCTTGCCTTTGGCTGCATGGCGGTGTGGCGCTTCGCGCGCTACGATCGGCCCGCACTTGGGCTCGGTTCGCTCGAGGACTATTTCGCCGCCTATGAAGCCGAGAGCGGTCGGACCGTTGATCGCAAAAGGTTCCGCTATTGGATGATCCATCGCACCGTGTGGTGGGCGCTCGGCTGTCTGCGCATGGCCAAGCATTGGCGCACCGGTCAGGATCGGATGCTCGAGCGGGTGGTGATCTCGCGCCGGACCAGCGAGCAGGAGCTCGATCTGCTCATGCTGCTGGAAGAGGAAGCGCCCCCTATCGAGAGGCTCAAGTCCGTGTCACATTTTTCAACGCAATCCGATTTGGACGCATCGAGAGAACATGAGGAAGGTGAGGCATCAGACGTCGAGATTATGCAGGCAATATTGGAGCTACTATCTGATCTGAAACCCAAGCTAAGCGCCCACGATCAGTTCCAAGTGGCAGTGGCAAAGAATGCTCTTGGCATAATTTCTCGCGAAACTGTTGACGGTGCTTACTACACCCATTTTGACGAAAAGCGCCCCGGAATGATTTTACGTGGCGAAACAGGCCTTAGCCATCCTGGCTACCTATCGCGACTACGCATGTTGATCTTGGCAAAGGTCGAAGTGGATTCCCCCAAATACCCCGCGCTCGCCGTTGCGCGAAAGAAATGGACCGGAGAGGATTAAGAGATGGACTTCGCAATTCCGCAGGACCTGCAGGACTACCTCGCTGAGCTTGACGCCTTTATCAAGGCTGAGATCAAGCCGCTCGAGCAGCAGGACGACAATATCCGCTTCTTCGACCACCGCCGCGAGCATGCGCGGACCAATTGGGACGCTGGCGGCCTGCCGCGTGAGGAATGGGAGGAATTGCTCCGCGAAGCCACACGCCGCGCCGACAAGGCCGGGCATTGGCGCTTCTCGGCGCCCAAGCAATACGGCGGCAAGGATGGCTCCAACCTGTGGATGGCGGTGATCCGTGAGCATTTCGCCAAGAAGGGTCTGGGCCTGCACAATGATCTGCAGAATGAGCATTCGATCGTCGGCAATTTCCCCTTCGTCGCGATGTTCGACACCTTCGGCACCGAAGCGCAGAAAGAGGAGTTCATCCTCGGCGGGTTTGAGCGCACCCGCCGCGTCTCGTTCGGCCTGACCGAGCCGCACCATGGCTCTGACGCCACCCATATGGAAACCAAGGCGGTCAAAGAGACCCGCAATGGCGTGCCCGGCTATCGCATCGACGGTGAGAAGATGTGGATCACCGGCATGCATGTCGCTTCGCATTGCGCGGTGTTCGCGCGGACCGAGGGCGAACCCGGCGACGCGCGCGGAATTTCCTGCCTATTGGTGCCCAATCCGTCAGAAGGTCTCGAGATCGAGGAATGGATGTGGACCTTCAACATGCCGACCGACCATCCGCGGCTGTCGCTCAACAATGTCTGGGTGCCCGAGACCGCGATGCTGGGTGAGCACGGCAAAGGCCTCGCTCTGGCGCAGAGCTTCGTCCACCAGAACCGCATTCGTCAGGCGGCGAGCAGCTGCGGCGCGGCGGCCTATTGCGTCGAGGAGAGCGTGCGCTACGCCCGCGAGCGCAAGCCCTTTGGCGAGGAACTCGCCCGAAATCAGGCGATCCAGTTCCCGCTGGTTGAGCTGGCCACCCAATGCGAGATGCTGCGCCTGCTGATCTTCAAGACCGCATGGGAAATGGACAATATGCCGCACAAGGAGATCGAGAAGACGATCTCCGACAAGGTCTCGATGTGCAATTACTGGGCGAACCGACTGGTCTGCGAAGCGGCTGACCGGGCGATGCAGGTCCACGGCGGAATCGGCTATTCGCGGCACAAGCCGTTCGAACATATCTATCGCCACCACCGGCGCTATCGCATCACCGAGGGCTCGGAAGAGATCCAGATGCGCAAGGTCGGGGCCTATCTGTTCGGCTATCTTGGCCCCAAGAAGGGGATGTATTCGTGATAGCCAAGTCCGGGCTGGGTCGATTGGCTCAGCTGATCCTGGGGCTCTTCCTGCTGCTGGTGATCGCGCTGCTCACCTTTCTGTTCTCTCAGCGCGAGCAGGAATTCAGCGGGGTGTGGGTCTCGACTTTCGAGAACTCAGCTTTCTACGAAGGCGAGACCGCTGAAAGCTGGACCGGGCAGAAGGGTGATCCCTCGGGCTGGCTGGTCATGCGTACAAGCAATGGCGGATCGACCATGCTTGTGCGTGAGGATCAGGAATTGTGTGAGGCCTATACCGCCTATGAGATCCGCTTCATCGGTTGGCGGAGGATCGGGGCGACCGGGCATATGGACATGTACCCGGCGGAATATTCGGTCGAGCAAGTGCTCTCGATCAAGCCCGCGACCGACAAATGCGCCCCGCTGATGGATCACGGCTTTCTGCTCGATGAGGGGGAGGCTGACGCGCTCTGAGGCGACGGCACTCAGTTCTGCTGGATGATACGGATCTCCTCGTGCTCGTGATCCACCCTCTGAGCGAGCCAATAGAGCAGCAATCCCGCCAGCAGCATGCCCGCGGTTCCCGCTATGGCGGATAGCGGGATCTGCAGCCCGAGCCAGACCAGGAAGAACAGGCCTATCACTCCGATCGCGATCCAGCGCGGCCCCATCGAGGCCGCGATGCCGCCATCATTACTGCGCCACACGCGATAGAGCGCGGCCAACATCGCCAGCCCGATCAGGACATCGGCGGCGACTGTCAGAACCGCGAGGGTGGCGAATGTGCCCGACAGCGCGAGGCCGATGATGATCGCCGAATAGATCAAGATCGCCGCGACCGGCGTCTTGAGCCGATCCGACAGGAAGGCGAAGATGCGCGGCAGCGATCCCCGCCGCCCCATCCCATAGAGGATGCGCGGCATCACCACGAAGTAATTGAGCTGGCCGGTGCCGATCGAGAAGATCGCGGCGAAGCTGATCAGCGCCACACCGAAGGATCCGAACACCGCTTCGCCCGCTGCCGAAAGCGAGCTTTCGGCATTGATCACCTCAGGGTTGATGGCCTGAAATGCGAATTGGATGAAGGCATAGAACAGCGCGACGATCGCCAGATTCCAGAACATCGACCGGCGCAGGGTCTGGGTCGGATTATTGACCTCGCCAGCTGCAATCGGCGCGACTGCCATCCCGGAAAAGGCATAGGCCAGGATTAGCGCCGTGGCTTCGAACTCGCTGAAGTCCGGAAGTCTGGTCTCGCTTGGCAGGCCGTTGGCCCACAGTCCCGCCACGCATAGCACCATCAGCGGAGCGAGCTTGAGAACGGTCCCGACCCACAGCGCGCCAATCGCTTGCCGGGTTCCTGCAATGCTGATTGCGGTGAACAGCAGGATCAGGCCGACGACGGTCAGCGGCTGGACCATCGGTCCGCCGAAGACGGGGAACAGCGCGGCGAGATAGGCCACCATCACGTGGAAGTTGGCCGCCCGCGCCGCCATATTCCCGCACACGGTCAACCAGCCCGCCTGAAAGCCGGCTATCTCTCCGAAGGCGTGATGGAGATAGAGTTGCGGCCCGCCCGACTGTTCGAACAGGGTGGAGAGCTTGGCGATGATCGCGATAAAGCTCGCATAGAAGGCAGCGAAGGCGAGGATGGCCAGCGGGGCATAGCTGCCAGCGCCTACATAGAGCATCGCTGGCAAGGCAAAGATCCCGGCGCCGACCGCTCCATTGAGGTTGATCAGGGTGGCGCTGGCCAGGCCAACCACGCGCGGTGGCTTGTTGTCGATAGTGATCGCTGGTCCCCAACAACGCGTCCCAGACACAGCCTAAGCCAATGAAGCGCAATGTCAAAAGCAGGTTAGCCCGCAATCGCCTCAGCGATTATCCGTGCTGCGTCGGGCGGGTCCTGGAAGGGATGGAAATGGGTCATGTCAGGGCGGTAGAGGTCGGTTCCCTGCGGCATAATCTCAGCCAGCTTGGGCCAGGTTGGCGAGCTTTTGAAATCCATCTGCTCGAGCGCCTTGGCGCGCACCACTGTCACCGGGATATCGACCTTGCGCGCGGACTCGTGGATCCCGGCGTTGGAGCGGCTTGCGGAATAGACGCTCGCTTCCATCTCGGGCGCGCAGGCCAGTTCCATCCCCTCGCCGTTCGCGGCCGGGAGCAGGCCAAACCGGCAATAATCCTCAAACACCTGGCGTTCGAAGGTGTTGTAGGGATCGCGGCTCTCAAACCGCGCAATCATCTCCTCGGCGGAAGCGAAGTCACGCTTGCGCCGCGCGGTCGGGTGCGGCTCTCCCACCGCCTCGCGCGCCTGATAGAACACCGGGTCGAGGATCACCGGATCGAACAGCACCAGCTGCGCAAAGGCGGTATGGTTTTCCGAAGCCACCTGAGTCAGGACATGCGCGCCCATCGAATGGCCGATCCCTACCGCGCCTTGCAGGTCAAGCTGATCCAGCAATTCGAGCACTTCATCGATGATCACCCGCCAATGCGTGATCGGCTCTCCCGAGCTGCGCCCATGGCCATGGAGATCAAGCGACAACACCCGCCGATCGGGGAAATGCTCGATCACAGCATCCCAGACGCGGGCGTGAAATCCGGTGGCATGCGCGAACAGCAAGGGCGGCTCCGAACTGCCCGGCGCTCCGGGCCATTCGAAGTAAGTCAGCTCGATTTCGCCCACCCGGGCACGGTGTTCAATCGGATTCATGCCCGGGCCTCTAGCGGCTCTAACTCACTCCGCCAATTGCGGTTTTGACAGGTCCGCCGCTTCTTCCACTGACGGCAATGCCAGCTTGAGCAGGAAGAAGCCCAGCAGCGCTGCGACCAGCGAGCCGGACAGCACGCCGAGCTTGACCGCATCGACCTGCGAAGCGTTAGCAAAGGCGAGGTTGCCAATGAACAGGCTCATGGTGAAGCCAATCGCCGCGAGCAGCGAAAGCCCGTGGATCTGACGCCAATTCACTCCTTCGGGCAGCTTCGCCAGACCGGTCTTCACCGCCAGGAAAGAGAAGCCGAAGATCCCGACCTGCTTGCCGATCAACAGCCCCAGAGCGATGCCGAGCGGCAGCGGCGCGAGCAGATCCGTCGGCGACAACCCGATCAGGGTGACCCCGGCATTGGCAAAGCCGAACACCGGGATGATCAGGAACGCGACCCAATAGTGCAGCCCATGTTCCATATGCTCGAGCAGGCGGCTGCCATCGCGCGCCACCATCGGCACGGTCATCGCAGCGGCCACCCCGGCGAGGGTCGCATGGACACCTGATTTGAGCACGAACACCCACATCACCACGGTCAACAGGACATAGGGCATGCTCATCGACAGTCGCATCCGGTTGACCGCGATCAGCAGGCCGAAGGTCACCGCCGCGCCGAGCAGCATGTCGGTGTCGAGCGTGCCTGAATAGAACAGCGCGATGATTGCAATCGCGGCAATGTCATCGATCACAGCAATCGCCAGCAGCAGAGCCTTGAGCGCCACCGGCACGCGCGGTCCGAGCAATGACAGCACGCCCAATGCAAAGGCAATATCGGTCGCCGCCGGGATCGCCCAGCCAGCCGCGTTCTCCAGCGTGCCCGAGTTCAAGCCAATGTAAATCAGCGCCGGAATCGCAATCCCGCCTAGCGCCGCGATCAGGGGCAGAGAGGCTTTGTCGAGGCTCGACAATTGCCCTTCCAGCACTTCGCGCTTCACTTCGAGCCCGATCAGGAAGAAGAACACCGCCATCAGCGCATCGTTGATCCACAGCAGCAGTGGCTTGTCGATCGCAAACGCCCCAAAGGACACGTTGAGCTTGGTTTCCAAAGTCCCGAAATAGAGCCCCGCCGCCGGGCTGTTGGCAATCACCAGAGCCAAGGCCGCCGCAGCGATCAGAACAATCCCACCCGCGCTCTCCTGCTTGAGGAAATCCTTGAGCGCTTCGCTAATCCTATCAATCATCGACCGAACCCTTTTGAACGGTAAGTTGCATGGTTTCGAACGTAACGAGCGAGGTCCGTAAGAGTGCCCGAAAATCGGACGAAATCGCTCGGATTTTCGCCAGCGTTCTTCACCGAACCTGAGTGACAATTGCTCCTGTCATTTACACCTTTCGCAAAGACTGTACGGTTGCGGCGATGCATCTGTTCGAGATCTTCGTCGTTTTGCACGTCATCGCCGGGACCATCGGACTGGTCGCTTTCTGGGTCCCAATTGCCACAGCCAAGGGCGCTCAGACTCATCGCAAATGGGGGCGGATCGCCTGTTATGGCTTTATCGGCGCGGGCTTCCTCGCGATCGTGATGGCGCTCTATTCGCTCTATGGGCCTGAGTTCCGCATCCCCTCCGTGACGGATCGCGAGCTGTTTGCCGGCCTGTTCGGCTGGATGATGCTCTATCTCGGCCTGCTGACAATCGGTTTTGCTGATTATGGCCTCGCGGTGGTCAAGCATGGCCGCGCGCGCCTGCCGCTGCGCAGCCTGCGCTACCAAGGCGTGATGGCGGCGGTGGTCCTCTCCGCGCTGTGGTGCGGCTATTTCGGCTTTCGGGTTGAGCACCCGCTGATGGTGCTGGTTGCCGGGATCGGCCTGGTCGCGATGCTGATGCAGGAAATCTTCGTCTGGCGCGGCAGCGATCCGGCTCCCAAATCCTATGTCGGAGAGCACTTCCGTGCGCTGATCGGCATGGGCATATCGGCCTACACCGCCTTCCTTTCGGTTGGACTGATCCGAATGATCCCGGAGGAAGTGTTCAACCCGATGATCTGGGCCGGGCCGAGCATGATCGGGGTTGGTCTGATCATCTATTTCACGCTCCAGGCCAAGCGCGCCTAGAGGCGTGAATCGGGCGCCCAAGCCGAGGGTAAGCCCCCGTGAAATCCTGCTGGATGGAACACATGGAACAGGGTCATTGTGGGAAAAATAGCCTCGCGCTGCAATCCACCCGTAAGTGAGTGAATTGGGGGTCAGCAGCGGTGAAGTGGGCATGCGCGCGGTTTATGGGGTAAGGGGGGAGTAGGAAAATTCGTTTTACTTCGCCGCGGGGCGCAATCTCAGGGGCTTTTGGGATATTGGGTGTTGTGGCTAGGCGGATGCGCTTCGAAGTTTATCTGTGATCCAAGTGTCAAATCTCTCGTCGAATACACCCTTATAGCTCTTAAATCGGCGGTCTTCGCCCCGCTCGATCAGATTCAACGCGTCTTGTTTGGACATCGTGTAACGATCGAGATGATTAGCAATGTCGTCCAGGACCTCATCAGAAACTTTTCCGTTCTCTATGATCGTCCTTAGGGCAAGCGAAAGAGGTACACGGTAGGGAAGGATCGGATATTCTCTCTTCGCAATAGCTGCGGCAAGAGCTTGTTCATCGCGAACTGGCGACAGAATCGGCACAACCCCAACCTCGGGCTTGAATTGAGGAGCACCGTGTCGATGCGAAACATGGGCGGTGCAAACGGCCGTCAATTCGTCGACTCTCACAGCCCAGAAGAGACCGTCCTCGTGTTTTACAGCGATTGGGAATGTCTTTAGCGATCTAAGGATTTTTCACTTCCTCGAGACACTCTTCCATCCAATTGGGCGAGATGTCTTTGTAGCCCAGTAGGAAGGACTGGATCTTCTCCAGATATGGTGACCACGATGCGGAATAGAGATGGTCGATCAGGTGCTCGTAGAGGTCAGCGCGCCATTCATTCCCCGGTAGGTAAAACAGGATATGCTGGACATCACCCTTGAACGGTTTCTTGTCGGTGACACGCTTAAGAATTGTCCCGTCGGCCACGAACCGGTCGAAGTCCTGCCCCCCAAGCACCATCTTTTCGTCGTCCGCGCCGGCCATGCAGAATGCAGAAAGGGGTTTGCCGATACGGAGCATGCAGAAAAGATCTGAAGCTGATGGCACAAGAAGTGGCTGATAATCATCCTCGACCGACCGAAATCGCAATTCCGAGATTTCGGTGTGGCTTACAGTTTTGAGCTCCAGACGCTTCAGTTCGGAGGCCAATTCGCTGTCCGTCAAAAACACCTCATAACCTTCGAGCAAATCGTCGACAAAATCGGTTCCGGCCAGAGATCCTCTATCGAGGATCGTCTGAAAGAACACACTGTTTGTGGCCCGCTCAACCAAGCTGACCAAGATGCGACTGTCGGGTTTGGCCTTCATAGGTCCACAACTCTACGGAGCTGAATAACGCTTTTCCATCACGACTCTAGCCGATTGCCTGCAACAAAGAAGCGTCGAACCACACGTCTTCATGGTTTGGGGCCGCCTGGAAGCGCCAACCCGGGGCAAGGCCAAGATACTGAGCAATATCAGGCCTGGTCGCTGTCAGGTGTGAAATGTGAACTGGCTCAAAATAATCATCCCCCTGCTCCGGCTCGGCACCTGCCCAAATATACCAACCGGATGTCTCGTCCGTCGGCCAATGGCGTAGCCCATTGATTGGAAGCGTGCCGTCGAACACGTTGCGGGCAATCCCTGCTTTCTGTGCGGATCCTACTAGGACGAATTTGGCACCCCATTTGGCGCAAAGCCGCTGCTGTCGCTCGTGTTCATTCATTCTTCTTCCAGCCGCTTCCGCATTTCCCGAGAGTAGCGGCTGAGTTCTGCTCCAGTCGCTCTCTGTTGGGCTGCGTGAAAGTTGCTAAGGCTCGCCTCGCACAGATGAACCTAGGCTAGTATTCGTCTATTGGAGAAAGTCGGATCCAGATTCCTTCATTCTCTTGTTCGGGCATCCATATTTCAATGTGGGCGATTTCGTCTCCCATCGGGATCAAGGCATAGCTAAACCGCTTGCTGTCGCTCACCGAAATCACCTTATGCGAGCATTTGATCCTAGCTTGGAAATCTGCCTCAGGATCAGGGGTGGGGGCCTCCGAGCTGATGGTTATGATTGCTCCGCCATCCAAGTAAGATCGAACCTGGACCGCGATGCACTCTTCGGTTGCAGAGATTGCCGAATCTCCAACTCCTTCAGGCGAGGCTCCGTCTGAGTAAGGATCTGAAAGGAATACAACGGCATGCTCCAAAGCGATCTCTAATCTGAATTTCACTCTGCTACTCCGGTGGGCGCGGAAGGGGCGGCGGGTTTTCTCTAAGCGTGTTCCTAACCTCCGCGCCTTGTCTAGCGCTACAACTGGCACAGTGCGGATAGAAGCGCTGTTCGCCGCCTGGCGGATTTAGAGCATTGGCAGGTTGGTGATCTCCGGTCCAGTTTCCGCTCGTACGACCTGAATCTGTCGCACTACAGGTGTGGCAGCCATACTCGTCGCCGATTCTGTTGATCTCTCTTTGCTCCGCAGCTGTCGGACGCCCAGGGTGAGCCGGTATCGATTCTCTTGCATTCGGACCCGGAGAGAGCGTTGAGGGCTTGGTCGCAGTGACCTTGCCCGCAGTTTTGGTCGCTGACTTTGCTGCTCGACCTTTGCTGCCAGAGGCCACATTGAAGATGGCACCCAGTAGGGTAGCACCCTCCTTAAGGGTAGGCATCTCTCCATTCTTTGCTCTGTCGAGCACTGTGCCCAAGGCTTCTTTGAGCTGCGCCAATTCTCCCTTGGGCAAACTCTCAGCTCGTTGCCGCTCCATCCAATCCACGCATGCCTGGTCCGCGCACAACCCACTCGGATCGACCGCATTGATCGGGTCGTTGCCGGTGTAGGCGTAGAGGTTGAAGTGATCCTCGTACCCAATCGGGTCGGTCTGCATGAACCGGCCGAGGGTCGGCGAGTAGATCCGGGCCTTGTAGTAATACATGCCGAGATCGGGCAGCCAGGTCTGGCCGGTGTAGCGGAACCGCCCCTTGGTCGCGATGTCATAGCCGGTCGCGCTGTCGGGAATGCCATATTCGTCATAGGTGTTGACCACCTGACGATTGCCCCAGCAATCGGCCAACGCGACGATGCTTCCGCGCGGGTCGGCATGGAGGAAGCGCGTGCCCTGACAGGTCATGGCTGAGCCTTCCCACCAGGCGATTGGATCATCCGCTCCGGGATTGGGACCATGGGCATAGCGCCGCAGCATAGTCCCGGCGGTGTTGTATTCCGCGACCAGCGCATCGCCATCGTAAAGGAAGCGAACCGCGCCGGCGCCGAGCTGATAGAGCCGCCCGGTCGGATCGTAATGCAAGTTGGCGATCCGTGTGCCCGTGTAGGACAGCGCATCGCAATTGGTGTTGGTCTGAACCCGTTTTTCTACCAGCCGATTTTCATAGTCGTAGAGATAGACATGCGCGCCATCGGCGGTGAGATTGCCATTGGCGTCATAGCAAAAGGTCGAACTTCCAGCCTGGGTGTATTGGTTGAGCCCATTGACCGTGTAGGACCGCGTGACGCTGACATGGCCGTCCCAGGTGTAGTCATCATTGCTCTGACTCTCGCCGAGAATTTGCGAGGCGGCGTTGCGGGTGAAGCCCCAAGTGACATCGGCGGACGTCCCGCTGAACTCAAACCCGAGCGAGTCCAGTCGTCCGGCATAGTCATAGCTGTAATTGGTGACGCTGCTGGCGATGCCGATGCCCGCCAGCAGGCCTCGGCTGTTGTGGGTGGTGCCGGCAAAGCGGACTGTGCTGCCATTGGCCGGGTTCCACCACCACGCGCGGTTGAAACGGTTCAATCCATCATAGGAATAGGTGATGTAGGCCGTGTCAGGATAGGTCACCCGGGTGCGATTGCCATTGGCATCATATTGCGAGGAAACGGTCCTGCTGTTGCCATCGCTGTTCTGGGTCTCGTCGACCAGACGACCGAAACCATCATAGCTATAGCTAACTCCGACACCGGTGGTGCTGTGAAAGCGTGCGTAGCTCTGAAGCCCGCGCAGATCATAGCCGTAATAGACGTCGCGCCGATGGTTTGCGTGAAGCTCTGGCCGCGAATTGGGCAGATCCTTCTTGGTCATGCGGTTGAGCGCATCGTATTGGTAGTTGATCACCGAGCCATCGCGCTTGCGGAGGGTCAGGCGATTGCCGTTCGCATCGTAAGTGTAGGCCTCGTAGTCGCTCTCGTTGAGCTGGCCAGTGACGGTTTTGGACGGGAACACCCAACGGTTCTGACGATCGTGCCCGTCGTAGCGCAGCTGAGCACGGTTGCCATTGGCATCGGTAAGGTCTTCGATCTGGCCGCTGTCATTATAGGTGTAGGTGACATCGGCGATTTCGATCGACGTGCCGAGTGCTTTGCGGATCTGCAGCACTTGCCCGGCGTCATCATAGATTGTCTTGGTGATACGATCGGGGCCGTCGGAACCCTCCACCCCGAGGCTGCAGGCGCTGCTGGGCAAATTGTTGTAGCGCGCCGGGTTCATCCGCAGCGCGGTGCATTCGAGCCGCCCGTCGCTGTCGTAGGAATATTGGGTCAGGCTTATCGTGACGTTGTCCGAGCCTTTGACCCGCTCGGTCACCTTTCGGTTGAGCGCGTCATAGGTGGTTTCAGCGATAGTGTGGACGGTGAAACCGGGCCAGGCCGAGGGTACGACATACTCGCTTTGCCAATTGGCCAGCTCCCCTGTCTCTACCATTTCGACATTGCCGCGCGCATCATAGCTCGTGCGGGTGGCAAGATATTTGAGCGAGCCACCGGACCCATCGGGATCGGGCGCGATTGTCCCCACGACCCGGCCCATCACATCATAACGTGTGGCCGAGGTGAAATCCGACGGCGCGCTTTGCGCTGTGGCCAGCGTCGGGCTGAACGCAGCGACAGCCAAAGCGGCTGAGATCATTCGCCCCAACATCACGACTGCCCCCCCACTTCTCGGGGCGTTGGCGTCGGTTCTGCTGGATCCCTGCTTGCATTCACCTGCGTGCGATTGCTGACATTATCATAGGAATAGTCTCGGTTCTCGCCGTCCGCGGAACCGCCAATGATCTCGATCTGAGTCAGTCGCCCCAAGGCGTCATAGCTGTAGCTTTTGGCGCTCGATTGCGCGCTCACCTGATAAGCAGCGAGTACCGTCGCGAGCGAAGCGCTCGCGAGCAGAGATTTCCTTGGCATGGAATGCGACCTCCATTTTCTCAATCACCATGGCTGGCGGCTAAGAAAGCTGGAGTCAAGCTTTTGTAATTAAATGCTTTTAATCCTATCAAAACTGAGTGGTGCTCGGACGCGCGCGGACCGACTGCACCGCACCCCCCGGCAACGCATACTCAAAAATCGGCATTAAGGCTGCCGGTTTCTCTGGCAGTCCAGCGTCGGTTCATTTAGGCTCATCGACGGAGGGACAAACGCTTTTCAGATAGGGTGGCAGGCATGCTGAGTGGGTTGTGGCGCAATACGGTCTTTGGAGCGCGGCTGTTCAATATCTTGCGGTTGGTGAAGGACCTCCAACCCGATTCCACCGAAACCATCGCGGATGATTTCGAAGCCACTGTCGATCGTTATCCCGATAAGGTCGCCTTCGTCTTCGAAGGCGAAGAAATGACCTATGCCGAGTTTGATGCGCGCGCCAATCGGGTTGCGCATTGGGCTTTGTCACAGGGACTCAAGCCGGGCGAGGCCGTGGCCATGGTGCTTGAGAACAGCCCTGACTTTCCCGCGGTCTGGTTTGGCCTCGCCAAGGTCGGGGTGATCACCGCGCTGATCAACACCAATCTCGAGGGCACCGGCCTCCAGCACTGTATCTCGATTGTCGACAGCCATGCGATCATCGCCTCGGGCGTGCAGGCTGAGCGAGTCAAAGCTGTTGTGCCCGAGCTGAGCAATGCGCCGAGGCTGTGGGATTTCGACGCCAAGGCTGGCGAGGATTTCGAAGCGGCGCTGGCGGCTCAGTCTGACGCGCGGCCCGATCCCTCGATCCGGGCGGGTGTTCGCGGCGGCGACAGCGCGCTGTTCATCTACACGTCGGGGACAACCGGCCTGCCCAAGGCGGCCAAGATCACCCATATGCGGGTGCGGATGACCGCGCGGGCATCGAAGTTCTTGGCGCAAATCAATGAGAACGACCGGGTCTACAATGTCCTGCCGCTCTACCACATGACCGGAGGCTGCATGGGGCTGGCCGGGCCGCTGACCTATGGCGCTACGCTGATCCTGCGGCGCAAGCTGTCGGTTTCGGGCTTCTGGGATGACGTGGCCGATTATGGCGCCAACAAGTTCGTCTATATTGGCGAGCTGTGCCGCTATCTGATCAATGCCGAGGATCACCCCAAGCAGCGCGCGCACAATCTCGAGCTGGGCTTTGGCAATGGATTGCGGGGCGAGGTGTGGAAGCCGTTTGTTGAGCGTTTCGGCGTCGGTCAGATGCGCGAATTCTATGGCTCAACCGAGGGCAATGTCTCATTCTTCAACCTCGACGGGACGATCGGCGCGATTGGGCAATTGCCCGAATGGGCTGGCCGCAAGATGGGCACCGCGATTGTCAAATTTGATGTGGTCGAGGAGCAACCGGTGCGCGGCCCCGACGGTTTCTGCGTCCGCGCTGGAGTGGATGAGCCGGGCGAAGTGCTGGGGCGGATCGGTACCAGCAGCCGCGAGGACTTTGGCGGCTATCACGACAAGAAGGCGACCGAAGCCAAGATCCTCACCAATGTATTCGAGGAGGGCGATCGCTGGTTCCGAACCGGCGATCTGATCCGCCGCGATGCCGCCGATTATATCTATTTCATCGACCGGATCGGCGACACTTTCCGCTGGAAGGGCGAGAATGTCGCGACCAATGAAGTGTCCGACGTCGTCTCGACCTATCCTGGGGTCGAGCTGGCCAATGTCTTCGGGGTCGAAGTGCCCCAGGCCGAAGGCCGCGCCGGAATGGTGGCGATGACGGTCAGCAATGACTTCGCGATGGAAGGGCTGGCCACGCATCTGTCCGAGCAATTGCCGCCCTATGCCGTGCCACTGTTCGTGCGGATTCAGCCCGAAGCCGAGACCACTGGTACCTTCAAGTTCCGCAAGGTCGACCTGGTCAAGGAAGGGTTCGATCTCGATCAGGTGAGCGATCCGCTTTGGTTTCTCGAGCCGGGCAGCAAGAATTTCATTCCCTTCGAAGCCGCTCACGCTGACAAGCTAAACAAGGGCGAATACCGCCTCTGACCGGACCCGCTGTCCTGCTCCCAGATTGACTCTACTATCGGCACTATATATGCCAATAGTTGGATCGCAATCGGGAGGAGCGCTGACAAATGAAACGCTGGCAGAAGATTGCCCTGGGATGTGCGGTGTTTGCCGTTGCGCTTGGTGTGATCGGTTACCTTAACCGAGGCGCTTTGTTGTTGGCCTATATCAGCCATCAGGCGGAGCTTGAGGTCGGAGAGAACCGCACGATCACTTGGCAGGAAGGTCCGGCAGAGGACCCTTCGGAGCCGAGCGAACAGCCGCCCAACATCATCTTCATTCTGGCAGACGACCTCGGGATCAATGACATCTCGACCTTCGGTGGGGGTGTTGCCGGTGGTCGGGTTCCGACACCGAATATCGACAAATTGGCCGCCGAAGGCGCATTGTTCACACAGGCCTATGCGGGGACAGGCACGTGTGCGCCTTCTCGAGCGATGCTGATGACCGGGCGCTATCCGACCCGGACGGGATTTGAGTTCACTCCAACTCCCGAAGGAATGGCCCCCGCGATCAGCATTGTCCGGGAACAGATCGTCGAGAACAGTCCGCCCGGTTTCTATGATTCCGAACTGGCGGCGACCAAGATGCCTTACGAGGAACAGGGCCTTCCATCGAGCGAAGTGACCATCGCCGAGATCTTGCAGCTGCGCGGCTATCATACCGTCCATATCGGCAAGTGGCACCTTGGGCGTTCGCCAGGGTTCGCTCCCAATGATCAGGGCTTTGACGAGAGCCTGCTGATGGACAGCGGGCTGTTCCTTCCTGAAGACCATCCTGAAGTCGTCAATGCCAAGCTTGACTTCGATCCGATTGACCATTTTCTGTGGGCGGCGATGCGCTATTCGGCGAGCTTCAATGGCGGCGAGCGGTTTGAACCGGGCGGCTATCTGACGGATTACTGGACCGATGAATCACTCAAGGTGATTGAGGCCAACCGCAACCGCCCGTTCTTCCTCTATTTGGCGCATTGGGGTGTGCACACGCCTCTGCAAGCAACCCGTGAGGATTATGAGGCGGTCGGCGACATCACGCCGCATCGATTGCGGGTCTATGCTGCGATGGTGCGCTCGCTTGATCGCAGCGTTGGGCGGATCATGCAGAAGCTTGAGGCGGAAGGTCTCGCAGACAATACGATCATAGTCTTTTCGAGTGACAATGGTGGAGCTGGCTACCTTGGCCTGCCAGAGGTCAACGCACCCTATCGCGGCTGGAAGATCACCCTTTTCGAAGGGGGCATCAGAGTTCCGATGTTTGTCAAATGGCCCCGTCGGATTGCAGCGGGAACGACGTTAGACGCGCCAGTGGCCCATATCGACGTCATGCCAACCTTGGCAGCAGCAGCGGGGGCGCCCCTGCCCGAAGGTGTGGCGATCGACGGCGTCAATCTGCTCCCCATCGCAATGGGAAGGGGCGCGGTTCAACGTCCCGACAATGCGATCTACTGGCAGAGTGGGCATTACCAGGTCGTGCGCGCCGGCGACTGGAAATTGCAGGTCAATGGTCGGCAGGATCGCGCCTGGCTGTTTGACCTTGCCAATGACCCGACCGAGCAGAGCAATCTGGCAGCCAGCAATCCCGCCAAGCTGGCCGAGTTGCGGGCGCTGCTGGATGCTCATCAAGAGGGGCGGAAGCCGACGCTCTACCCGCCGGTCACCGACAATCCGATCATGATCGACAAGACCCTCGCGCAGACTTTCGAAGAGGGCGACGAATTCATCTATTGGCCAAATTGAGGAGCCAAATATGACCAAAGCGAAATGGATCTGGCTCGGCGCTTTGGCGCTGATCTACGCAATCTTCTGGGTCTGGCATGGCGGCAATGGCGATCCGATCGGCGAGGCTGAAGGAGAGCAATTGCTGAGCCAGATGGAGGAAGCCTACGGCATCTCGCGTGACGATCCGGCGGTCGAAGGCGAAGGCAGCTTCATCCGCAATATGGTCGAGATGATTCCGCGCGATGACGGCAAGGAATTCTACGCGGTCAATCTCGAACAGCTCAAGCAAGGCGAAGAGGCTGAGGCGGCAGATCAGCGCTATGCCAGCATGGTGATGCCGCTGGTGTTCAAGCGCGGGGGCTATCCGGTGTTTGTCGGACGGCGCGCTGGCCTGATGCTGGGCGATTACGGGGCTGAGGTCGATCGCGTGGCGGTGGTGCGCTATCGCTCGCTGCGCGACATGATCGACATGGTGCTCGACCCCGCTATGCAGGCTGGCAGTGGCGACAAATTCCTCTCGCTCGATCACACCGAGGTGATGATCATTCGGCCGATGATTTCCTTCGCTCAATTGCGGCTGATTGTCGCTGCGATCCTTATCCTGCTCGGCGTCGTCGGTCTGTTGGTGATCGGTCGATTCGGGAAGAAGGGCAGCGAAGGATGACTTTGCAACCCGAACCCGCGCGCAATCCCAACTCTCGGATGATGACCGATCCGCCGTTTTGGCTGCGCCATCTGCTGCGCCGCTGGGTCGACAGCTTCACCTCCAAGAAGGCGCGGACCAAAAGCCGGGCCAAGTTTGAGGCCGCAAGGGTCAAGTCGGGCGAACCCCATCGGGTCGAATATTTCCATCAGCACGATGATCCCTATTCGCATCTCGCCGGGCAAGTGCTCGAAAGATTTGCCGAGCGTTATGATATCGAGCTGGTCACCCACACAATCCGGGCCAGCGGCGGGAAGAACCAGCCCGAGCTGGAGAAGCTCGATGCCTGGGCTAAGCGCGATGCTGAATTGATAGCGCCGCATTATGGGCTGACCCGGCCGACCGAGCTCAACACCAAGGATGATCGGCCCGCCAGCGAGGCTGAGCTCGATGCGGGCAGCGCGCGGCTGGCGGAGCTGGGGCATTATTCCGGAGCGATGTTCTATTACGGTGGCGAGTGGTTCTGGGGGGTCGATCGGCTGTTCTATCTCGAACAATGGCTGCGCGATCTCGGCGCCTGCAAGGATCCATCGCTGCCCTACATCTGCCCGCGGCCGGAGATCGATGTTGCCGGCATCGACGCGAGTGGACTGACGCTCGACTTTTACCCCTCGCTCAATTCGCCTTACACTGCGATCATCTATGACCGCACGATTGCGATGGCGCGCGAATGCGGAATCAAGCTCAACCATAAGCCGGTCTTGCCGATGATCATGCGCGGCGTTCCTGCCACGCGCGAGAAGGCGCATTACATCATGTTCGACACCAAGCGCGAAGCCGAGCATCTCGGCGTCGGCTTCGGCCCGGTGATGACTCCAATCGGCGATCCCACCCGCGCGCTCTATTCGCTGCTCCCCTGGGCGCGCGAGCAAGGCAAGGATATCGAGTTGCTTTCGGCAGGATTGCGGCTGGCCTTTGCCGAAGGAGTCGGTCTCCATCGCAAGGCCGGGTTGCGCCAAGCGGTCGAGCAGGCCGGGCTCGACTGGAGCGAAGCGCAGACCCACCTCGGTAGCGATGGCTGGAAAGAGGTGACTGCGCGCAATCAGCTCGAGATGACCGAACAGCTCGGCCTGTGGGGCGTGCCAAGCTATCGCCTCAGCGGCGGAGACGGCGAGAAAGATCTGTGCGTCTGGGGCCAGGACCGACTTTGGCTCGTCGCTGCGGAAATCAAACGACGTTGCAATGGCTAGGCAGCCGCAGAGCGACTAGGACGGGCACCCATGAGTAGAGCGGCACAAGTGATCCAGCGGGCGATGGCGGCGGAGCCCACCTCCACCGACGGTCGGCGCGCGCGCAGCGCTGCCAGTCGGCGCAAGATTATCGCCGCGATGAGCGATTTGATCGCGGCCGGCGATCCCAACCCTAGCGCGGCCGCGGTTGCCAAACACGCCGGGGTCGGTCTGCGCTCGGTCTTCCGCCATTTCGACGACAAGGATTCGATCTTTCGCGAGATCGACGAGATCGTGGTCGGGGCTTTTCAGCCGGTGATGGAGGCCCCCTACAAATCGGACCAATGTAAGGACATGCTGTTCGAGCTGATCGAAAGGCGCGCGCAATTGTATGAAGCGATCGCACCGTTCCGCTTGGCCACCCAGCCGGCTCGCAAGAAATCCAAGTTCTTGCGCGAGAATTATCGCCGGCATTATCAGGGGGAGAAACGCATGCTCGATGCAATTCTACCCGATCCGATCAAGACCGATACAAGGGTCGGCCGCAGCATCCTGATCGCCACCAGCTTCGACAGCTGGCGCTTGCTACGTCAGGATGAGGAGCTGTCGCAGAAGGACACTGTCGCGGCGATCAAGGAAGTGGTTAGCGATATCATCCTGCGCGCCGGGCAGGCCGCATGATGCGTCTGGGCGTGACCCTGCTGGCGGGGTTGGCCCTGGGCGCATGCTCCGAGACCGAATCCAATCTTGCTCCTGCAGTGGCCGATTGTGATGGCCCGGCTGAACCGGCGATGGTCTGGGTCGAAGGCGGGAGCTTCACGCTCGGCGAAGACCCGCTGTATCCCGAGGAGGGGCCACCGCGCGAAGTTTCACTAAATGGCTTCTGGATTTCCTCGACCGAGGTCACCAACGCCCAATTCGCCGAGTTCGTCGCGGCGACAGGATATCTGACGGAGGCCGAGCGTGATCCGCCGGCCTTGCCGGGAGCACCGGCAGAGATGCTGGAGCCTGGCTCAGCCGTGTTCCGGGTGCCAAGTGAAGACAATCCCAATTGGTGGGCATGGCAGGTCGGAGCACAATGGCGTCAGCCCAATGGCCCCGGAAGTTCGATCGAGGGCCGGGAGAGCGATCCGGTGGTTCAGGTCACCTATGGCGATGCGCTGGCCTATGCCGAATGGGCGGGGATGAGTCTGCCCAGCGAAGCGCAATGGGAATATGCCGCGAGCGCGGGTGAAGCCGCTCTGCCCGAGCCGAAGGCGGCCGATAGCGCACCGCGCGCAAATTACTATCAGGGCGTCTTCCCGCATCGCGACAGCGGGCAGGACGGCTTTCTTTCGCGCGCCCCAGTCGGCTGTTTTGAAGCCAATGCATTCGGGCTGCACGATATGATCGGCAATGTCTGGGAATGGACCGCGAGCGAGCCAAGCCCCGGCGCTCCGGTGCGCACGATCAAGGGCGGATCCTTCCTGTGCGCCGCCAATTATTGCGCGCGCTATCGCCCGGCAGCTCGGCAATATCAGGAAGTCGATCTTGGCACTGACCACATCGGCTTTCGCGTGGTCGACACCGCAACTCCGCAACCAGCAGGCGCAGACTGATCGCAATTCAGGGAGAATTTCCGATGGACGTCAGCAACGAATTGATACCGAGCACCGCGCAACTCGAAGAATTCTTCGGTCAGCCTGAGGATGGTCCCTTCATGATGGTCAACCTGCTGAAGTTCAGGAGTACTGCGCTCTACAAAGACGGTTCAGAAGCCGATCTTCCCGGATGGCAGGCCTATATGCGCTATGCGGCGGCCGTCCTGCAATGCCTCAAGCGAGCCGGCGCGAAACAAATCACCGGCGGGCAAGTCACCGGTTTGATGCTTGGCCAGATTGAGGAGCCTTGGGATATGATCGCGCTGGTAGAATATCCCTCGCTCGAAGCAATGCAGACGATGATCCGCTCGCCAGAGTATCAGGCGATCTCCGTGCACCGTGACGCCGGACTTGAGGGACAGCTCAACATTAAGATCAAACCCTTTGATCGCTAGCCCGACGGCTTCGGCGACCAAACCGACAGCGCTAACATTGCCAGCGCAACAAAGGGAAACACCATGTTGCCATTCTCGCCAGGAGCGGTGCCGATGGTCTCAATTGGCTTGTAGAGGCTGATCGCAAAGCGGCCAGCATACTCAAAGAATATAAACAGCCAGAGCAAGGGGATCAGAGCCTTGTAACGGATGCAGGCCAGCAGCATGATTAGGGCCATGCCGAGTTGGGCCAGCCCCCAGAGCGCAAAGACGCCGACCACTGCGTCTGCCCCGCTCGCGCTGAAACTATCGAGGGGAATTGTCGCGATCGACTGCGCTCCGCCATCAGTTGCAAAGATGTGATGCTGGCTGCGCCAAAGCGTAAGCGCAGTGAGCGCATAGAATACCCACCGGGCAATCCAATGGCCCGGAAAGGTGTTGTCGATGGCAGACGGGAACAGTCGATTAAGCATATGCGGCTGGATCGCTATTTGTCGTAACGCTCGTCGATCCGGGCCTTGAGCTGGGCCTTGGTGACAAAGCCATCGCCATCGCTGTCGACCATGCCAAAGAATCGCGAAAGCCGGGTCATCTCGCCGTCCTTGGCCTCCTGCTTGGTGAGTTTGCCGTCCTTGTTGGCATCGGCTTTGGCAAAGCGCGCTTCGAACTGCGCCATCGCCTCTTCATAGCTTGTTGCCGCGGCGGGAGCGGCGGCGACGGCGGCGATCATGGCGAGGGCGCTGAGGGGGGCAGCGTATCTCATGTCAGGAATTCCTTGCAGTGATGGGTTTCAAGCAGCGGGTCGATCTTCGCCTTCGCTTGGCTGGACAGGCCCGCGTAACGATTGCGCAGATCGCGCAGACATTTCAGCTGATACTTGAACACACCCTGAGTGTATGGGAGGCCATCGACTTCGATCTGGAAGCTCTCCTCGCCCGCTTCGGCTGCCGCCGCATTGGCCAGCAGGAAGGGGACATAGACCTTGCCGACTTCCGACAGCAGCGCTCCGATCACCGGGCTGAACTCGGCATCCGCTGCGTCCCATGCGCCGTCGATCCCGGACATGTCGTCGATATGGAACAGCCAGCGGAAGGTGTAGGGGAATTCTGCCCGCATCATCGCCTGCGCGGTCGGATCGACTCCCAATTGTGAGATCTGCGCATAGAGCCCGACTTCGGCCAATGACGGACGAGAGCCGAACAGGAAATGCTGGTTGACCACATGATCCTCCAGCGCTTGCAGCACGCGGCGGGTCGAAGCTTCGATCAATGCGAAATTCTCGCGCGTGCAGCCGACCAGGCCCATCCGCCCGACTTGTCGTTCGCGGAAGGCGTCGGAGAAATTGGTGATCTGCTCGAGACCGCTGCCCTTGAAGGCATCGAAAGCGAGCCAGCGGCTCATTTGCAACTGATCGACCTCTTCCAGCCAGCGATATCCGAACATTGCCTTGGTCATCCACTCATCGCCGAAATCCTCCAGCAGATGCGCGAGGAAGGCCGTCGCAGGGTCTTCGGGAATGACCGAGCGGCCTTGGTGCCGCTGCTCGAGATCATAGACCAAGGGCGTCGAATCATAGGCCAGCGTTCCGTCTGGGTATTCGAGCACCGGGATCACCGGCGCGCCGAGCTTGGCCCGCGCCTCATTGGCTTTGGGTCCATGCGACCAGACATGGGTGATCCGGCGGTAGCGCAGCAGCGCGCGCATCTTCATCGAATAGGGCGAGCCGAGCGCGCCATGGAGAGTGTACATTGGCTAATCCCTCACATCAGATTGGTTTGCTCGATTGTATCGCTGTCGGGCGGAAGCGAGAACAGCATGCCATCCTCCCCCACGATGATCTCTCCATCAAACCGGCTCTCGGCATCGCCGAGGAAAGCCGGATAGAGATATTCCAGCGGCAGCGGTGGAACCAAGTGCGACAGCACCAGCTTCTTCGCCCCGGCAGTCTGCGCGCTTTCGGCGGCCTGTTCGGGAGATGCGTGGTAATCCTGAATATCGAAGAAAATCTTGGCGGCGAGCGTGTTGCCGCGCGCTTCCATCGCCTTCTGCATTTCCTGGACCATCACCGGCTGCAAGGCATCATGCACGAGCACGTCGACACCCTCACAAGCCCGCTCCAGCCGGGCAGATTTGGCGGTGTCGCCGCTTATGCAGACCGAGCGGCCCTTGTAATCGAAGCGATAGCCGACAGCGGGCAGGACAGGGTGGTGATCGACATTGAAGGCGGTGATGGTGAGGCCATCCTGCTCGAGCACGGTGACTTGATCGGCACTCATTTCGAACGGGACCGGGTTGGCGCCGCCGCCGGTTGACGGAACCACTTCTTCGCCGTGATGCGCGATGCGATAGGTGTCGTCGGTGGCATAGGCGGCGTTGAAGCCCTCGATCACCGTTTCGACCCCGGTCGGGCCATAGACCGAGAACGGGGTTGTGCTGTTGCCGCGGGTCCAATGGAACAGCATCAGCGGGCCCATGCCATCAATATGGTCGGAGTGGAAATGGGTCAGCAGCAGTCCGTCGAAATAGGCCGGATTGAAGCCCATGATGTTGAGCACTTCATTGGCACCGTCACCTATGTCGACGATGAAGACCTGCTCTCCCGCCACGATCACATTGCAAGGGCCGGCGCGGTCGAGATTGGGCATCGGGGAGCCTGTTCCGCACAGGCCAACGTGCAAGCCATCATCCAGTCCGTCGAGACTATTGCGCCCAACCAGTTGCTGAGCGGCGCGTTCGAACAGGCCCATGCCGATCTGTTTCTGGAACAGGAATGCTCCCGCAACGAACAGCAGCGCTATAACTGCAAGGCCGATCCCAATACGCTTCATCGCTCCACTACTCCTCCACTCTAATTGGCACTATAAATGCCATAATATATTTGCCAACCCATTGCCAAATCTTATTATGGCACTTCTAATGCCATTAGTATGACGGGATCGGGATGATGGAGTTCAACCGCACGCCAGAGCACTGCTTCGAAGGATTGGCCGATTATCCATTCGCGCCCAACTATGTCGAGGTGAGCGATCACGAGGGCGGAACGCTGCGGATGCACTATGTCGACGAGGGCCCGCGAAATGGTCGCGTTGTCGTAATGATACACGGCAATCCAACGTGGTCATATATGTGGCGCAAGCTCATCCCGGCCTTGGCAAAAGCGGGATATCGCGCGATCGCGATCGATCTGATCGGTATGGGGCGATCAGACAAACCCACCAAGATGAAAGACTATTCGATCGCCCGCCACCAGGCTTGGGTTGAAGAGGCCGTGTTCGAACGGCTGGCCCTGTCAGAGGCAAATATGATCTTGCATGATTGGGGCGGTGTGATTGGGCTGCGGGCCATCGCCGAACACCAGGATCAGGTGGCGAGCGTTATTTTGTCGAACACTGGTCTGCCGTACCTGAATCCTGCCGATTCCAGCGGGGATTTTGCGGTCAGGAATGTGAAAATGCTCCGGCGTTTCCAGCTCTATGTTCGTTTCAACCGCTGGTGGAAGCACTGGAAAATGCTGCGTCAGATTGTTCGGGTCGAAATGCCGGACGCAGACGTGGCTGGCTTTGCTGCACCATATCCTTCGGCCAAGTATCTGACCGGCAATCGCGCCTTTACGCAAATGTTGCCGACTCGCCCGGATAACCCGATGCTGCCAGAGAACTGGCAGGCATTGCAGAAGCTCAAGAACTTCGAGAAGCCCTTCCTGACGCTCTATTCAGACAAGGATATTGTCGCGCCCACTGGCTACAAGAGCGTGCGACCGGCGATTCCCGGAACCCGTGATTATGAGACGATCATTCTGCCGGGTGGTTCACATTTTCTGCTTGAAGATATTCCGCAAGACTATGCGCGTGAGGCGCTCGAGTTTCTTGATGAAGTTGGAGGATCCGATGGGCTCTAATGCATTGGGTGATCTCGATCAGCTGTTCGACAAAGTGATTGGTGAGCTTGGCCATCCGGCAACACTGGTGCCGGGGGGCGCGGGAGATGTCTTCATGGAAATCATGAACACTGCTGACATGTCGACCTGGATGTGCCTCGAGCCGGTGACAGAGGACCAATTCAAGCGGATCGAGCCGCAGTTGCCGTGGATTCGATCAGGGCGGGCGCCGGCGGCCATGGACCGCGCGGCGTTTGCTCACCCCCCCGGGAAGCCGGACGATTTCTCAAGCATGCAATGTGGCGACCTCACTTTTCGCCACGTCGCGACCCCGTTGGATTTCGATCCTTCGATCTTCGCCAAGAAGGGTGCGATCCGACTGTTGGTGGATAAGCACCACATTCTCGGGTTTGCCGCCGGGCGCGAAATCACGGTGATGGATCTCGACGGAGCGAGCTACATTGAACTGATCGGGACGAGCGAGGAGGACAGCGATCTGGCTCTGCCGCCCGGGGCCAATCTCCGCAAAATTACGCACGGCGAGCCGTTGATCATCCATCTTCCGAACCCGACGGTGACCTATTTCTGGTTTGGCCAGGCGCGGAGCTTCCAAGGACCGGTCGACCTGCCCTAAGCTTCGCTCAACTCACCCCACACCTCGTGATTGTCAGCCCTGAGCACGGGTCGCTTGGTCCGCAGGTCTAGCAGGTTCTCGAGGCCCACGCCCGCAAAGCTCTTGCGAATGGCAGCCTTTGCATCCGGCCCTTGCCGCGCGATCGCATCGTGCAGCCTTCCCAGCAGATAGAAGCGATAGGGCAGAACCCAAGATTGGATCTCGACGCCGCGCCATGGGAACGACGCCATCCCGATCGGGCCACGCATGATCTTGTCTGCGCTCGATGTCCCAGTACTCACCTCAGGATTCTGATCGAGCCAGTCATTGGCGAAAGCGACATGCGCGGTGATCTCCGGGAGATACTCACTCGCAATGAAGCGCATCAGCGCGAGCAATGTCTCAGGCAGAGCCGCTCCATCAAACAACGCCTGGCCCGAGGCAGCTTGTGCTTCGTCCTCAAACACCTCCGCCATATTCATTCGTTCGACCCAGCGGAACACGCGGGGAGCTGTGGTTTGCATCAGGCTGAGCGGCTTCGGATCGCGCCCCAAATGGGCGTACATCGCTCCGATCAAGCCGTAATCGGCAATCGTCGGATGCCCGCCCAAGAGGAATGGATAGGCATCGAGATGCGCGTTCATCAGCGCCAGGAATTCGGCATAGCTTTTTTCGACCAACGGCGCGGATTGCACATTCACGCCAAGCATCGCCGTCGCCTTGCGCATCCGCCCGCTGGCGTTGAGAAAGGCCGCCTCCAGCCCTTCTTCAGGCGTGCCGGTCGGGATCACATCGCGGAACGTATCGCGGATGAAGGCGAGGTTCTCAGCGTCGAAATTCCAGCGGTAATGCATCGCCGGGCGCAGCAGGCCCTGTTGTCCGAACAGCTCAAACAGATGGGCGATGGCGAGCAAGGTAGGATCTTCTGGATAGATCGGTGTCTTGCTGAATCCCGCGCCATCGAGATGGTCGATGATATCGGCGCCATCCTGAATCACCTGGCCTTCGTCGGTTTTGATCACCGGGATCATCCAGCGACCGGTGATAGGAAGAATCTCGCCGAGGAATTCATGGCTGCCCGCCTTCACCTCTTTGAACGGGACGCCGTGGGTCCGCATATAGCTCCGCGCCCTCGCCGTGTAGAGCGAGGCTGCCATGCCATAGAGAGTGTAGGTCACTGCGATTCTCCGCTTACGAACAATTGGCACTAATAGTGCCGTTAAAATCTGTCAACGCATGGCGGCCGAATGCGGCTAAGTAGGGCGGGGTAACGCAAAGGTTATAAAAAAGTTATGAAACAGTAACTTGACTTGATTCAGGTGCCCTGTCAGCCGTGACCTCATCGAAATTGGAGGTCGCATTCCATGCTGCGTAAAACATTGCTCGCGAGCGCGTCGCTCGCGACGATCCTTGCTGCCTATCAGGTGAGTGCTCAATCGAGCACCAAGACCTACACTTATGACGCGTTGGGGAGACTGGTCCAGGTTGAGATCAGTGGCGGCTCTGCGGACGGCGAGAACCGCGATTACTCTTATGATGATGCCAGCAACCGTACGCAGGTAATTGCGAGCAAAAATGCACCCGCCCCCACACCAACGCCATCGCTCAGCATTGACGACGCCTCCGCCGCTGAAGGCAATTCGATCAGCTTCACGATCACGCTCAGCGAGGCAGGCACCTCCACAATCACCACGCAATACGCCACCTCTTCTGCCGGTAGCGCGAGTGCGAACGACTTCTCGGCGCGGTCGGGAACGCTGAGCTTCTCGGCCGGGCAGACCTCCAAAACGGTCAGTGTTCCGACCATCGAGGACAGCGCGGTCGAACCCAACGAGACTTTCTATCTCGACCTGTCGAGCCCCAGCGGCGCGACCATCGCAGACAGTCGCGGGGTCGGAACGATCACCAATGATGACATTCCATCGCTGAGCATTGGTGATGCCGCTGCCACCGAAGGCAGTGCGGTCAGCTTCATTGTCACGCTCAACAGTGCTGCCAGTTCGACGGTCTCAGTCCGCTACTCGACCGCTGAAAACACAGCTCGATCGAGTGACTTCACCGCAAGCAGTGGGGTGCTAAATTTTTCTCCCGGTGAAACCAGCAAGAGCTTCTCGGTTCCAACCACACAGGACAACACTTTCGAATCGAACGAGACATTCTACGCGGAACTCTCTTTCCCCAATGGCGCGACGATCGCGGATAGCCGTGGGATAGGAACGATCCTCAATGACGACGTTGAGGCGATCCCGGCAATTTCCATCACCGGGGCCTCCGGCAATGAAGGCAATGCCGTAATCTTCACGATCCGGCTCAGCTCGGCCTACTCATCCAGCATCAGCATGAGCTACGCCACAGCGAATGGGTCGGCCTCCTCGGCAAGCGACTACTTCACGACGAACGGCACGCTGACCTTCTCTCCCGGAGAAACGAGCAAAGAAATCTGGGTCCTCACCAGGCAGGATACTCTGGTCGAGTCGGACGAGACGCTTTCACTGATACTCAGTTCTCCGACCAATGGAGCGACATTCAGCAATGATCGAGCGACCGGCACCATTGTCGACGACGACACATTGAGCCCGCCGGACGAATGCGGACCCGGGGGAGTGCTCTGCCTGTGATCGAAATAGCTGAAGGGGTGAGCGCGACCGCAACAATGGACAACGGAAGGAATTCGATGATGACGCTCGGTGGATGGACCCCAGTCAGACAATCAATTTCCGCGCGGCTGGGTGCTGCAATGATGGCTTTGGCAGTCTTGCTGGCCCCTGTCACAACCTCCGCCCAAGATGGCCCTGCACCGATCGATGCGGTCCCGCCGAGCCCGGCACAGGATCACGCGGTCAGCGATGGCGGGGTCGATATGCGGACCGGCCAGTATCAATATTCCAAAACCGATCTGCAGATGGGCGGGGTTGGCGGGATTTCGCTCAATCGCAATTCGGGCTCGGAGATCCGCTATGCGTGGAAGCCGATGGGCCATTTCTCGCACAATTGGCACATCTACATCACCTACAAGCCGATCAAGGATGGCGGCGGCAGCTTCTCGGTCCAGGGATCGCGCGGACAGCAGTTCATAACTGACGATTCCAACAATTTCACGACCAGCTCAGCCGATCTGAGCGCGTGGCTGGAAGCCGTCCCGACGGGATCAGCTGCGCGGGATCGCTACTTGATCTACACCGCTTCGGACGGGGCCAAGATCACCTTCAGAGACCAAACGACTGACGGCGATGCAAGCAATCGCGGCCAGATCTTGGGCGGGATCGGGATGTACGCCGAGAAGGTCGAGGAGCCCAATGGAACAGTCTTCACTCTGAACTACAGCACGGCAACATCCACCAAGCCGCCGCTGCTCACCCGGGTCACCAGCAGCGCGGGCTATATGCTGATCCTGGAGTGGGTCAGCAATCCGGTCGACTATTTTGTCTCGCGCGCGTGCCTGTTCAACGCGGCGGTCGACAATGTTCCGACGGGCAATTCCTGCTCAAGCGCAAGCTATCGCGTCACGTACAGCTACGCCAACAATGGCACGATGAGTGCAGCCGTCACGCCGGACTCGCGCAGTTATGGCTACAATTCAAATTTCAGCCAATCGGCCTGGGACGCAGCGGTCGCAGCCTGGCCCAACACGCAATACACCTGGACCGAAAGCTTCACTCATCCGGGCGAGAGCAGCCCCTATCTGACCAATACGATGTACCGAAATCTGTTCGTGCAATACACCCAGAGTCAGAATTTCGCGCTGGGGCCTGACTACACCTATTCGTGGGACATCATTGAGCACAGTGAACAGAATATGGAGGTCGCCGGTGGGACCATGACCCGGACGGGGGGTGCATCCAAATCGGTCACCTATCAGGCAATGACGCGGCCCGGCTATACCTATGGCGATTCCTACGTCATCTCTGAGGGACCAAATTCGATCCGCGACGAGCTGGGGCGGGTCTGGTCTTCCGATTATTGCGTGCCGATCGTCGTTGAAGCCACACCATGGCCGGGTCATGCGACCGGCGGATTCACGCCGCCCGCATACGGCTGCGCCGCGGTTTCCGCTCGCTATTGGAAGTTCCCCGGTGGACGCCAGACCGATTACACATACGATATTCGCGGCAATGTACTGACGAGCACCCAGATCCCCCGAACGGGTTCGAGCGAGCCCGATCTGGTGACGAGTTTCACCTATAATTGCATGCAGGCGGTGACCTGCACCAAGCCCGAGACGATCACCGATCCCAAAGGCAATGTCACCAATATCAGCTATTCCACCACTCATGGCGGGATTCTCAAGCGCACGCTGCCGGCCGATGCCAATGGGATGCAGCCGGAGACGCGCTATACTTATGGTCAGCGTTACGCCTGGCTCAAGAGCGGCAGCTCCTACGTCCAGGCCGCCACGCCGATCTGGCTGCTGCTGTCGGAGGAATATTGCCGCACCAGCGCCGCCGATGCGAATGGCAATTGCGCTGCGGGGGCCTCGGACGAGGTGGTGACCACCTACGAATATGAGACCGGCAATAGCTCGACCGGGAGCAATCTCCGACTGCTCGGCACGGAAGTGAGTGCCGATGGCACGACACTACGAAGCTGTGTGTCCTACGACAAATGGGGCCGCACAATCTCTGAAACCCAGCCCAGGGCTGGCCTGGCGAGCTGTCAGTGAAGGGAGAACGGATCATGACAAAGCTGTACTCCGCCTTCGCTCTTCCCGCTGCATTGGCTGTCGCTGCGTTCAGCCCGACGCTGGCCACAGCGCAAAGCGCGCCGTCGGATTTCACCTCGGCCACACGTTATGATGTGATGGGCCGGGTCGTGGGGACAATCGCGCCCGATCCCGATGGGTCCGGTGGCTCGCTCAAATATCTTGCCACCCGCACGAGCTATGATGCGCGCGGCAATGTCGAAATGGTAGAGACAGGGGAGCTGGCCAATTGGCAAAGCGAGTATGTCGTACCCTCGGCCTGGCCCGGTTTCACCGTCCACACTATCGCTGAAACCACCTATGACGCGCTCAACCGAAAGGTGACCGAGCGGGTCAAAGGCTCGGACAACGTCACGATAAGCCTGACCCAATATTCCTACGACAGCGACGGGCGGCTCGAATGCACCGCGCTGCGGATGAACCCGGCGCGCTACAACAATTTGCCCAGCAGCGCCTGCAGCCTCGGGGTGGAGGGTTCCGACGGCCCCGATCGTATCACCAAGACAATCTATGATGACGCCGGGCAAGTGCTGCAGATCCGCAAAGCACTCGGCACGTCGATCGAAATCGCCGATGTCACCTACACCTATAATGACAGCGGCCAGATCGAAGACCTTACCGATGCCAATGGCAACCGTGCTCAGCTGCGCTACGACGGGCACGATCGTCAGAACCGTTGGGTGTTCCCGTCCAAAACCGTCACTGGCCAGCTCAACGAGAGCGACTACGAGGCCTACACTTACGATGCGAACGGCAATCGCCTGACCCTCCGCAAGCGCGATGGCTCGGTGATCAACTACCAATACGATGCGCTCAACCGCATGACCAAGAAGGATCTGCCCAATTCGCGCCGGCCTGTCCTCGGTGCATGAGCGCAATGTCGTCTACACCTATGAACTCAATGGCCTGCAGACCGAGGCGCGCTTCAACAATGCGACCGGCCAGGGGATCCTGTATTCTTATGACGGCTTTGGCCGGATGGTGAGCGAGACCAATACGATCGACGGATACAATCTCGCGATCTCCTCGCAATATGATGCCAATGGCAATCGCACCCGCATGACCTACAACGACGGGGGGCACATCAACTACACTTACGATGGGCTCAATCGCTTCGCCAACGCTTCATGGACCAACCCGGCCAATGGCAATGTCGTTCCGTTTGCGGGAGCTAGCTACAACCAGCGCGGCTTGGTGTCCGGGCTTGGCGTGGCCAGCAGTGTGACCAATCACACCCACGACAATGCCGGGCGGCTCAACGGGCTCAGCTTTGACTTCACCGGCACCACCAATGATGTCAGCTGGACGTTCACACGCAATCCGGCCTCGCAAATCCTAAGCGAGACGCAGGACAATGATGATTATTCGTGGGACGGCCATGTCGATGTCACGCGCAGCTACGCGGTCAACGGGCTCAACCAATACACCGGGGTCGGCTCTGATGCCTATTGCTACGATGCCAATGGCAATCTCACCGCCGATGGCAGCCATGTCTATCTCTATGACGTAGAGAACCGGCTGGTTCACAAGCGGGTTCAGGTCAACAGTGATTGCGCGGCGCTCGCCTACACCGGCTCACACGTGGCGCAATTGCGCTATGATCCGATGGGGCGGTTGTATTGGTTGCGCGATTATACCGGCGGCAGCGGGATCAAGCGCTTCGTCCACGACGGCAATGCGCTGATCATGGAATACAACAGCAATGCGAGCCAGATCCTGCGGCGCTATGCGCATGGCCCCAATCCCGCTGCGGATGATCCGATTGCCTGGTGGGAAGGTTCGGCGATGGATTGCGTCGGCACGCGCTTCCTGCATGCCGATCCACGCGGGAGCATTGTCGCGCTGGCCGATTGCTGGGGCGCGCGCCAGGTGGTCAACACCTATGACGAATATGGTATTCCCGACAGCGCGACCGGCTTCGACATCGCGACCAAGGGGCGCTTCCGATACACCGGCCAGGTCTGGCTGCCCGAGCTGGGCATGCATTACTACAAAGCGCGGATCTACTCACCGACCCTCGGGCGGTTCATGCAGACCGACCCGATTGGGTATGAAGATCAGTTCAACCTCTACGCCTATGTCGGCAATGATCCGATCAATGCGGTGGATCCGAGTGGAATGTTAAGCTGCTATATCCAGACCTACCCGAGAGAGGGATCCGGCTCTATTCGTGATACAAGCGCCGACTCAGAAGGAGATGGCGCAATAGTTGTCACGGCTGAGCGAGAAGTCGAGACTGGCAGAGTATGCTGGTTCGATAGAGATGATCTGAAGGATCCCGAAGGCGTCTTTGCGAAGTGGTTAGATAACAAGCCCAATCTGCTATGCATCACTCCAGAGCTTGCTGCTGAGGTAGGGGAAAATTAAAAAATGGAAAAAGATCTGCCCGAGGGGGCATTAGAGCCTGGACAGTTGGCAAGCGCGCCAATGCGAGCTCAAGGGCCTGCGTACAAGATCTTTGGCGACTACACAGCCTACCTTGAAGGGCAGTCAGATGGCACCGCGAAAGTGGTCGGTTTAACAGACGATTATGACTTCAACTTGCGACCACCTGGGGCTCGCAAAGATCTGAAAAGCGAATTACAGACGTTCGCCGGCGGCGTCCTAGCTGCGGGGTTTGGTCCTGAAGGAGCTACCACCCCGGTCAGAACGTGCTATTCTGCGAAAGAGTAGGTGAAGTGAGAATCCCACCGATCATTACTGCTTTAGCGTTTCTTTCGTCTTGCTCAACCGGTGGATCTCAGGTGATTGATCCTAAGGAACTCGAGGAGCTAATTGGCGCAGATCTGCCCGAAAATACCACGGTGTTTCTGGCCTATGAAAGCACTCAGCCCGAAGAATTGGGGCCTGAGCTCGTCTACTTTATGGTGAACGAGCACGAGAGCTTGCTAGACTTGTGCCAGCAGCTTTCGGAGCGCTTCCTACTGGCATCTTTTCCGGGTGGCTGCTCGGGCGGAAACCGTATGGATTCGCTCCGAGCACATGGGCATCTCATAGCACAAGAGCGACTTGCGGTGTTTAAGCTCTATTCGGGCTAACGATGACGGGCAATTGTAGCACTTCTATCTCGTAGCCTGTCCTGAACTTGTTTCAGGAATCCCATAGGTCGGTTGTACTGGCCGCGCGATTACGCCGGCGGTAGCGGGATCAAGCGCTTCGTGCATGACGGCAACGCTTCTAAAAGCTGGTAACAATTGCAGGCGAGATCAATGATGTCCATTTTTATCACGCACCGCGTGTTGCTGTTGGCGCGCCTTATAGTTGGCAGCTTGCTTCTTGCTCTCCTGAGTTACAGTCTCGACAGACAATTCTACACCAGTCTGACAATGGCGTTCGCATTCTCCGCGATGTTGCTGGTCAAAAGATGATCATGACACAGACTAGATCTGCCATGTTCCTGTTAGCGCTGCTGGTCGCGAGCTGCGGTCCGGACCGGGAGCAAGAGCTACTTGAATCCGATCCGATTGTTCGGGCGGCGGTCGAACGGCATTCAAAGGACAGTCAAAATACAATTGAATGGATCAATGAAGAATATGAAATATCACGAGAAGGCAATTGCGCTAGATTCGTAAATTCAAGCCATTCATATTTTCATCTCTATTGTTATGAGGAGACCGACAGCGGGCTCGAAATTGTTAGAGTTTTGAACTCCGCGCCCTTGGATTAGCAGAGATTTGCAATGTAAGAGACGGGGGTTTCTGATGTAAATTTCTTACGATTGGGACCTTTCTCGCAATTGATAATCCTGCCGACCTTCGCGCCCTGGGGGATCCTTTGGAACAATACACAAAAGAGCTGGAAGCAGACATCGATCCACCTCGCCTGTGGGCGGCCCTTTCCAACATGAAGGTAGATATTGAAGAGGCGGTCAGAGAGCTGAAAGCCCTTGAAGAGGAGGGTTCAACGTTCGCGAAGTGCGCACTTGGCTATATCTACCTTTATGGGAGCTACGGCGTTTCGAAAGATGAGCAGCTGGGAGAAGGATTGCTTGCGGCAGCTTCAAATGAGGGATCAATTGAAGCAGGATATAGGCTCGCCTGCTATTTTGATGCCCAAGGGAGGCGTGCAGAAGCCTTTGAGCTTTACGAATCCCTGGCCGACAAGAATTTTTCGCCAGCACTTTATCGACTCGGCTGGGCGTTTCATGAGGGCCGCTGGGTCAATGAAGATCAAGCTGTAGCGCGAAGCATGTTTTTCAAAGCGTACAAGGCGGTTCACTTAAGCGCTCAACAAGTGCTTTCCTATGAGCTCAGAAAATCGCCAAACTTTCTCGAAAAACTTCATGGCTACTATTTGCTAGCGACACTCTTGATCCCAAGGGCAAGGCAAGATGCAAGGCAACCCACGAGTGACCGGCTACGCGATTGATCGTTGGATCTTGAGATCAACTAAGCTCATGACAATGCCAACCGCATCAGCGGGATCGGCTCTGAGATCTATCGCCATGAGGGCGTTTTCCCTGCCTTATCGCTTCGCTGCTTGAGGGTCGGACATTTTCGCCCCGACCGCCCCATCTCTATCAATTCCGCCTCAGCGAAGCGCCCGAGTACGGATCATAATCCGCAGGCGGCAGATTTTGCCGCGGCGGTTCAACAGGTTCCGGTATCGGGATCTCGCGCGGCGTGTCGGTGACATTCTGCGCCCCGCTCATCAAACCGGCCGCGATCACCGGCGCTCCGAGCAGGACAAAGCTCCCCAGGATCACTCGCGCACCCTCGCGCAGTGGCAGCCGTCCGGTCAGCGCCAGCAGCCCCACGAAGGCCACCGCCAGCACGCACAAGCCAATCGCAAGGCTCCCGAACAAGAGGTCCTGGATCCAGCCCAGCGAGTCCTGCAAGGGCGAGGCCCCGCTAGGCTCAAACAGGCTCGACTGGATGACTGAGGCAAGCTGCATCATTGCGCCACCAGCACCTGGCTCACCCGGCGCTTGCCGGCGCGCCGCTCAAGCTGGACGAAGACATCGACACTCTCGCGGACATAGTGACGGACATCATCGCGCGAGAGCTTGGATCCGGCCTGCAAAACCAGCAGTGCCAGCTGTTCAATCGCGCGTTGCGGCGTGTCGGCGTGAATTGTGGTCATCGAGCCGGGGTGGCCGGTGTTGACCGCGCGCAGGAAGGTGAAGGCCTCGACCCCGCGCAGTTCCCCCAGGATGATCCGATCCGGCCGCATCCGCAGCGCCGCGATCAGCAAATCTTCGGCGCTGACTTCGGCCTCGGACAGTTCGCCGCGCGCCGCGATCAGCCCGACCGCATTGGCATGGCTAAGGTGCAATTCGGCGGTGTCCTCGATCAGTATGAGGCGCTCATCGGCGGGCACTTCGGCCAGCAGCGAATTGAGGAAGGTTGTCTTGCCGGTCGAGGTTCCGCCCGAGACGAGCACGTTCTTGCGAGCGCGAACCGTCTCTCGCAAGATCTTGGCCGCAGCGGCTCCGGCAATCGGTTCAAAATGCCGCTCTTCCGCCAGCACGCTGGCGCCGCCATCGGCTTCAGCAAAGGCCTCGGCTTCCTCCCAATCAGTGAGGGAAAGATTGGCGGCGACATGACGCCGGATCGCGAAACAGTGTGAGCCGCTCCGGGTGGCCGGTGGTGCGGCGATCTGGACCCGCGAACCATCAGGCAGGGTCGCTGCGAGCAATGGCTGGCTACGGTTGATCCCCTGCGCGCTGTGAGCGGCGATCTGCTTGGCCAGTCGCTCAAGCAGCTTGTGGTCAAGGCCGGGCTCTTCGAAACGCTCGATCCCGCCGCCAATGCTCTCAACCCAGACTTCGCCCGGCTGGTTGATCCAGATATCAGTCAGATCAGAGCGGTCGAGAAATGGCGCGAGCGGCGCGAGAAAGCTGTCGAGATAATAGCCAGCGTCAGTCGTGCCAGTGGGCGAGGAACTCATCGGTCGACCGTTGAGAAATCGAGATCGCGTGCGACGAAGACCGAGACGCTGGTGCCGTGCTTGACCTTGAGCGTCGGCTGGATCGCTTGTGGCTCGGTGATCTGCACATTCTGCGTGCTGCCAGGCAAGGCGACTATGACGCCATCGCTCGCCTCATTGACGGCGAGTCCAACACCGATGTCGAGCACAGATTGAAGCAGGGCGCCGCCGAACCGCTGGAAGAATTTGCTGTCGACATCGCCCTTGATGCCCGCTCGACCAAGCGGGTCCGACGAGGGAGAGTCGAGCGCGATGGTGACGCCATCGGGACGCAGCAATCGGCTCCACTGAACGAGGGCCCGATTCTGCCCGCGCTGAATCCCGGCACCATATTCGCCATAAAGCCGGCTGCCGCGCGGGATCAGCACGCGGCTGCCGTCAAAGCTCGAGACATCGCGCTGGATCAGCGCGCGCACTCCGCCGGCCCGCGTGGAATCGAGCGCGGTTTCAAGCACAGCGGGGATCACGGTGCCCTGCGGGATGGTGTGCGAAGGGTTCTTGAATCGGTCAGCGGTTACACGATCACGATCTTCTGAATTGTCGCGACCTTGCGATCCAGGCCCGCTTGATGTTGGTGCTTCGAACACCACCTGCGGCGGCGCGGGACGAAGCGATACAGGCTCAACTGCAGGCGTTGGCAAAACCGGCGGAGCAGGGGTGAGTGGAGTGTAGCTTGCCGTAGGCTGGGCAAGAGTCTCAACCCTGGCAGCAGGTTGAGCTTGCGGTTCACTATCGCTTGTCGCTTCAGTTTCGCGTCCAAAAAATCGGTTCGGAATTGCCAGAGGTATCGGGGAGTTGATCTGGCCCGCGGCTGGCTCAGCTGGAACAAGAACTGAGGGTGCCTGCGCTGCCTCGCGCGAGGCGCTCATCGTAGAGAAGATCCAGAGCCCGCCCAAGGCGACGATCGCCAAGAAGCCATAGAGGCCCCAATTGCTGGCAGTGCCTGTCGCAACAATCGGACGAATATCTCTGGAGTCACTGGGTGCAGTATCGCTCATGATTCACTATCCGGCTTCTTGTTACGCTCGGCGCGCGCCTTTTCCCGATCGATCCGGAAAACGAGCTTCTGGTGCACACGGTCGATCACGAATTTGCCGTCGCGCATATAGCCATCGACCACCTCTTCTTCGCCCGAAGGTCCGATCGCGAAGACAGCGGGAAGCGCTTGTCCGACGGCGTACTCAATCACAGTCTTTTCGCCATTGTCGCGGATCGAGAGCGGGCGGACCGAGCGATCGCCACGCAGTCGGTAGGACCAGTCCAGCCCCTCGAATGGGACTGATCCCTGCAATCCAGGCCGTTCTGAGTAGAGCGTGTCTGGCGGGTCGAAATCGAACCGGACAAGATAGGCCGCAAGCAGCCCCTCTCCCACCTCAAGCCGGAATTGATAGGCGCGATAATCGGTCTGCACCGCAAGCTCTGCGACGCCCGCTTGCGCCCCCGGAGTTGCGAAAAAGCTATCGAGCTCTGGCGAAACGTCCACTTCCCAATCACGGCTTCCGGTCAGAGTTGCGCGCAGAATTGTCTCACCCGGCTCGAGCATCACGGTGAGCGCGGTTTCGGGTAGCGCCGTGAGCACCACATCTTCGTTCGGCTTCCACACCGCAGTCTGAATCCGCGGTGTCTCCCCGCCTGGAGTGGGATAGATCTGGCCGGCTGCAGGCAAGGCCCAAAGCAAGGCTGCGATTGGAAGCATCGAGGCGCAGCGGCGGATCATCAGCTTGGATCCCCGCTTGGCGATTGCAGTACTCCGTTGACAATGCCCTCCTCAGGCAGAGTCTCAGCATTGCGGCGATAGCGCGTGACCTGGAAGCCGAGCGGGTTCACATAACGATCCGTCTCGCTCATCTGTGCGCCTGAGAATTGGAAGTCGACCACCGCAGTCCAATGCTGTGACGATTGTGCCGCGCCGGGTTGGTCGCCTCGGCTGGTGACGAAGCGAACCATGGCTCGGCTATCGGACAGCGACGAAATGCTCTTGATCTCAGTCCGTATGATCCCGCCACGAGGCAGATAGCTGAGCGGGCTTTGCGGGTTTTCCGCTTGCATCAAGGCTTGGTATCTTTGCCGCTCGGCATTGTCGGACATCAGTGAGACCTTGCGAAAATCATCCTGTAGTCCGGGCGCATCGAAGCTCTCGCGCGCGATGACATATTGCACCAGCATCGACCGGGTTAACGCCGAATCTGGCGAGACCACTTGGGCATCCAGTGGTGCCAGTGCCTCAACATGGCCGGTCTGTCGATCGACCAGCAATGTGTAGGGCTCAACCGTCTTGAGCGGAATCAACAGAACAAGAGCAATCGCCAGAAACACGGCAATGATCGCTGCGCAAATGGCCACGATCCAGGCACGGCGGGCCGAGCGTTCAAGGTCGTCGGTCACGCTGACCGCCCAGCTCTCCGCGATTGGAATGTCAGCCAGATCGGGATCAGGAGGTGCATTCATGGGGAGCGGTCCCTCAATTGCGCAGCGCGCGAACTGCGGAGGCTTGAGCGCCGAAAAGAGCCCCCCAATCGGGGCTCACCAGATTCTGGGCTCGAACTCTGGCCAGGCGAGCTGGTAGTCGTCTGACCATTCAAGGAGAGCCTGCCACTGTTGATGGCCTGCTCTCTGCGGATAGTGCTCTCGATCGAGCTGCTAATCCTTTCGGCGCGAAGAGTGGCTTGGCCATCACCGATGGTCCGTGCAGAAGCCTGACCAAGCGTTGGCTCAAGGCGGAGCTGTGTTGGACTGAGAAGGTCCGGGAGTGTCAGCCACCCGCGGTGGAATGCCACCTTTGCGAGCAGCGCCAACACTCCCAGCTGAAGGATCAGGAAACCGAGCATCATCGCGAACAGTTCTGTCGGCGCAGAGGGTGTCGCATAGCCGAGCGATCGAATTCTCACGGCGTCTGCAAGCCACGGTTCGAGCATAGCCAGTTGAACCGACAGCACCAAGCTCGCCGCTATTGACCCACCGATCGTGAAGGTGAGCGCCTTCAACCACCCTGCAAAAATGCCGCGTGATTGCGTGAAGAGATACAGCCCTGCAACAATTGGCGCGAGCGCCAAAAGAACTCCTGCTCCGATTCTGAGCAGCCCTAGCGTACCTATCACACTCGCGATGTAGACCAATCGCGCTGATCCAAATGCAGCGTCATCCTCCAGTGCCGTGCTCGCAAAGCTCTCGCCGCTCGCTTCGCTATCAATCAATTGTCCGGTGTTGCGACCGGTGCCGATGGCGGTGAGCTCGGCAATCCGATTATCCGCGGTCTGAAGGCGTGTCTGCAAATCGGCGCGTGCAGCTTGACCAGCGCCAACCTGAATTGCGCTTGCGATCTCGGCTGGCCCCTTGAGCGTGACATCATGGACGAGAGTGCGAAAGGCCGGCCAAGAAAACGCCAGCGCTAGCACTATCCCGATCTTGATCACGTCCATGACCACATCGCGCGCGCCCGGTTGCGGACCGAACAGGAGCCGGATGCCGAAAAACGCGATGAAGAGCGTTAGCAGGCCTGTGACCAGCGTTGAGGCGAGCGAACCCGGCTGCGCCAAGGCAAGATAGCCATAACTTCCAATCACCTGCGCCTGGCAGTCAATATGCGCAAGTGCGCGGTTCAGAAATTGATCACCTGTTATGATTGCGGGACAAGCCATTAGGCGGCCTTCTCCAGCAGCACATGCAGCCAGTTCGCCGGGTCTGGTCCGGTCTTGTCAACGATTTCATCGAACAGACGAACGGTGCTCTCTCTTCCAGAGAGGATCGTGAGCACGTCATCCTCACCACTCAGATCAAGCCTCGCGACGACGCTCTCTCGACCATGCTTTATGAGAAAGCAGTGTGAGGTGTCGGGCAGCGTCTTGACGAGCTCAAACTCGTGTTGGCTGAGCCCAAAGCCATTGATGTAATCTTCGGCGCGAGCTTTAGGATTGATCATAAAGATTTGGGTCGCGGCTTGCTCGATAATCGCGCTCGCAATCTGACTTTCGAGAGCGTCCGAGGCGCTTTGCGTAGCGAAGCCCACCACACCATTGCGCTTCCTGATCGTCTTCTCCCAATCCTTGATCCGCCGAACGAAAACTTCATCGTCAAGCGCCTTCCATCCTTCATCAATCACAATCACTGAAGGAGAACCATCGAGGCGTTGCTCCACCCTATGGAAGAAGTAAAACATTGCTGGTGTGCGGGCGATTGGGTCGTCCAGCACTGCGGTCATATCGAAGCCCACTGTCTGCGACGACAAATCCGTCAAATCCTTTGGATTGTCGAACACCCAGGCTCGCTCACCATCGCCCCACCAGGGTCTCAGCCTGGCATAGAGATCTTCCGAATGCGGCCGTGCGTTGCCGCGGAAAAGCTCCACAAGGAAGCGCAGTCTGCGCTTCGCAATGGGCGGTTGGAAACTTGTTCCGATCGCGTCACGAATTTGGTCGAGCTCGGTGGTGCTCGCTCCTCCGGCCAGGATCGCAATCCAGTCGATCAGGAATTGACGATTCTCCGGCGTATCTTCCAATTGGAGCGGATTAAGACCGGCGGGAATACCTGGCTTCAGTCGATCATATTGCCCCCCGATTGCGCGAACGAACAGCTCAGCACCTCGGTCCTTATCAAAGAGGATTGTTCGCGGCTTGAACCGCTGTGCCTGAGCAAGCAGGAAGTTGAGCAGCACTGTCTTACCTGATCCCGATGGGCCAATAACGGTGAAGTTGCCCAGATCGCGTTGATGGAAATTGAAAAAATAGGGGCCAGCCGCGGTCGTTTCGAGCAGCGTCACTGCATCTCCCCAATGGTTGCCTCTGGAAGAGCCAACTGGGAAGTTATGCAGGCTTGCCAGACCCGCAAAGTTGGTTGTTGAGACTAGCCCGCGCCTTCCAATGTAGCGGAAGTTGCCGGGGAACTGCGCCCAAAAGCTCGGTTCCAGCGCAATATCCTCTCGCACACCATTGATTCCCAGGTCAGCCAGGAGAGCAATGACCTCTGCGACATGATCTTCGACTTCGGCGAGGCTGTCCGCGTGAACAGCGATCGATGTGTGATGCTCTCCAAACCCGGCGCGACCGGCAGCCACTTCATCCTTTGCTTGAGCGAGCTCATCGCGCAGCGAAATGGCTTCGTCCTCGGCTGATTGCATGCGCCGAAGAGCAAGATTCATCTGCCCGAGTGCCTGGGCTCTCTCGACCAATGCGAAACTTTGAGAGACATGGAGTTCGAACGGCAATCTATAGAGTTCATCGAACATCCCCGGAAATGTCGTTCCTGGATAATCCTTGATCGAAATCATCGCGACGAACTGGCGTCCCAATTCGCCGGTCGGCCCAAGCTCGACTGCATCCTGACCGAAACTGATCCGACGAGTTGGGATGAAATGTCCCAAGTCACCGTGTGGCAGGGTGACAGGTCGCATATCAGCATTGAACAGGCACGACAGGAACTCCATCGGTTCCGAGCGAGTGCCATGCTCCGACCTGTAAGCGCTCAGCAATCTTGCATCGTAAGAACCCAGCGCTGCCATAACTGCCTCACGGGCTCGGTCGAGCGCGTGTTTTTCTGCGGCGATCTTGCGCGCGTTCTGGTTGGTGCTGCGGGCGAACCAGCCTCGCAGGCGATCGATGATCCCGACTTTCCCCTGCAAGGGGCGTCTAACAATCGTTAGAAACAGCTCATTTACGTAGAGTTGCTTTCCTTTGAGCTTTTCCTGCCATTCCAGATCAAGCCGCTGCGAAAAATCATCCGTCGTCACATGAGCAAGTGATGCGTCGGCTCGCCTGCGAATGACGTGGTGATAGATGGCGAAGCGCGAACTTCCCAATGCCCGCAGCATCGAATCGCGCAGGGTGGCGCGGTAATTCAACTCCTCACTGTCAGCCGTCTCAAACAGCAAGCCGCCAACCCGTATCGTTTGCATCAAGAGGCCATCTCGGGTCTCAAGGGTCACATCATCCAGATGACGCGCATAGGGCAGGTGAGTGCCAGCCGGTGCTTCTCGACCGGCAATACGAGAATTGATGGTCAGGGGCGGTAGGAGTTGCATTTCCAGATCGCGTGATTCTTGACCCGAGGGCAATTGCGAACCCGCGTGATCCAAAGGTCAAAGATTCTTGGCTCGCTTAAACAAGCGAGTATCCCCACGCTATGGATGGCCAGTGAAATCAGCAGCACCCACCAAGCGCGGAAGATCAAGAACAGTTCGACCGCAATGACTGCGTTGATGATGAAAAACGTGTAAGTAACACCTGCAAACATCTGTGGCCGCGTAAGTGCAACGAATAGGGTGTCTTGGCGCAGGGGTACGCTCACAAAGAATCTCCTAAGTCATTACATTATCCGCTAATCTGTCGGTTTGATACCAAAAAGTGTCTTTTGGTGACGAGTGCCGCTCTTGCGCAAACCTTGCGCAGCCAGAATTCAGATCCGCAAGCAATTCGTAGTCGGGGAGAATGGGGCCTCGCTCCGATATATTGAACACGCATCGCAAATGGTGGCGTTCGAATGCGGACAGTCTGCGACGCGCCCCGGTCCCAGACATTGCAATCCGAGATTCTGGATTCCGACGGCGGACTGTCTCCCCGGCGGCGTCGTGAAAGTGAGTCCCAATGCGTTAGGAAAAGACCGGTTCGCCAAGCTCTCCATCAGCACTGTAGTAATTGCAATGGAAGCCACTGGGAATCCGATAGGGCACAATTACCCGAGCAATAGGGCCAGCAGCGACATCCAAAGCTTGGAAGATGGCCAGCTCGGTATGGTGTGAGTTGGCTGGGTGGACCAAGGTCATGGCGTAGCCATCGGCCTCCTCGGTCGAGCCTACTTTCGGGGCAAAGACAAGTTCGCCGCAGCCAGCGCCGTCGCCAAAGTGATAGAAGTCTTCCTTGCCGCTCTCGGTATCAAAGTGAATGACCGAATCCATTCCATCGACCCGACCATCAACCGAGTTGAGGTTCGAATTGGCGTAGCCGTGGCGGGTCTTGCAGGTCATCAAGCGGTCGTCGGGGCGGGGAAACTGGATATCATTGTCATTCAGTGTTTCTTCCTTGATCTCGTCCGTCGCTCCGGTGAGATCAATTGTCCAACGGCGGAGCTCTAGCGGATCATCCCCGTGCTGGTTCAGAGATCCATCTTCGTTGGGAAACAGTGCGGTGCCGTTGGCAGCGGCAATATCCGCGATGATCTTGCCATCTTCTTCCCATGCATTGAGCTCATGAAACATGTGTCTTCCGGGCATCTCGAGCCAACGGATGTCGTCTTCGCTCCCGTGACGTGGGAACATGGCAAATCGACTGTTTCTGCCACGGACCCAAGCGTTCATTGGGCCGCCCTTCATGGCGCGCTCCAAGCTAACCTCGAGAGGATTGAATGGAACGATCACATAGTTCTCTGTCACCAAGACCGTATGAACCATGCTCATGTAAGGGGCTTCGAAAGTGAACTGATTTGTTAGCTTGCCGTCTTTGTCGATCACCTCATAGCGGATCGCAGGCTTGCCTGCGGGGCCGTTCACCATCCAGCCATAGCTCATCATTTCGCCGGTCGCCCAATCGACAGTGGGGTGCGCCGAGAACGGTCCGGTAATCGACCCGCCGTAGTCCATGTATTCGCGAGTATCGAGGCTGCGAGGATCCATCTCGATCGCCGGGCAGCCTTCCATCAAGGCCATCAGTTTGCCGTTGTGCAGAATGATGTTGGTGTTGCCCGTGTTGTAGCGCATTCCCTGCACGCTCGGATCCGAGGTCGCGGGATCGCCAAACACGCCGAACAGGCGTCGTCCGGCCGCAAGCTCTGCCTCAAATTTTTCTGTGCGCACCCACTTGTTGCGCATCGAAACCCGACCGTCCTCGAAATAGAATCCGTAGACCATGCCGTCGCCATCAAACCAGTGATAGCCTTCGGGCGGATCATAGAGTGGTTCCCCGCCGGTGCGAAAGAACACACCATGGAGGTCTTGAGGCAGCTCGCCCTTGACGATCAGATCAGGTGCAACCGCCTCAAATCGCATCGGTTGGTGATGGCCTGTGAGGTAGGGATGATCTTTGAACGGCTGCGCCATAGCTTCCTCTTTCCGATCCTGTTCGTCATTTGATTTGCATGATATTCAGCCCGCCAGGCCGCTCATCAGAACATACTTGAGCTCCAAATATTCATCGAGACCATGCTTCGAGCCTTCGCGGCCAAGGCCTGACTCTTTTATACCGCCAAACGGCGCAAGTTCGGTCGATATTACGCCGTCATTGACGCCGACCATTCCGTATTCGAGCGCCTCCATGACGCGCCAGACCCGGCCCAGATCTTTGGAGTAGAGATAGGCAGCCAGACCATAGGGAGTGTCATTAGCCATTCGGATCGCCTGATCCTCACTGGCAAAGGTCATGATCGGTGCGACAGGTCCGAAAATCTCCTGGTTGGCGATCGCCATGTCGCTCCTGACGCCGGTCAAGACTGTTGGTTCGAAGAATGTTTGGCCTTGGTCAGATGGTGATCCGCCGGTCACAGCTACCGCGCCCTTGGCGACAGCATCCTCGACCAATGCCGCAACCTTGTCGTGTCCCGCCTTGTTGATAAGCGGTCCAACTTCGGCTCCTTCCTCCGCACCTGACGCAACCTTTAACGCGGCGACTTTTGCGTTGAGCTTCGCAGTAAACTCTTCCGCGATACTTTCCTGGACCAGAATTCTGTTGGCGCAAACGCAGGTCTGACCAGCATTGCGAAACTTGCAAGCAATCGCGCCATCCACAGCGAGATCAAGATCTGCGTCTTCGAAGACGATAAATGGTGCATTGCCCCCAAGTTCCAGGCTAACTTTCATCACGTTGTCAGCAGCTTGCTGCATGAGCAATTTGCCCACTGCGGTTGAGCCGGTGAAACTTAGCTTGCGAACCCGTTTGTCGCCGCAAAAGATTGACCCAGCAGATGACGGATCGAGTACCGGCGTCACTCTGAACAACTCAGCCGGGATACCCGCCTGTTGTGTCAATTGCTCGAGGGCTAATGCAGAGAGCGGGGTCGCTTCTGCGGGCTTCAAAACGATCGAGCAACCTGCAGCCAGCGCCGGCGCGACCTTGCGCGTCACCATGGCGATGGGGAAATTCCACGGCGTAATCGCGGCACATGTTCCGATCGGTTGCTTTATGGTGATGATCCGCTTGCCCAGAGCATGGCCGGGTATCGTCTCGCCGTAAGCACGCTTAGCTTCCTCAGCGAACCATTCGATGAAGGACGCGCCATAGGCGACCTCGACCTCGGATTCAGCAATCGGCTTGCCGGATTCGGCGGTTATGATTTTCGCCAGCTCAGCCTGATTTGCGATGACCAAGTCGAACCAGTCTCTTAGGATTGAGCTCCGTTCCTTGGCCGGCCGTGCCGCCCATGCGTGGCGCGCCTCATCCGCTTTGCCGATGATCTCGGAGATCTCATCGTGACTGTATGCTTTGACTCGGGCAATCGTTTCCCCGGTTGCAGGGTCGTCAACTTCGAGCTCGCCAGACGCGGCCTGGATCGATTGAAGGAATGTCATCGCGGGGTCGCTTGGCTCCCGTCGAGGAACCGATTGAGCGCGGTCATTTCATTATTGCTCTCAACCCCTTCCGCATCCGGATCGCGCAGGAACAATGTCATGATTGCATCAGTGAACTTTTCAATCTGCTCTTCTTCAAACACGTCTATTCCGAAGGTCGCCTTGATATGAGGGGCAAGCAGGAAGACCGAATTTGACGCGTGAGTGGTGATGAAATGCATATGGATGGCTGAAACGTCCTGTGAGTAAACGCCTTCCTGCTGCGCCAAGGAGACCCACTCCATCGACTTCTTCGAAAACAGCGCGAGCTTCTGCTCGTTCAACCAGTCCAGCATTTCGCCGCCATGGATGGTTTCGAACAGGGTGATCCGATGCAGTTCGGGATGGGTCGCGCAAAAGCGAATATAATTGCGCGTGGTGTTCCTGACCCTTTCATAAGCGGTCATCTCACGCCACTTCGGCTGATCAGCGAAAATGGCCTCCACCAGCCGGTTTTGCAGATGCGTGAAAACGGCCTTCCAAAGCTCTTTCTTGGACCCATAATGATAGGTCACAGCTGCAATATTGGCATCGGCAAGCTCGGCAATCTGCCGGATCGAGCCCCCTGCAAAGCCATGATCACTGAAGACCGTTATACCAGCTTTGAGCAGTTTCGATTTTGTTGTCAGTTCGAGCTCGGTCCGCATGGAGGGGCATATTCCTGATCGAGAGAGGGTGACGAGCGCCACCAGGGCGCTCGCCGAGAGAGTTCGAGAGGCCCAAACCCGTTAGAATCTGAACCCGACTTCGACAAATACCTGCCGTCCTCTGTTCAATGTGACAAGCCGGTCATCGGTTCCAGGCGCACCAAAAGGAGGTGGAGCCGAGGTGTTGATGAAGATCTTGTCAGTCAGGTTGGTGCCAATCAGCGACAGCGTCCAATTCCCGTCGGGATTTCCAATTGATATCGAACCATCAATCGTGACGAAGCCATCTTGCACTAGATCGCCGAGGTTTGTGGCAGGATCAAATGCTGTAGGACTGGTCGTCGTGGTGAAATAGTCGTCGGTGAAGCTGACAACTGAATTCAGACCAAGCTCCAAGGAGTCGCCCACGGGAATGTCCCAATCGAATGCAAAATTGCCTGACCATTGCGGTGCCCTGGCAGCATCTCGCCCATTGAGATCGAGCCCATTGACCGAGACGAAAGTGTCACTGAATTCGGCATCGAGATAGGACACCGCCCCGCTCAACGTCAGACCATCAACAGGAGTGATCCAGCGCCAGTCCAGATCGATGCCTTGGGTGGTCGTTTCGCCTGCATTGAAGGTCGAGAAGTTGAAGATATTGACATCAAAGTTCTGAATCTGCTGGTCAGTGAACACGTAGTAAAAGACCGTCGCGTTGAGGGTCACAGTGCGATTGGAAAGCTGGGAGCGAATGCCAATCTCCCCGCCAATCGAAGTCTCGGAATCAAATCGCAAAGCATCTGCAGCGGCTTCAGCAACCGCGGGGTCCGGGTCGTTGAGCAACAGCACCGTACCTGTCGGCAGGGTGTTGTTGTCGACGCCACCAGACTTGAAGCCGGTTTTGAACGCGGCATAGATGTTCAGATCATCATTTGGCGAGTATTTCAGGACAACCTCTGGTGAGAAATTGCTGTCGCTAAACTCAATTGGTCCGGCGAAGAACCCGGAGGGAACTGCGCCCAATGGGCCCGAGATGAACGAGTGAACATAAGGGAAGGCGATCGTCGTCGATTTGCTTTCATCGGTCCAACGCACACCGCCCGACAGGTTCCAGTCATCTGACAGGTCAAGCGAACCGGTCACGTAAAACGACACCGCTTCCGCAGACAAAGGACGATCGGCCAACCAGTCGTAGGTGAAGCCTGTGGCTGCGTCAGGGCCAAGCAAAGCAGACGGGAGGAAAGCATTCTGGGCAGTGATCAGATCACTGCTGCGGTCCTCATAGAATGCTCCGATCTGGAAGTTGAACGGTCCGGTGAAGGTGCTGGCCAGCCGAGCTTCCTGGGTGAATTGTTGGAGTGTGTTCCGGAACGGTGCCTGAAAGCCCGCAGCGGTTCCATCAGCGTTCTGCCCGGTTGTATTGAATGTGTCGTTGTAGACATTGTCCATATCGACATAGCCGGTCAGCAGTGTGAGCGTGAGGTCTTCAGTGAGGCCAATATTGCTTTCCAGGCTTGCCAAGAACAGATCAGTGTCATTGAACGCTTGAGTGAGGTCACGATTGTCCAAGCCCAGTCCGAGACCGGTCGGAACAGCGTTGATTGAAGCCAATCCGTCTGGCCCGGGGAACTGATTGTCTCCAATGTTGCAGTCGTGATTCGGGGCGAAAAGCAGCCCGAATACCGCCAGGAATGATCCCTCCGGCTGCCCGTTCCCGCCACAGAACATGTCGGTGAAGCCGTTCAGGGTTTCAGACCGCTGGCTGTTGTAATTCAGCTTCAATGTGGCGTCGAAGTCGGCACTTGGTTCAAACTGCAGGGTCAGGCGACCGATGAAGTTCGATAGTCCTTTGTTTCGGTCACGCGCGGGGGTGTTGCTCTGAAGCTGGACGTATTTCTCGATGTCTTGGTATTCTGCGGCGACACGAACCCCAACCGTGTCAGAGAGCGGTCCGGAGATGTACCCGCCGATCGTGTAGCCCTCTTCTTCGAACTCATACGAGACATTCGCCGCGACCTCCCAGTCAGGAGTCGGGTTGGCACTGCGCAAGGTTAGCACGCCTGCTGACGTCGACTTGCCAAAGAAGAGCGGCTGAGGCCCCTTGAGCACCTCGACTTGCTCAATATCAAAGAATGCCGTCTGCAAAATGCGCTGGGTGCTTACCGCGATTCCGTCGACATTGATTGCCACAGCTGAATCGAATGCGTTCGAGATGTTGGACGAGTTAATGCCCCGGATGCCAATCTGCGCGCCGGCGCCTGATCCGCCGACCTGAACTGATAGAGCGGGCACGCGGCTCACAAGGTCTGCGGCTTCGTCAATCCGGAAGTCCTCCAGTGTCTCGCCGCTAACCACCGAGACTGCAACCGGCACGTCCTGCAGTGTTTCTTCCTGCTTACGTGCGGTAACAATAATCAGGTTTCCGTCAGCCTCATTTGCTGCTGCGGCTTCGTTGCCCTGGGCCATCGCCTGGCCGGGAACCGCCAAAGCGCCAATTGCCAACGCAACGCCCAATGCAGTTGAACAAGCCAGTCGGCTCCTAACGAACGACCTTCTGCAAGCCATTTTTCCTCTCCCTATCTCGTGCCTTGCTCGATCCTGGGAGTTCGACGCGAACGGTACGCGTGCCCTGGCGGCAGGTCCTTTTGTGTGCATTTTTGCACGAGGATGAGAGTAGATCGGCTGCGGTCAATCGCTACTGCCAGAATTAATAAGATCGTTTGAATTGCAATGGAGCTATGCCAGTATGGCCGTCGCAGCATGGCTATCGAACGCCTGTCCAAGAATGAGGAACTGCCGAAATGGCGACAAAGTCTGCCGAGTTACCGTTCTGGATGTCGGGCAATTTCGCGCCGGTTCAAGACACGATCTTTGCAACACAATTAAGAGTGACAGGAGAGATCCCGAAAGAGTTGTCTGGGCGCTATTTTCGCAACGGCCCCAATCCCAATGCTCATGCAAGCGCAGACTGGTTTCTTGGTGAAGGCATGATTCACGGCGTCGAGATGCGCGACGGCAAAGCCAACTGGTATCGCAATAAGTACGTCGAAACACCCCTGTTAGAGGTAGACCAAATCACCAACGAGAACCGGATGGTTCGCGGCAACTCACTGGCTAACACTCATATTGTCGGCCACGCTGGCAGGATCTTGGCGCTCCAAGAAACACAAGTCCCGATTGAGCTTACTCCTCAACTTGAGACTGTGGGCCCCTATGGCTTTGGCGGTAAGTTGGCGCGCAATATGACGGCCCATCCCAAAATTTGCCCGAAGACCGGTGAAATGCTGTTCTTCGGATATGGGGTCATGCCGCCGTTTCTGACCTACTACCGGGTCTCGGCAAACGGCGTGTTGGTTCAAAGTGAGATCATCGATGTTCCAGCGGCCACGATGATGCATGATTTTGCGATCACCGAGAACTTCGTCCTGTTTCTTGATCTGCCTATGTTGTGGGACCTCGAAATGCTCAAAAGGTCCGGCATTCCGGTGTCCTATGATGAGAGCTACGGCGCTCGGATTGGGGTGATGCCGCGGCAAGGCTCGAACGAAGACGTCCGCTGGTTCGATATTGAGCCCTGCTATATCTACCACACCATGAACGCCTATGAGGATAATGATGGCAATGTGGTTCTTAGCGCCGCAAAACTCACGGGTTATACATCGGTGGGCATGGCCAATCCGCCTGTCCCGAAGCTCAACCGTTGGACCATCGATCTAAAGACAGGCTCGGTAGCCGAACAACAGCTCGACGATCTGGGCGTAGACTTTCCGATGACGCCGCCAGATCGGGTCGGCCAGTTCCACAAATATGGCTATGCGGCAGAGTTTGATACAGGCGGCGCGCCGCTGATTCTGGGCTATCACAAATACGATTTGGCTAGCGGCACTAGATCGTCGCATCAACTGAGCGAAGGTCGAACGGGTAGCGAAGCGAGCTTTGTCCCGGCTGCTAATGCTGCTGATGAGGATGACGGCTATTTGATGAGCTTTGTCTATGATGCGTTGAGCAAGACCAGCGAGTTGGTAATCCTAAATGCAAAGCGAATGGCAGATGAACCTTTGGCCCGCATACACTTGCCCGCAAGAGTGCCGGCGGGATTTCATGGCAGCTGGATCGCAGACCCTGATTGATCCACTCTTGCAGCTCCGGCCCCGCTCAGGACACTCGGCTAGGACCATGGTCGGGGGTGGGAGCGGACGCGGGGGAAATTACCCTCATTCTGAGCTCGTTTGACCTTTGGCCGCCTTCAAAACCGCCGTCATCCTGAACTTGTTTGCCCTTCGGTCGTCTTCGACTCCAGGATAACTCAAGTCGACGCTGCAGCTCGTCATTCTGAAATGAATTCAGAATGACGTTAGCCAACCAGCCGCCTTGGACAGTTGCAATGACCCAAATTGACATTGGGTCACTGCCTCCAACAAACTCCAACTAGCTCACAACTTGATGGCATCTAACCGAACAGGGCTGGCGGCGAAGATGGCCTCATCTCAGCGAATGTTCTGGCAGGTCGCCAAAACGAACCAGGAGAACTTTGCCCATTTTGAGCGCGATTTAGTAGGTCGTTTGGTCTCTGACAGGATTCAATGTGAAGCGCGCCGCAGCAAAGCCCCGGAATTACCGGGATGACTTGGCTATCGGACGGGGAGGACGCCTTGCTGTTCAAAAACAAGGACTTGGTGGTGAGCCCTGCAGGGGTCGAACCTGCGACCTACTGATTAAAAGTCAGTTGCTCTACCGACTGAGCTAAGGGCCCCCAAAGGAGTCGATCACGCCACGCGCGATCAATCGGAGCGGTCACCTAGGCAGAGGTCGCGCGCGGGTCAAGCGTGCATTGAGCTGCGCGAGCGATAAGTGCGTGATTGGATCGCGACAGCGCGGCGCAATTTCGCTCGAAGGACCCAGAACAAAGCTCCGATCGCGGAACAGCGGATGCGGGATCGAGAGGCGCAGATCTGACCAGATTCCGCCGCTCCAAAGCACGATATCGAGGTCGAGTGCGCGGGCCCGCCAAGGCTGCCCGCGACGTTGGCGGCCAAATTCGCTCTCAATTGCGTGCAGCGCGTCGAGCATGTCGGGCGGCGCCAATTCGCTCTCAATCAGGGCCGCGGCATTGGCGTATTCGCGCAGCGACGGGCCGACCGGAGTGCTGGTGATGATCTGCGAGCTTGCGATCACCTCTCCGCAGGCGGAGAGCGCTCCAAAGGCGGTCTGTAGAACCCTGCGCGGATCACCGAGGGTCGGAACCCGCATGTTCGAGCCCAGGGCAATGAGATAGGACTGCGCGCTCAAATGTCTTCGGCTATGCGTGAATAGAGTTGCGGACGGCGATCGCGGAAAAAGCCCATCCCAGCCCGATGCTTGGCAGCGCGGGCCAGATCCAGCTCGGAAACCAATGCACCTGTTTCGGTAGCACCGAAATCGCCCAGCAAATCGCCCCATTCGTCTGCGATGAAGGAATGGCCGTAGAAGCTCTGCGCAGCCGCTTCTGGGCCTTCCGACCCGATCCGGTTTGATGCCACAACCGGCATGCAGTTGGACACGGCATGTCCAATCATCGCCCGCCGCCACATCCGGCTGGTATCAAGTTCGGCATCATAGGGTTCGGATCCGATCGCGGTGGGATAGAGCAGGACTTCGGCGCCTTGCAGCGCCATCACCCGCGCGGCTTCGGGATACCATTGGTCCCAACATATCCCGACCCCGATCCGCGCGCCGAAAACTTTCCAGACCTTGAAGCCGTCATTGCCCGGGCGGAAATAGAATTTCTCTTCATAGCCCGGTCCATCGGGGATGTGGCTCTTGCGGTACGTCCCCATAATCGCGCCATCGGGGCCGATCATCGCCAGGCTGTTGTAATAGTGGTGGCCATCGCGCTCGAAGAAGCTGGTCGGGATCGCGACTTTGAGCTTGGCCCCAAGCTCCTGCATCGCCAACACGCTGGGATGCTCCGCCGTCGGCCGGGCAAGCGCGAAAAGCGCCTCGTCCTCTTCGCGGCAGAAATAGGGGCCAGAAAACAGTTCGGGCGGCAGGATCAGCTGCGCGCCTTGGCCCGCCGCTTGCTCAACCAATTGACCCACAGCGGCAATATTCTCGGCTTCGTCCGAACTGCCGAGAGCAAGTTGAAGGGCGGCGACAGAGAGCTTGGTCATGCGCCGCCCGATAGCCTTACTCGGCCTTTTTGAACAGCAGAGTCATACGATCGCTTTCACCGATCGCGGCGAAATCCTCGCGACCCTCGTCGCCGCCAGCAAAGGTTGGCGGCAGCGCCCAGACGCCATTCTCGTGATCGGTTGGATCATTGGGATTGGCGTTGACATCGGTCGAACCGATAAACTCAAAGCCCTTGCCCTCGATCAAAGCGATCAGATCAGCCTCGCGCAGATAACCGCGGTTGCCATCGGCAAACTCGTCGCTGGCGTCGGCTTTGGCGCGGTGTTGCACCACGCCCATCATGCCGCCGGGTTTGAGCGCGGCGTGCAGGCCCTCAAGCTCGCTGTCGGCGATCCCCCAGCGCACCAGATTGTGCATCATCCGGATCATCAGCACCCGGTCGACTGTACCGGCCAGCTCTTCGGGCAGCTCAGCGGTGAAATAGGCTGGCAGCTTCTCAGCCGGAATGCCAAGCGCCTCGGATTGGTCTTGCGCAAAGGATGCTGTCCCCTCGCGCACCAATTCAGCAAATTGATCACCGAGATAGGCCGGGTCGGCCGGGAAGGTGGCTGCAATATAGCTGCCCTCGTCCGCGACATAGGGGGCCAGAATTCGCGTGTACCAGCCACCGCCGGGCGCATATTCGATGATCGTCTGGCTTGGCTCGAGCTCGAAAAAGGCCAAGGTCTCAGCCGGATTGCGGAACTCGTCACGAGCCGAGTCTTCGGCTCGGCGTTCATGCGCCAGAACCTCCGCCAAGGCGGTTTCCGCAGCGCTCGCTTCGACCACTTGCCCTTCACTGGCTTGCGGCGCGCACGCGGTCAGCGCGGTGGCGCCCGCCAAGGCAATCAGAATCCGTTTCATATTTTCCCTCCCAATGCGCTGCTGCCCCGCAGCCAGCGAGGCAGCAACATAGTGTGGATCAATCCGCCTTCTTAAACAATAGCGTCATGCGATCGCTCTCACCGATTGCGCGGTGACGCGCCATTTCCTCTTCCGATTGGCGCCCAAAGCCGAGCGAAGGCGGTAACGTCCAAACGCCGCCCTCCCAATTCGCCGGGTCATTCGGGTTGGCGTTGATCTCGCTCTCAGCGGCCAGCTCGAAACCATTGGCTTCGAAGATCGCAACGACATCCTGCTTGCGCATATAGCCGCGCTGGCGTGCGCCATAATCATCATAGCTCGCACCGTCGGGCGCGCGGTGTTGAACCACGCCGACCATGCCATCATCCTTGAGCATCACACGCGCCGCCTTGAGCACGTCGTCAGCGCGGTTGCCGATATTAAGGCCGTGCATCGAACGGAAAATCACTACGCGATCGACCGTGCCCGCTATCTCTTCGGGCATTTCATCGGTCTCGAACGCTGTGACGGCGTCAGCCTCAACGCCCATACCTTCGGCGATGGTCGTTTTGAAGCGCTCGGTCCAACCCTTGGAGCGCGCTTCCTGAGCGCGGCTGCGATATTCGCGGCCATCGCTGTCCTGGTTGAACGCGACATATTTTCCAGCAGGCATGAGATAGGGCGCGAGCACGCGAGTGTACCAGCCACCGCCTGGGCCATATTCGGCGACGGTCATGGCCGGTTCGATCTGGAAGAAGGCCAGGGTCTCAGCCGGATTGCGATATTGATCACGCGCGCGGTCGCCGTCGCGACGCTCATGCGCCAGCACGTCTGCCAAAGCCGGTGCGGAAGCATGATCATCGGCGATGACCGGTGCAGAGACCGTCAAGGCGGTGGCACTTGCGACGGCTGCCAGCGCAGCAAGGGTAAGCGATTTCATGATAGGGAGTCCTCTCTGCTCATAGAATAGCGGTTGATGTCCTGACGCACCAACGCATGTCTGACAAGGGAGTGCCCGACAGCCCTTCCAAATCTCGTCGTTGATCCTATGTCTTTGGTCGAAAAGGAGAGCGCGACTCATGGAACAGGCAATTATCGCTGGCGGATGCTTCTGGTGCACCGAAGCGGTGTTTCGCGACGTTATCGGCGTCAGCGAAGTCGAAAGCGGCTATATTGGCGGCAGCGTAGAGAACCCGACCTATAAGGCTGTGTGCACCGGCTCGACCGGCCATGCCGAAGGGATTCGCGTAACCTATGACCCCGCGGTGATTTCGCTGCCCGAAATCTACGACGTCTTTCTCGGCACCCATGATCCAACCCAGCTCAACCGCCAGGGCAATGATATTGGTACCCAATATCGCAGCGCGATCTTCCCGCTCGACGACGCTCAGCGAGCCGAAGCGGAAGCGGCAATTGCGCGTTGGAATGCCGACAATGGCAAGACCGCGGTGACGACCATCGAAGGCCCGGCGACCTGGTATCCTGCGGAAGACTATCATCAGGAATATTGGGACGGCGAAGGCCAGCGCAATCCTTATTGCCTGGCGGTGATCCCACCCAAGCTGCTCAAGCTGCGCAAGAGTTTCCAGAACAAGGTCCGCGCCGACGCCTGAAGGCCGCATTGAATGTCGCAGCATTTCACCCGCAGCTATACCTCTGGCCACGTCGTGGCCGAGGATAGCTCGGTTGACTTTGACTGCGCGACCAATGTCGAGGAATGGACCTGGTTGGTGCTGCCGCCACGCCATCCGGCTGCAATCCAAACCCAGAATTTCTGGACCAGCATCGGAGCGGGGGTTGCTCTGGGCACGGTCGAAGAGGGCAAATGGACCGCGCTGACCTGGACCGATTGGGCCTGCGGCGATCCGGACGCCGGGCACGCCGTGCGCGGGCATTACGGTCGCACATTGGTTGACGGCCAGGATTGCTTCGAGACCATATTGTTCGACGGCCAGGACCGGCAGGTCGTGCGTATGCGAGGGCGTGGGGTCGTGTTCCGCAATCGCAATTTTGAGGAATGGCGTTCGAAGTCGAAAGCGAAGGTGAGATCAAAGACCGATGAGGCAGTGGCCGATCAGCCATTCGCCTTCGCCGATCCCGCTGATCTGGGGCTGCTGCCGGTCGAACAGGCCCTGGTCGCGCCGTTGGCCTCTTCAAATGCCCAGTCGGTCGATGCCCTGGTTACGCCGCAGAATGGGCTTCAGCCGAACAATCCGGTGCTTGGGGGCTCGGGCGATCACGTCAATTCGACCCACATCGCCGAGGCTGCGCGGCAGGCGCTGCGCTTGGTTGCGGGCGATCCTCAGCTTGAGGTCAGCGGCGGGGAGATGAGCCTCAATCGCTATGTCGAACTGGGCACGCCCTTCCGCCTGGATGTGATCGAGAAGCGCGACAGCGCGATCCGGTTCAGCCTGTCCCAATTGGGCAAGGACTGTTCCGAGATCACGCTGCAGCTTGAGAGCTGATTACTCGCCTTAGGCGGCCATCAGCTCGCGATATTGCGCCGCGGTGATGAATTCGCCGAAGCTTTCGCACCACACCACCACGCTGGTGAAATCGTCAATGTTCACGCCAGCGGGAATATCGAGCAGGAAGCCGTCGAAGCTCTTGACCGAACCGATCCGCACCGAGTCCGCCTTGATCGCTTCGAAGCTGGCTTCGTCTTCGACAAATTCGCGAGTCAGATAGACCATGTAGTCCGGGCCCGGGGCGAGCTCACCCTGGTGAACGATCCGCTCAGGCGTCACGCTGATTGTGCCTTCGCCCCAATGCAGCGCATCGCTGCCAGCGAGGTCGCGGGTCAGCTCCGCCGAATATTCTGCCGCTTGCGCTTCCTGCGCCAGGACTTCGGCGGCTGGCGCATCCGGAGCGGTCAGGATCGGGAGAAAATATATGCCGAGTGCGAACCCGATCGCGAGGGTCGCACCGTGCGAGAAAATCAATGCAATAATCCGAGTCATGATGGGCCTCCTTTGGTCCGCATGTTTGGCTTGGTGTTGCCCCGTAGTTCGCTGGCGCTTGGAGCAAAGTTACAGCCATGCGTAAATTTATTGCGCGCCACTATTTGATCCAGCGCGCGATGAAGAAGCCATCGAGCCCGCCTTCTTCTGGCAACTGCCCGGGATGAGTCCGCACCCAGCCCTGCTCCGTCGGCGTGATCCCGGCAGGCAATTCCTCCGCCGCAATCGGTGCTGGCGTCAGCGAAATCCGCGCCGCCTGCTCCTCGCCCTCCTCACGCTCAAGCGAGCACACCGCATAGACCAAAGTGCCACCGGGTTTGAGCCAGGTGATCGCGCGTTCAAGCAGGGTCGACTGAAGCTCAACCATCTCCGCAATCTGCCGCGACCCGATCCGATGCAGCACGTCGGGATGGCGTCGGCAGGTCCCGGTCGCGGTGCAGGGCGCATCGAGCAGGATCGCGTCGAAGTGATGCTTGGGCTCCCAGCTCAGTGCATCGGCCCGTACCGGAGACGCCTTGAGCCCGACCCGCTTGAGATTGTCCTTGAGCAGGCCCAGCCGGCGCTTGCTGATATCCAGCGCGGTGACATTCCAACCCGCCGCTGCCAGCGCCAATGTCTTGCCACCGGGCGCTGCACAGAGATCGAGCGCGTGACGGCCTTCGCCGGCGCCCAGCAGGTTCGCCGGGATCTGCGCGGCGAGATCCTGCACCCACCAATCGCCTTCATTGAAGCCTGGCAGAGCGTCCACCGCCGTCCCGCGCGGCAGCCGCACATGACCCGGCGCCAAAGTGGTTGCCCCCATCGCCACCGCGACTTCACCGGTGCGCTCGGGCTGTTTGAGCGCAAGATCAAGCTCCGGCGGGACCGCCAGTCCTTGTGCAATCTGCGGGGCCAAACCGCCCCAGCGTTGCTGCACAGCATCGGGCAAGGTCGGTGCATCGGGCAGGCTTGGCTCGCCCTTCAGCAGGGTCGAGAACACTCCATGCGCCAGCCGCCGCGGACCGCCTGACAGCAGTGGCAGGCCAGTCGCGATCACGGCATGCGCCGGCGTTTCCAGCCGCAGGGCCTGTGCCAACATCATCCGCAGCACCATGCGCGGCTTGGCATCGTCCGGCAGGCGCTTCTTGGTCGCGCTGTCGATCAGACTGTCGAGATCTGTGAGCCACCGCAGGCTTTCGCTGGCGATTGCCTTGGCCAGCGCCTTGTCTGGTGCCTTGCGGACCTCACGCAAAGCGGAATGTTCGACTTGCTCCAGCGTCTCACCACGGCGCATCACCGCGTCCAGCAGTTTGAGCGCAGCGCGGCGCGCGGGAAGTCCTTCGGTCTTGCTCATCGCGTGGTGCTGTAAACAGGCTTGAAACCAAGCGCCAGCGCGCGCATTTCAATTGCTGATGACCAAAAAGAAATCCCAAGCCGTCAAAGACTTCAAGAAGCCCGCGCATTGGAGCAATGATCCCGTGCCTGAGCCCAAGGCGGTTGATCCGATGAAGGATGAGCCGCGCGAGAAGTCTCCCACCCGCTATGGCGATTGGGAGAAAGACGGCATCGCCTGGGATTTTTGAGCTGGGGCGTTTTGATTGGTGGGAGCGAACCACATGGGCCTTTTGCATCCTCCCTGTTGCGAAGCGATGGGGAGGTGGCGGCCGCTGCAAGCGGCTGACGGAGGGGCCTCTTAGTCTTCCCCTCCACCACACGCTTCGCGTGCGGTCCCCTTCCCCCTTCCATCGGAACGGGGAGGATTCTCTATCAAATCTTCCGGAACTCAACCTTGAGCCCATCCTTGGGCTGCGGGATCGGCCACGGCTGCCAGTCCGGATTGTAATCCTCTGCCACAACGATCTGATAACGCTGCAGCAGCTGCGCCATAAGGATCTTCACCTGCATGTAGGCAAAGTGCAGGCCAAGGCACATATGCGCGCCGCCACCGAATGGGACCCAGGCGTATTTGTGACGCGCTTTGACCTTGTCCGGCGTGAACCGCATCGGATCGAACGTGAAGGGATCATCCCAATACTCCTCCGAATGGTGAGTCCAGAAGATGTTGATCCCAACCGGGGTTCCGGCCGGAATGCGATAGCCACCGAATTCGAATTCGCGCAGCGCACGGCGCGGCATGCTCGGCACCGGCGGCATCATCCGCAGCGATTCCTTGAATGCCAGCTCGGCCAGCTCAAGCTTGCCGAGATCATCGTAATCGAGCGACCGCGGATTGCCATCGCCATCGGGTCCGCCGGTCACTGCCATCACTTCTTCGCGCAGCTTGGCCTGCCACTCGGGGTTCTTGGCGAGGTGGAAGATGTGCGAGGTGGCGGAGGAGGTGATCGTGTCATGCGCCGCCATCATCAGGAAGCTCATGTGATCGACCACTTCATCAACCGGCAGCAGCGCGCCATCTTCGCGCGTCGCGTTGGCGAACTGGCTGAACATGTCCTGCCCGCCACCTTCGGCGCGGCGGCGCTTGGTCTCGCGGGTGAGATAGTCGACCATATAGGCCCGGCCATCGACGCCCTTCTTCATCTTGGTGAAGGGTAGCGGATGTCGCACCGGCGCGACCGAAGCCTGGACCATATCGACAAAGGCGGTGTTGATCTTGTCCGCTTCGGGGCCCCAGGGAATCCCGAGGAAGCTGTCAGCCGCCAGATCAAGCGTAAGCTGCTTGATCGCCGGTTGGAACAGCATTTCGCCTTCCCATTTGGCAACCTCTTCCGAGATTCCACGATTGAGCGCGCCCGAATAATGCCGCATCGGTTCGGGCTTGAACGCGATCGAGAGCGCGCGGCGATCAATCCGGTGGTGATCGAAATCGATCAGCATCAAGCCGCGCGGGAACAATTGATCGAGCACCGGGCCCCAGCCCTGCTCGCTTGAGAAGATCTTGTCCTTGTTGAACAGCACCAATTCATTGGCGTCGGCGCCGACCAGTGCGACATTCCAGCCGCCAAACGCCCGCGTGCGATAGACCTGGCCATAGGTCTCCACCATGCGCTTGGTGAAGGCATGGGGATCAGCCAACATCTTGAAAGTGTTGCCGACCAGCGGCCAGCCGCCTTCACCCGGAATATGCGAGAGATCGCTCTCGGTCGGGTTGGATTCGCTCCAATGTTTGGGAGCGGGATGGGGCGTTGCCGGAGCGTTTGATGAATCTGCGAGAGTGGCCATGGTAGGGTCCATAACAGCTACTGATTAATTACTGACCCTAGTGTAAATAGTGAGGCCACTCAAATCCAGCCAGAAAGCTCTCTCCGGATCATTTCATCGAGCATTTTGATTCCCGGCTCGCTGGTGTTGAGGCAATCCAGCACCGCGTAATGCGTACCGCCAGCCTCGAGGAATTCATCGCGCCCCTCGAGCGCGAGCTCTTCCAAGGTCTCGACGCAATCAGCCGCAAAGCCGGGCGCAGCGACAACGATCTTCTTGGTCCCGCACTCGCCCTCGGCGATCAGGGTCTCATCGGTCGCCGGCTCAAGCCAGCTGGCGGGGCCGAAGCGCGACTGGAAAGTCGTTTCAAACCGGACATTCTCGAACTCTTTGAGTGGCTCAAGCCGCTCCCGCAGCAGCCGCGCAGTCTTCTGGCAATGGCAATGATAGGGGTCACCCAAATCGAGCGTCCGCTGCGGCATGCCGTGGAAGGACAGCAGCATCACTTCCGGTCGGAAGTCGAGCTCCCCGACTTGCCGGGTCAAATCCTGCGCCAGCGCATCGAGATAGGCCGGATCGTCGTGATAGGGCGGCAGGAAGCGCAGCGCAGGCTGCCACCGCAGCTCACCCATGACGCGAGCCACTTCGTCAAACACGGTCGCCGTCGTCGCAGCACAATATTGCGGATAGAGCGGCGCGATCAGAATCCGGTCGCACCCTTCGCCGATCAGCATTTCGAACCGCTGCTCAATCGAGGGCGAGCCATAGCGCATGGCATAATCAACGATCACACCGCCGCCAAAATAGTCCTCGATCGCTTCGGCCTGGCGCGAGGTGATATCCGCCAGCGGCGATCCGCGCTCGGTCCAGACTTTGCTGTAGGCTTCGGAGCTTTTCTTAGGCCGCGAATTGAGGATGACGCCGCGCAGAATCGGCTGCCACAGGATCGAGGGGATTTCGATCACACGCGGATCCGACAGGAATTGCTTGAGATAGGCTTTGACCGATTTGGCATCGGGGCCATCAGGCGTACCGAGATTGACCAGCAAGACGCCAATCTTGCCGCTCCGAACAATCGGGTGCTCCTGCGGGAGAGACTGCTTCTGCCAGGTCAAATGCGGTATTCCATAATGGTGTAGCTAACCCGCCAAACCGGAATCGGTTTCGCAGTGATTGAAGCACAATCGGTTCCGGCCGCTAGGCCCTACAATCCGCCTGAAAGTAGGGGCAGCCGCCTCAGCCGCAACCCCGTAGCCGAAAACAGCGCATTTGCAATCGCTGGTGGTGCAACAGCGACGCCCAGTTCGCCCGGGTCCATTGGCTTGGCCGGGCTCGGGATGAAGGCGATCTCAATATCGGGGCTGTCCGCCAGCAGCGGCAGATTCATTTCGGCCAGCCCAAGAGAAGTCGGCAGGCCCGCGCGATAGCGCAGCGCTTCTCCAAGGGCCACGCCCATACCAAAGACCAGGCCCCCTTCGATCTGTTGCCGCGCAATATCGAGATTGATGATCCGCCCAATATCGACGGCGACCGACAATCGGGTCACGCGCACCCCGCCTTCGCTTGGCCGCGCAGTGGCAACACAGGCAATCCGCCCGCCTTCGCTCGCGCCGCCGATCCGGTGACAGGCAAGGCCCTGACCGCTTTGATCGCCACCGCCACCCCAATTGGAGATCTGCGCGACCCGTTGAAGGCACGCTGCCATGCGCAAGTCTTCCCCCAGCATTGCCATCCGATAGGACAGCGGCTCGAGCTCATTCTCGCTCGCAATCTCATCGATAAAGCTCTCGATCGCAAATGCGGTATAGCCATGGGCATTGCCGCGCATCCGTCCAACCGGAAGCCCGATCTCGGTCGGGACATGTTCAACCACCACGCTGGGGATGCCATAGGTCGGTACGGCTCCTTCAACAGACAGAGCGTCCTTGACCTCGTTTGTTTCGCGGATCGCAGCCCAGCTGGTGCGATTGTCAAACAGCCGGCGGCCGAATTCCTGATTGGCCGATGGGCTCGCGATCCTGGCCCGCAAAGCATCAATCCGACCTTGGCCATCCTGCGACAATTGCGCGCCAATAATGATCGCAGCTGGCGTGCGGGGCCGTTGCCGCAAAGCCTCCTCGCGGCGGCTCCAGGTCAATTGCACCGGCCGTTCAAGCTCGCGGGCGATGACCGCAATCTCAATCGCATGATCATGGTCGAGGCGCCGATCAAAGCTGCCTCCGGCAGGCATCGGATAGAGCACAACATCCTCGATCCGCAGGCCGATTGCGCGAGCCGCAGCGCGGCGCGCCAGCTCCGGCGCCTGGCTGGCGATCCATAGCTCCAGCCGCCCTCCGGCATAGCGCGCCGTTGCGGTGGAGGTCTCAAGCGTGTTGGGGCCAGCAGCCTCGACATCATAGCGGATCGCCCGATCGACGCGGGTCATGGCATCCGCGCCAAAGCCGGTCTCATGGATGCGGAAGGACGGCCCTTCCTTGACCATCACGTCGAGCCGCGCATCAATCTCGTCGCTATCAGCCGGAAAATCGGTCGAGAATTGCGGTGCCATGGCCTCGATTGCCTGAGCTGCAGCCCAGCCATTGCTCGCCGCCGCAGCCAACCATCTCTTGCCTTCAATCGCGGCAACAAATCCCTCGATCCGCTTAGCTGGCGCAGGATTGAAACCTGTCAATTCGGACCGGTCAATCGGTCCATGGCGGATGGCGGCGTAAACCATTCCCGGCAGCCGCACATCTCCGGAAAACTGGTAGGTTCCATCAACCTTCGATGGCAGGTCCAGCCGCGGATAGAAGACTTGCTCCTCATTCTCGACAGCGAGCGGATCCTCGCTTGGTTCGTCGGGACGAAGCGGAGGCGGATCGGGCGGGCGAAACCCGCTCGCCTCACTGGCCAATTCCCCGAACGACAGGCTCTTGCCGTCATGGATCACAAGTCCACTCACCACCTCACAGGCTTCGGGGGAGACATCCCAGCGCGCGGCCGCCGCCTGAGCCAGCATCATCCGGGCACTCGCGGCGGCCAGACGGCATGGCATTTCGAAAGCGTCCAGCGAGGTTCCATCTGCAGTCGCGGAGAATCGGCTTTCGCGAGCGTATCGCTCAACCAGATAGGAATCGGCGGCTTCGAACAGCTCCGACCCGCCCGGATCCCACAGCGACTCCCATTTCTTGGCCAGGGGCACATTGGCATAGGCTCCGCTGATTGGCGCAGGCTCAACCGCGATCTGGCGCCAGTCGGCCCCCAGCTCCATCGCAACGATCTGCGGCAGCAGCGTTGTGATGCCCTGTCCCATTTCGAGCTGCGGAACAGCGACGGTGACGACTCCGTCTTCGGCGATTTTGAGCCAGGCATCAAAGCCATACTCATTCTCGGTCAATTGCAATGGGCTGGGATAGCTGCGCGGGAACAGCCACCAAGCCACTACCAGCCCGCCGCCAACAGCCGCTCCTGCCAAAGCGTTACGACGAGTGATCTTCATGCGCTATCCCGCCGCCTCCGCCAGCCATTTAGAGAGCTGCTCGGCGATCGCCTGGAAAGCCACCCCTTCGAGCGTGTCGTGCTTGGCAATCGGTTGACCTTCATCCCCGCTGATCCGCACATCCATGCTCAGTGGGACGCGACCGAGAAAGGGTATGTCGAGCCGCTGGGCCAATTGCTCAAATCCGCCTTGGCCGAAGGGATCGCTGACTTCACCGCAATGGGGGCAGGCATAGCCCGCCATATTCTCGACCAGGCCAATGATCGGGACATCGCCTTGCTCAAACAATTGTCCGGCTCGGGCTGCGTCGATCAGGGCCAGGTCCTGCGGGGTCGAGACCAGCACCGCGCCGACCGGCTTATGCTTCTGCAGCATCGAGATCTGAACATCGCCCGTACCCGGCGGGAGATCGAGCAGAAGAATGTCGGCGCCGCCCCAATCGGCGTCGATCAGCTGGTCGAGCGCCTTGCTGACCATCGGACCGCGCCACGCCAGCGCTTGGGCCGGCTTGGCGAGATGGCCCATCGACAGCACTTTCACGCCGTGCGGAGAATCGATCGCGATCAGTTTCTCATTGCGGGTTTCAGGCTTGCTGCCTTCTGTGCCGAGCAATTTTGGCTGGGAAGGGCCGTAAATGTCAGCGTCGACCACGCCCACCGAGTGGCCGAGCTTGGACAGGCCGATCGCCAGATTGGTGGTCAGCGTAGACTTGCCGACCCCGCCCTTGCCAGACCCGACGGCGATGATCCGCCGTGCGCGTCGCTCACCCATGAAAGCAATCCGGACATCCTCGACGCCCTCGATCGCGCTGAGCACGGATTTGACCGAATCCTCGAAAGCGGCCTGATCAGCAATGCTGAAAGCGCCCGCTTCGGCCACCACAATCGCGCGGCCACCGATCATGCTGGCCGATTTGACATGATCAACCTGCGCAGGGGGCAAATGCTTGGTCAGGGCCGCAAACAAAGCATCATTTTTCATCGCAGCCCGCTCCTAACACCAAAATCGCACGCACAACCCCTGTTTTTCACGCGCGAGCGTTCCTATAAGGATTGTATGCAGATTTTCGACGGATTTAGACAACGTTTCGGTGGCCTCTCAATGGCGGGGAAAAAGAACCCGTGGGGAAGTGCCGGAAAGGGCAAACCAACAGACGGTGACGCGGGAGACGCACCCTCTGGCGACAAGTCAGATGGTCCGCGCAATCCCTGGCTACCGGGTGGTGGCGACGACAAGCGCCGTTCCGCGAGCATTGAAGACATCTTCAAAAGTCGCGGGCCGGAAGGTCCACGCCGCCGTGGCGGCCCCAATGGACCGAACTTCCGCCTGCCCGAACGGCCCGGCGGCAAGAGCTGGATGCCGGTCATCCTCGCAGGCATCGCTGCCGCATGGCTTTTCGCAACAAGCGTTCACTTCGTGCAGCCGCGCGAGCAGGCGATTGTGACCTGGGTTGGCGGGAAATATTCCCACACACTCAACCCTGGCACCAACTTCACAATGCCATGGCCGGTTAATCAGGTCACGGCGACCGACGTCAGCGAGATTCGCTCGGTCGATGTTCCGACCAAGCTGATCCTGACCGGAGACCAGAACCTGGTCGATCTGTCCTATCTTATTCGTTGGAACATCAAGGATCTGACTTTGTTCGAATTCCAGCTGGCCGATCCGATCGAGACAGTGGAAGAGGCCGCCGAAACCGCGATGCGCGCATCGGTGGCGGAAAAGGGCCTCGATACGGTTATCTCCGGTGAAGGCCGCGCTGACATTGAACAGAACGTCCGCACGCGGATGCAAGCTTTGCTCGACGCCTATGGCTCAGGCATCGCCGTGCAGGGTATCGAAATCGACAAGACCGACCCTCCTGCCCAGGTGATCGAGGCGTTCAATGACGTCCTCGCCGCGCAGCAGAATGCCGAACAGGAAATCAACCAGGCGCGGCGCTATCAACAGCAATTGCTCGCCGCCGCTGAGGGTGAAGCCGAGGCCTTCAACCGGATCTACGAGGAATATCGCCTCGCCCCCGAAGTGACCCGTCGCCGGCTCTATTATGAGACAATGGAAGCGGTTCTGGCCAACACCGACAAGACGATCATCGAAGCCGATGGGGTCACTCCGTATCTGCCGCTGGATCAAGTGCAGCGTCGTTCGCAGGCGGTCACCCCGGCGCAACCACAGCAAGGAGGCCAGTAAGGTGGAAAGTGTCTTCCAACAATATCGCTTGGCCTTCGTGGCCGTCGCCGTTGCGGTGGTGGCAGTCTTCTCGAGCCTGTTCGTGGTTCCCGAGACCAAGCAAGCGGTGATCATCAGTGCCGGTAATCCGACCAAGATCGTCAATATGTTCCGTCCGGACGACCCCTATGGTCAGACCGGTGCAGGCATCTATTGGCGTATCCCGTTCTATGACCGGGTCCAATTGGTTGAGCGGCGCGTGCTCGATCTCGACATGGACAATCAACAGGTGCTGACCAGCGATCAGCAGCGACTGGTTGTGAACGCCTATGCGCGGTATCGCATCATTCAACCGCGGATTATGGTCGAGCGGGCGGGTGACGAAACCCGGCTCAATTCCCAGCTTTCGCCAATCCTGACCTCGGTCCTTCGGCAGGAGCTCGGTCGCAGGACCTTCGCCAGCCTGCTGACCGCTGAACGCGGCAACGCAATGACCAATATCCGGACCCAGCTCGACGCGCAGGCGCGTCAATATGGTGCCCAGATCATCGACGTGCGGATCAAGGCGGCTGACCTTCCCGAAGGCACTCCGCTGCAAGCCGCCTTCACCAGGATGATTTCTGAACGGCAGGAACAGGCAGCAACGATTCGCGCGCAGGGCCGCAAGGATGCCCGCGTGATCCGTGCAACCGCTGAAGCCGATGCTGCAGCGACCTATGCCAATGCCTATGGCCGCGATCCGCAATTCTACGACTTCTATCGCGCCATGCAGAGCTATCGTCAGACCTTCCTTGAAGGCAATGGTGACAGTTCGATGGTCCTATCGGAGGACAATGAGTACTTCCGCCAGTTCCGCGGACGGTAACGGTCTAGAGCGCTCAAATTGGACGGGCACTCCGGCGTGCAACCGATGAACGGTTGAATTGCTGCTGCGAGCGACATGCGACGTTCAATCGCCGTTCAGTGCGGTTCAGCGCAAATGGTGCGGGATTTGCGCGCGGTTTGGGCCAAAGCTAGGCGATTGCGGGCAGAGTATATGAGATTTCTGGGCGCTTTGATCCGCCCGCAAAGGATAAGGAACGAGAGGACGTGAGAAACGTGCGGTATGTGTATGGATTGTCGACCGCGCTGCTGGTCGGTGGCGCGACAGTCTCGCTGATCACGGGACAACCCGCTGGCGCCCAGGTGGCGCAGAACGATGGCAGCGTGATGAGCAGAGTGGTGCCACAGGCGGGAGCGCCTGCGAGCTTTGCGGATTTGACCGAACAGCTCCAGCCGGCAGTGGTCAATATTGCGACCCGCCAGCGGATTGAAGTGCGCAACAACAACCCGTTTGCAGGCACGCCCTTCGCCGACCTGTTCAACCGCCGTCGTGGCGGGCCAGCGCAGCCGCAGACCCGTGAAGCGCAGTCGCTCGGTTCAGGCTTCATCATCTCGGCCGATGGCTACGTCGTCACCAACAACCATGTGGTAACGCCCAACAACCGCGCCACGCTGGAAGAAATCACCATCACCATGCCGGATGGCACGGAGTATGAGGCAGAGCTGGTGGGAGCCGACGCAGCCTCTGACCTTGCGGTGCTCAAGATCCAGTCGAATGACACATTCCCATTCGTGCAATTTGGCGATTCGAGCGAAACTCGGGTCGGCGATTGGGTGGTCGCAATCGGCAACCCCTTCGGCCTCGGCGGGACCGTGACCAGCGGGATCGTTTCGGCGGTCTACCGTAACACCGGCCAGGGTGGCGCCTATGACCGCTATCTGCAGACCGATGCAAGCATCAACCGCGGCAATTCCGGCGGTCCGCTGTTTGACATGGCTGGGAATGTGATTGGCGTGAACAATGCGATCTTCTCGCCTTCGGGCGGCAGCGTCGGAATCGGCTTTGCCATTCCGGCAGAAATCGCTGCTCCGATCGTCGATCAGCTCAAGGATGGGCGCGAGATTGAGCGTGGCTTCCTCGGCGTCGGAATCGATCCGGTCAGCGATGATCTGGCTGACTCGCTCGGACTGCCGCGCAATCGCGGTGAGATCATTCAGAATGTCCAGGACGACAGCGCGGCTGAGCGGGCTGGTATTCAGCCAGGCGATATTGTGGTCTCGATCGATGGACAGGCTGTGACCAGTGAGCAGACTCTGTCATTCCTGGTCGCCAACACAGCTCCTGGCACGCGCATTGCGATCGAGCTGATCCGCAATGGAGAGCGTCGCACGGTCAATGCAACAGTCGGCAAGCGCCCGAGCGAAGACGAATTGCGCCAGCAGACCTTTGACCCTGATGCCGAACAGGAAATGGATCCGGCTGAAACCGATGGCGTGATCGAAGAGAAGCTCGGCCTGCAGGTGATCGAACTCACTGAGCAGATTGCGCGTCAGCTTGGCGCCGATGCGGACACCGTGGGTCTGGTCGTCAATGCGGTTGACCCCAATTCAGACGCTCAGCGCAAGGGTTTGCGCCGTGGTGACATTATTCTGACGGCGCAATTTGAGGCCGTGTCTACAGCCGCCGAGCTGATCGCCCAGATCGAAGTCGCTGAAGCCGAAGACCGGCCACTGACAGTGCAAGTCCAGCGCCGTGGTGGCGCGCGCTTCTTCCGCGCAATCCGCTTGCGCTAACCTACCAACCAGCAATTGAGCCAGTAAGAAGGGGCGTCCACTCAGGTGTGCGCCCCTTTTGATTGCCGTTCGGCCAATACGCCTCGTTTTGCCTAGCCGGGCCGATCGTCGAGAAAATCGTCTCCCACACCGCCTGGCTCAGCATCGCTGTCCTCACGCGGGATCGGAGGGGGCTGCGGACGGGGTTCCTCGGGAGCGCTTGGCGGTGTTCCGCCGCCAATGGCCTCGTTGAGGAAGTCGTCGCTCGCCGCTGCATCAGGATCACCCTGTTCGCCAGTTCCCTGCTCGCCCTCGACATCGAACGGCAGATCGCCATCCGGATCGCGGCGGCCCGGCTCGATCAGATTGCCCTGCTCGTCGATGAAGTAATACTCATCGGGGTCGCCAAACATGAATTCCTCATCCGGCTCGAGCTGCCATTCGGGCAGATTGAGCTCAGTGTTGAATTGTTCGACTGGCCGATCGCGCACAGCATAGCGCATATAGGCTGCGAAGGCCTGGGCGGGGGCTCGTCCGCCCTGCAAGCCGCGCACGGCCCGCGCATCGTCGCGGCCCATCCAGACGCCGGTGGTGATCCCCGAAGAGAAGCCGACGAACCAGCCGTCCTTGTTCGAGCTGGTGGTTCCAGTCTTGCCCGCCACAGGACGCCCAATCTGCGCCGCTCGGCCGGTACCGGTGTTGACCGCGGTCTGAAGCAGATCGGTGATCCCAGCGGCGACATAGTCCGGGATTAGCGTCGTCTCGCGCGGCTTCTCATGCTCATAAAGCACTTCGCCGCTGGCAGTTGTGACCTTGGTGATCCCATAGGGTTCAACCGCCACACCTTGGGCCGAGATCGCCGCGAAGGCCCGCGTCATATCGATCACGCGCACTTCGGAAGATCCCAATACCATCGCTGGGAATGTCGAAATCGGGGTCGAGATTCCGAACCGGCGGGCCACCGACGCGACCGTGCCAAACCCAACCTCATTTCCGAGTTGTGCTGCCACCGTGTTGATCGAATAGGCGAAGGCCGTGCGGAGATTGGTCTCCCCAACATTGCGCCCGCTCGAGTTGCGCGGGCTCCAGCCGTCGATGGTCACCGGCGTATCAACCACGCGCGCATCAGGAGTGTAGCCCGCCTCAAGGGCAGCGAGGAAGACGAACAACTTCCACGACGATCCTGGCTGCCGCATTGCATTGGTTGCGCGGTTGAAATTGGTTTCGACGTAATCGGTTCCGCCGACCATCGCGAGGATTGCGCCATCGCGATCAAGGCTGACCATAGCGCCCTGTGCTCCATTGGGCGTGTTGGCGTCGATCGCAGCCGTTGCGGCGCGCTGTTTGCCGACATCCAAGGTTGTCCAGACCTCGATCGGCGCGGTGGTTTCGGGCAGCAGAATGTCGAGCTGAGGCAGGGCCCAATCGGTGAAATAGCGGACCGAATTCTGGCCGCCTTGCTGCTTGAGATTGACCGCATCGACATCGACCGAGGCTTCTGCACTGGTAATGAAGCCCTGTTCATTCATCAGCCGTAGAACGGTCTTGGCGCGCGCCACTGCCGCGTCGACATCGGCGGTCGGTGAATAGCGGCTTGGCGCCTTCACCAATCCAGCGATGATCGACGCTTCAGCCACGCTGAGAGTTCTTGCGGGGTGGCTGAAGAACTTCCGGCTCGCACTGTCGATGCCATAGGCGCCCCCACCAAAGTAAACCTTGTTTAGGTAAAGCTCGAGGATCTCCTCCTTCGAGAATTTCCATTCGAGCGCCAGCGCCAACACCGCCTCTCGTGCTTTTCGGTCGAACGTCCGATTTGAGCTTAGAAAGATGTTCCGGGCCAGCTGCTGCGTGATCGTGGAGGTCCCGCCGATGCGTTTCTCACCAGTGAAGGATTCGAGCACGGCACCTGTGGTGCGGATCGGATCGATCCCGAAATGCGAAAAATAGCGCCGGTCCTCGACCGCGATCATCGCATTCTTCATATTCTGCGGGATGTCGTCGTAGTCGAGCCATTCGCCAAAGCTCGGCCCCAACTCGACAATCTCGGTCCCATCGCGCGCCCGCACCAGAATGGTCTGGGCGCTTTGGGTCGCCTTCAATTGGTAGAAGCTGGGGATCTCGCGCGCAGCAAAGCCGACAGCAAAGGTCAGGAACAGCGCCGCCAAAACGGCTGCGCCACCACCCCAAAGAGTGAGCCGCTTGGTCCAGAGCCACCAGAACGAGTCGCCCTTGGCGCCCTTGGCTGAGCTGCGCTTGGCCGAGGTCTTTGAGCTCTTCGAGCGCGGGCGCGATCGATCCGAGGCAGCGCGACGCGAGCCTCGCTTGCCCTTGTTCTGGAGACGGTCACCCCGCTTGGTCATCGATGTTCTAGCCTAACCCACCAATCGTCGATTGTTCAGCCTGCCCTGCATAGGTCAGTCCTAACCCCGCGTGAATGGCTGCGGGATAGGCTGTGCTCAGTTGTCGTCGACGAATTCCAGCGCGCCGGAATTGATGCAGTAGCGTAAGCCACCTTCCTCGGGCGGGCCATCGGGAAAGACATGGCCGAGATGCCCCCCGCAATTGCCGCAGGTGACTTCGGTCCGGATCATCCCGAATGAGGTGTCACGATGCTCTTCCAAGGCCCCTTCGTCGACCGGCTTGGTAAAGGCAGGCCAGCCGCAGCCGCTGTTATACTTGGCGGCGCTGATGAACAGGCGAGAGCCGCAAGCGGCGCACATGTATTCGCCCTTCTCATAGAATTTGTCGTATTTGCCGGTAAAGGCTCGCTCGGTCCCGGCCTGGCGTAGAATATGGAATTGCTCTTCGCTAAGCCGCTCGCGCCATTCCTCTTCGGTCAGCGTCTTGGGATCTCGGTCCATTCAGAACTCCTCTGGTCTGAGGACAATATCGGTATGGTGAACAAGAACGGCAAGCTCAGACAATGACCAGCCCTTTAGCTGAATCCTAGACGTCGACCAGAGCATAGTGTGCCGGAGGTTTGATCACTTCCATTCGCTCGGTCAAAAGCGGACGGAAGCTCGGCCGGCTTTTGAACACGGCGTACCAGCCGCGAGTCTGCTCATGCCCGGTCCAGTCGATTCCGCCGAGATAGTCGGCCACCGAGATCTGCGCCGCGGCAGCGAGATCGGCCATGCTCATGGTCGAGCCCGCCAGCCATGGACGGTGGTCGATCAGCCAATCCATGTAATCGAGATGGCCATGCGCCAGCTTCATTGCTTCGCGCAGCACACCGCTGTCGGGCGGCTGCCGCAGGACAATCCGTTTCTTCATCCGCTCATTGAGCAGCGGCGCGGTGACGTCGCCATAGAAATTCTCGTCAAACAGCGCGACCAGCCGCCGAATCTCGGCGCGACCAGCCGCTGTCCCATTGATCATCGGAGAACGGTCGACGGTCTCCTCAAAATATTCCGCGATCGCGCGACTGTCGGCCAAGACGATATTGCGTTCGTCATCGACAGCCACGGGGGTCCGTCCGGCCGGATTGAGGTTGAAGAACAGGTCTGACGCGGCCCAGGGATCTTCCCGGACCAATTCATAGGCAATGTTCTTTTCGCCCATCAGCAGCCGAATCTTACGACTGAATGGACACAGAGGGAATTGGTAGAGACGCCACATCGTGTTTGATCTTTAGACGGCTTGGCGGGAACAAATCCACTGGCAGTGCGACTGGCTGGGGCAGTTTTCCGACACTTGTTTATCCTTGAGCTGTCAGACCCCCGACGCTTCAAGCATCAGCAGGCAGGCCGGCATCAGTTGATTGGGCTGATCGGTCTGGTGCATGGCGAGCGATTCCGTCCGAACCAGCGCCGCGATCTGCTCGCGATCCAAGCCATGTTGATCCATGATGCTGGCAAGGCTTCTGACAAAGAACTCCCGTCCCCGCTCGGTCAAGGCTGGCCATTGTTGCGCGTCCGGGTCGCCTTCGTCCTGCCGCGCGGCGATCAACGCGAAGGCGGCGGAACAGCGGATCACTGCGCGGTTCTCTTCCGTCAATGCTGGCGGCAAGGCCGTGGCTTGATCCGCTGGCGCCTGGATTGCGAGCAGGATGGCAAAAATTGTGCTTCCGATCATGGTCCCTGCGCTATAGCAGCACAGCTGAACCGCGCACTACCGCGGTTGCGATTCTAGTAGAGAGGAAATGCGATGATCAGCCACGTCATGATTGGCAGCAACGATATCGAGCGCTCCAAAGCGTTCTACAACGCCGTCTTGGGCGTGTTGGGCGCGGGCGATCCCTTCGTCCATGTCAATGACACCGGGCAAACCCGGTTGTTCTACATGCACAATGGTAGCAATTTCTCGATCAGTGAGCCGATCAACGGCGAGCCGGCCAATTGCGCCAATGGCTTCACCGTAGGCTTTGCCTGTGACAGCCTGGAGCAGGTCAAGGAATTGCATGATGTCGCAATCGCCAATGGCGGCACCAGCATCGAAGACCCGCCGGGTCCACGCGAAGGCAGCATGGGCACGATGAACCTGTGCTATTTCCTCGATCCCGATGGCCACAAGGTCTGCGGCATCCACCGCGCTGGCTAAGCGCGTTCAGCGAGTAAGCTGAAACACCGCGAATTCGGCGCGCCAATTCGAACCAAGCGCGCTGATTTCGCGATTGTTGGCGAGGAACCAGCAGCGCGTGATGCTGGCACCCTGTTCGCGCACCACATCACGGAAGTCTTCCACCGTCACATGGTGGATATTCTCGGTCGCGTACCAGCTGGTCGGGAGCGCCCGCGTGACCGGCATCCGCCCGCCAAACATAAGCGCAGTCCGCGTCCGCCAATGCGCAAAGTTCGGGAAGCTGACGAACGCCTGCCGCCCCACCCGAAGCAGTTCAGCAAGCATGCGATCGGGCCGCTCTGAGGTCTGCAGGGTCTGGCTGAGGACCGTGTAGTCAAACGCTCTGTCGGGATAATCCGCCAGATCGCGATCGGCATCGCCCTGGACGACCGAGAGGCCGCGCGCGACGCAGCGGGCCACTTTGGCTGGATTGAGCTCCATCCCGCGGGCATCGACCTGCTTGCTCGCTTCGAGCCCCGCCATCAGCGCACCGTCACCACAGCCAATGTCGAGCACCCGTTTGCCGGGCTCGATCTGGCTCGCGATGATCGCAAGATCTGGCCTCAGCGCGCTCATTCGAGGAACCCTTCAATCACTTGATCGAGCTCGGCATGCTCGAGCAGAAAACTGTCGTGGCCATGCGGGGCGCTGAGCTCGACAAAGCTGACTTTCGCGCCCGCGGCGTTGAGCGCGTGGACGATGTGGCGGCTTTCCGCAGTCGGATAGAGCCAATCGGTGTCGAAGCTGACAAGGCAGAACCTTGCCGTCGATCCGGCAAAGGCATTGGCAAGCTTGCCGCCATGCTCTTCGGCCAGATCAAAATAATCCATGGCGCGGGTGATGTAGAGGTAGGAATTAGCGTCAAACCGCTGGGTGAAGCCGCTGCCCTGATAACGCAGATAGCTTTCGATCTGGAAATCGGCGTCGAACCCGAAGCTCTTGGAATCGCGATCTTGCAAGCGCCGGCCAAACTTCTCGGTCAGCCCCGCTTCGGAAAGATAGGTGATGTGCGCTGCCATCCGCGCCACCGCCAGACCATTGTCTGGCGCGGCGTCGGTCTCATAATAATCCCCGTCCGCCCAAGAAGGATCAGCCATGATCGCCTGCCGCCCAACCTCGTGAAAGGCAATGTTCTGGGCCGAATGGCGCGCGGTCGAAGCGATCACCAGCACGCGCTCCGCCCGATCTGGCCAATTCGCCGCAAGGCTGAGCGTCTGCATCCCGCCCATCGAACCGCCGACCACGGTGTGGAGACGTTCAATCCCCAACCCATCGAGCAGCGCGACCAGGCCTCTGACCATGTCGCGGATGGTGATGACCGGATAGCGCATGGCGTAGGGCTTTCCGTCGCCTGACGCGCTAGCGGGACCGGTTGATCCCATACAACTGCCAATGACATTGGCGCAGATCACATGGAATCGATCGGTGTCGATCGGCTTGCCCGATCCGACCATCCGCTCCCACCAGCCGGGTTTGCCGGTGATCGGGTGGTTGCTCGCGACATATTGATCGCCGGTCAGCGCATGGCAAATCAGCACTGCATTGGATTTATCAGCGTTGAGCGTCCCGTAGGTCTCATAAGCGATTTCGGCACCGCTCAGCGCCTGGCCGCTGTCGAGCGGAAGGTCGCGGGGGAGCTTGTAGAGATTCGAGGCATGCACACTGGCCATAGTCCATGCCGATTGCGCGAGGAGACTTCGACTGTCAATTGGACTGTTCTTACAGCGAGTAAGCGGTTATCGCCGCGCACTCCATGACTGACCGTCCAACAGCGAAACCCTGGATCACCGAGATCCACGCCTATGTCCCGGGCAAAGCGACTGCCAGCGATGGCCGTCCGCTCGTCAAGCTGTCTGCCAATGAGAATCCGCTCGGAAGCAGTCCAGCAGCTCTGGCCGCGCTTGAGCAAGCGCGCGGGGCAGCGGAATATCCTGATCCGGACTCGCGCCATTTGCGAGGCGCTCTCGGCCAGCTTCATGGAATCGAACCCGCGAGAATCGTGTGTGGGACCGGCTCGGATGAGCTGCTCAATCTGGCCGCTCAGGGCTTCGCCGGTCCTGGCGATGAGGTGCTGTTTAGCCGCTTCAGCTTCTCAGTCTATGATATCGCCGCCCGGCGCTGTGGGTCGACCCCAATCGAGGCCGATGACACCGACTTTACTGCCGATGTTGAATCGCTGCTGGCTGCGGTGACCGATCGAACCCGAGTGGTGTTCCTCGCCAATCCCAACAATCCGACCGGCACCTATCTCGGCGCGGCCGAGGTTGCGCGGCTGCATGCCGGCCTGCGCTCCGATATCCTGCTTGTGATTGATCAGGCCTATGCCGAATATGTCGCGCCCGGTGCGGAGGATGGCGGCCTCGCGCTGGCAGCACAGCACGACAACGTGCTGGTGACGCGGACCTTCTCCAAGATCTATGGCTTGGCGGCTGAGCGGATTGGCTGGGCGACGGGCGCGCCGCATTTGATCGATGTGCTCAATCGCATTCGCGGGCCGTTCAATGTCACCACCAGCGGCCAGCAGGCCGCGATAGCCGCCGTCAGCGATCAGCAATTTGTTGTCTCGAGCCGCGCACACAATCTGGCCGAGCGCGCCACATTTGCCGAAGCCATTGCCGCGCTTGGCAATCATGGTTTGCGCGCTGTTCCCAGCGAGGCAAACTTCCTGCTGGTGCTGTTTGAAGGCGATATTGCGGCTGAGACCGCGCGCGACGCGCTGGCCGAGGAGGGCTATGCCGTCCGTCACCTTCCGGGCCAGGGCCTGCCACAGGCATTGCGGATCACAATCGGTGCGAGTGATGATATGGCGCGGGTGACCGACTGTCTGCGTCGACTGTGTGGAGAAGCCGCATGACGATCGAGAAAGTTGCGATCATCGGTCTCGGACTGTTGGGTGGATCTGTCGGATTAGCGATCAGGGAGATGGCCGGCGACATATCGACGCGCGGCTTCGACCAGGACCCTAGGGTCAGAACCAAAGCGGCCGAACGCGGATTGGTCGACAAAATTTGTGAGACTCCAGAAGAGGCGGTGGCAGAGGCCGATCTGGTGATCCTTTGCGTGCCGGTCGGCGCAATGCAAGCAGCCGCTGAGGCGATTGCTGATGTTGTTCCGAACCACGCGATCATCAGCGATGTCGGTTCATCCAAGCAAAGCGTGGTTGATGCTCTTGCCAAGGCGCTCACAGGCAGGACCGTGATCCCCGCTCACCCGGTGGCAGGGACCGAGCAAAGCGGTCCGGACGCAGGCTTTGCTTCGCTCTTCACCAATCGCTGGTGCATTCTCACTCCACCCAAGGGGACTGACGAAGCCGCTATTGCTGCGCTCTCTGACTTCTGGACCAAGCTAGGTGCGCGCGTGGAACTGATGGATCCCGAGCATCATGATCTGGTGCTGGCAGTGACCAGTCACATTCCCCACCTGATTGCTTTCACCATTGTGGGCACGGCCAGCGATCTCGAAGATGTGACCCGCAGCGAAGTGATCAAATATTCGGCGGGTGGCTTTCGCGACTTCACACGGATTGCCGCTTCGGACCCGGTAATGTGGCGCGATGTTTTCCTCAACAACAAGTCAGCCGTTCTCGAAATGCTGGGGCGTTTCAGCGAGGATTTGACCGCGCTGCAGCGCGCGATCCGGTCAGGCGATGGAGACACTCTGCACGAACTCTTCAGCCGCACACGTGCGATCCGCCGCTCGATTATTGAACAGGGTCAAGATGACGAGCGGCCCGACTTTGGTCGCGAGGATCACTAAGTGCTGTCTTCTATGACCTAGCTACCCGCTCCCTCTGCCCTTCGATTGTCCTATCGCTTCGCTACTTGAGGACAGCCACCCGGATCCTACCGGGACACAATCCGTGTGGAAGGGTGGGGGAAGCGGGTGGTTGCGGCCTAAAGTTGGCGATCCGACCCTTAATCATTCAGCGCGTTGATCGCGGCATGGACCCGATCTTCGATTTCCTGTCGTGGCAGGCCTGCCGGTATCGGTTCTCCGATCTTGTATGTGATCGTGCCCGAGCGCTTCCAAAGCCGGTGATAGAGCGGCCCGCTGTTGACCGCGACTGGCACAACCTCGAGCCCCAGCAATTTGTAGATCCCAGCAAAGCCGGATTGCAACTCGGGCTTTGCGCCATGCGCGATCCTTGTGCCCTCGGGAAAGATCACTAGCGGCCGCCCCTCCTTGACCCGCTCACGCGCGGTCTTGAGCATTTGCCGAAGCGCTTTTGCGCCGTCTTCACGCGCAACCGGGATCAGACCATAGATCGTCGCCGAATGGCCCCAGCCGGGGATCTTGAACAACTCGCGCTTGGCGAACACCGCCGGGAAAGCCAGCAAGCGCGGCATATCGATCGCTTCAAAGAAGCTCTCATGCTTGACCGCGATCAGCACATTGCCTTGCGGTAGCTCGCCCTCGACCAAGACCTCTATGCCGAGCAGCTTTCGGACGCACCACAAGTGCCATCGACCCCATAGAGCGACCACCCGCTGCAGGCGCGCGCGTCCGAGCGTGGCGGCCAACACCGAAGCCACCACCAGGATCGCGCTGAAACCGTAGAACACGGGATAGTACAACAGGCTCCGCAACACCGCCATTGCCGCAATCACCAATCAAACAGGCCAGCGGCCCGGCTGGCGAGAAGTTTGTGATATTCCAGCATAAGGCTTCCGAAACTGGGTTCTGAGGGCACGGCATCCCGTACAACCCGGACATTGGCGGGCAGCTTTCGAGCCAACTCTCCCGCAGCCCGCTTCATATGCCAATCGGTCGTGACGAGCCGCAATGAGGTGACCCCCTCATCCTCGACCCATTGCGCTGTCTCGGCTGCGTTGCTGCGGGTATCGACCGCGGCAAAGCCAAGGGTTACGCAGCATTCCATGAGCTCGTCCGAAACTTCGAATTCCGCGGCAAATTCGGCCGGTGTGACCTCGCGATCTACCCCGGTGACCAGCATTGTTTTGGCAAGCCCCGCGTCGAGCACATCAAGGCCCTGAGCGATTCGTCCCGGCCCGCCAGTCGGTACGATAACCGCGTCGGTCTCGATATTGTCGGCCGGCTCGGGCAGTGCCACGGTGAACCACAGGAACCCGAGCACCCAAATCAGAAAGGCCAAGGCGAGTAGTCGGCGGGTCACAGCATTTTCCTCAACGCGGCGAGGATGGTGATCCGACCCGTCAACAACGCCAACAGAATTCCTGCGAGAGGAACCGCAGCAATCACCAGCCAGTCAGTCCATGTCAGTTGACCGCCTGAGACCATGCCGCTGTCCAAGGCGCCGAATTGCTGGCCCAGCAGCCAGACCGCGATCAATCCCAGCGCCAAGCCGAACAGGCTTCCGGCTACCGCATCGCGCAAGACCGATCGTTGGAAGATACTGGTTACCTGGCGATCCGATCCGCCCAGCAAATGGACGATCTCTACCGTTTCGCGATGGTTGGCGAGCGAGCTGCGTGCCGCCAGCCAGACTGCGGCGGCGCAGGCCAGACCGAGCAGGACAATCAAGCCGAGCGCAAGATATTGCAGCGCCGCCAGGGCTGAATAGACCGGCTGAAGCCAAGTGGATTGCGCATCGACCCGCACATCAGGGACCGATTGGTCTAGCCTTGCTTGCAGTGCTGCGATCTCTTGCGCGCCAGCACTCTGGCGCAGTTCAACATCGATCAGGGCCGGGATCGGGATCTCCTGGCTTCCCGCACCAGCTCCCAGCCAAGGCTCCAACAGGGCCCGCAATTCGCCAGGTGGGACCACCCGCACGTCTGCGACAATCGGCTGCTGACGCAGGATATTGGCGGCTGTATTGGCCCGCTCGATCCGCAATTGTGAGTTCGCTTCGACGATCTGAACCGTCAGCGCTCCTGACAGATCAGCCCGCGCGTTGTCCGCTAGATTGCGCAAGGCTAACCCGCCAGCGGCGGCAATCACGACCAGCGCAATCATGATCGCAATAACCCAAGGGATTGGTCCGGCAAGCCGCGCGCTGGGCACCAATCGGGCGGCATGGCGCCCACGCAACGGCTTGGAGCTGAACCCGTCGGACGCCGGGCGCTCCGGGTTGGCTGGCGGTACGCTCATGCCAGCGATTCCTCTGAGCCGATCGACGAGCCTGATGGACGCGGCGGAAAGCGCAAGGCTCCGGTCGGATCGTTGAGCCGACCTTTGTTGAGGCGCATGATCAGCGATTCCGGCACTTTCTTGAGCAGATGGAGGTCGTGCGTCGCGACTACGACCGTGGTGCCGAGACGGTTGAGAGCTTCAAACAGCCGCAGCAATTTGAGCGCCATCTCAGGGTCAACATTTCCAGTCGGCTCGTCCGCAAGAAGAATCTCCGGACGACCAATAACAGCTCGCGCAATCGCCACACGCTGTTGTTCTCCGCCCGACATTTGCGCGGGATTGGCGTGCGCTCGGTGCGACAGCCCGACCCATTCGAGCATGTCAGTAACGGGCTGAGTCAGCTCGTCTTCGGGCAGTCCCGCCAACCGCATTGGCAAGGCGACATTGTCGAAGGCTGAGAGATGAGGGACCAGCCGAAAGTCCTGGAACACCACTCCAATTCGACGACGAAAGGCTGGCAAGCGATCCCGGTGTAGGGTGATGATGTCTTTGCCGAACATTCGGATCGCGCCGCGCGATGGTCGCTGGGCAAGATACAGCAGTTTGAGCAAGCTGGTTTTACCTGCACCACTGGCTCCTGTCAGGAAATAGAAGCTGCCCGGGAACAGGGTGAAACTCAAATCGCTCAGCACTTCAGGATCGGTCCCGTAACGCAGGCCGACATTGTCAAAATTCACGATTTCGCCTTGGCGCTCGCTCATGCGGCGGCTCTATCTCAAGCCATTCCAAGGGGGAAGGCAAACCTGCGGCGCTCGTCGAAAAACGCGCGCCAGTGTGGAAAAATGCCCAGTTTTGGTGGCCTAGACGAAGCCAAGCCTTGTGCCCGGATTGCGGGAGCCTATTGCCAATCTAACAATGATTATCGCCTGCCCTGCCTGCGGAACGCGCTATGTTGTCCCCGATGCTGCGATTGGGGACAGTGGCCGAACCGTGCGCTGCGCCAAGTGCAAACACAGCTGGTTTCAGGAGCCGAATGAAATCGCGGCGCCCGCTCCGCCGCCTCGTCCGGCTCCTGCGCCCGCGCCTGCAGCGAGCCCCCCGCCGGAATCGACCGAGGAGGAGCGCGCGCCGAGGCCAGAACCAGAGTCTGAATCAGGATCCGAGACGGGAACGGAGCCTCAGGTCGACGAAGGTCCTTCAGTCAGTCATTGGAAGACCGACGACTATCCCAAGGTTGCACCGGTCGGCGAGCGGCCAAGCGGGCAGCCCGCTGATCCGGAGCCTGAGCCTGAGCCAGGCTCATCGGAGGAGGTGCCAGATCCACCTCTGCCGTCCGCGCTCGCTGGCGATGAGGGTGGCCAAGCTGCCAGCCCGGCAGCGCCCATCAGCCAGACCGACGGCTATGGCGAAGAGCCTGTCGATGCTGAGCCCTCGCGATTCGAATACCGCCCGCCGTTCACCACCCGGCGCAATCCGCTCAAGATGTGGACCGCAGCGGCGGTGGTCTTTGCGCTGCTGGCAGCAGCGGCGGTCGCAACCGTCAATTTCTATGGTCTGCCGAGCTGGGCCCCATTCAGCCAGCCGACATTTGGCCTCAATCAGGCGAGCCTGCAGTTGGAGTTCCCGCCTGGCGAGCAAGAGCGTCGGACCTTGCCATCGGGGACCGAATATTTCGAGGCCAATGGCACGGTGACCAATATTGGCACCGAGACAGTAAGTGTCCCGCCGATACTGATTGTGCTGCGCGATGAACGCAATCGAATCGTCTACGATTGGGTGATTGCCCCGCCGGTGGCTGAGCTGGCGCCAGGCGAGAGCGTCAGCATCAGCGAGGCCAAGACCGATGTTCCTCGCTCGGCGCGGGTCGCCGAAATTGGTTGGTCGCCCAACTAACCCTGCAGTCGGCTCCCTAGCTGAATTCCACCCACATGGTGCCAGCTTGGTCGCGTTTGCGCTGCGGAGGAAGAGTCTCCCGGTCCACGCCCTCAATTTTTGTCCCCGCAGCGCGGATCACGGTAGGACGCAAAATGCGAACGCTGGCGCTGGCAGACTCGGCGACCGAGTGGCTCGTTGCGGCCGGTGCCGCGACAATCGGTGCGGCGGATTGGGCAAGCAAGAGAAGGCCAGCGGTCAAGCTCATGCCGAATGGTTGACGCGGCTTTAACCACTTTCACAAGCGAGTTGGTAAGGCGGTCCCGCTGCGGGACATCGCCTGCCCAAACCCTAATTCGGCGATTCCGAACCAGAGTTTATGCAAGAGGCCCTGACCCGCACCAATGCCGTTGCGCCAAAGAGCTTGCGGACACCTCCACCCCTTGCTAGGGGGCCGCACCGGTTTGCCGAGGAGCAGTCGTTTTGGGCGCTCCTTTGGACTAGAGTGCGGTCGTGGCGGAACTGGTAGACGCGCAACGTTGAGGTCGTTGTGGGCTAACGCCCGTGGAAGTTCGAGTCTTCTCGACCGCACCAAACATTCTAACAGCAAGTTGAATAACGCCGCCTTGGCGCCACGCTGGCTCGGAACCCCGGGGGATCTGGGATTTGTGCCGGCAGTGGTGGGTAAGAGTGGGTCAAAGACGCATGTACCTACCCCGTCTCAGGGCCCATTTCCTCGAATGTTTCTGTTTGGACCTTGCTCGCCTCGCTTGGTCAGAGGGAGACAGCAGGATAGGCAAGAACCGCGAGAAAAGCCGAAGCCTCGTCGCGGCCCACCCAAAGTCGCATGCCAAGCTCCCCGAATCGCAGTCGTACTCGCGCCGCTATCGCCGTTCAGAATGCGATCTGCACCCTCGCCATCAATGCGCTTACATTCTCGCGCTGGCCATTGCTGCCGGGCGTGCTGCGCGCATTGACATAATTGACCATCAGCCGCGTGTTGCGGGTCTGATACCAATTCACACCAATTGACCGATTCTCCTGGCGACCACCCCTTACCGTGCCGTCATCCAGGTCGACGAAGCTGTAGCGCGCGGCAAGTTCGACAGCGCCTGCTTTGCTGCGGGGGCGCACGGCGCCGAATGTGCCGTTGGCTAGCCCGTATCGTTGGCGTTCCCCGGTGAGGACATAGGCGGCCTCTATGCTGCCTCCGCGAAAGGTCGGATTGCCCAGGCCGGGCGCATTATTGCTACGCTGGATGTAATTGGCTTTCACCAAGAGGGACTTGCGCATGTAGGCAGCCTCCAGATTGAAACTGGTGTAGCTGTCGACACCGGCAAGCGAGCCTGTATCCACAAGGTTCTCGCCGTTCAGGCCGAGCTCGGGGCGGACGCGAACGCGCGAAATTGCGCCTGCATCGAGAGTGCGACGTTCAAACCCGGCGGCGAGATGCAGCACACGCCGGCGCTTGAGGATGGGAGCCCAGACGACCCTCGCAGTCACGCTCTCGCCGCTATCAACCGCTCGGCTAGGGTTCTGTTCAATCGGGTTGCCAAAGTAACCTGCAGAGACCGAAACGTGTTCACCGCGAAAGGCCGCACCGACGCCTAACAGGAAGTTCGGGGCGAGTTGGGAGGCAAGCGACCGCTCCATCAGCTTTATGTTGTTTGAACTCATCATGTTTTCGCCCGCCATCGGAGCGATGAAGTTGCCAGCCTTGATAGTGACATCTTCGATCCCGCGATAGCTCGCCCACAGATTGCGGATACCGGTGTTTTGACCCGCAACATCTGCGTCCACTTTGAAGCGCCAATCATCCTTGACTGTCAGCGTTGCATCGACTCTGACGCGCCGAAAGCTCGCATCGTCCCTGAAGGATGTCGAAGTGTCTTCGTCAAAGGTCGCGAGATCGAAGTGAATACGCCCACCGATAGTGAGTGTGACCTCGTCATCACCCAGAGTTATGCCGCGATGATCGACCTCGATCGGCTGAGCAAGAGCGGGGGAGCAGAGGCTGGCCGCCACAATCGCGGTGAGCGCATAGAGCGTGCGCATAATCTTAAGAACCTACTGAAGCCGTTAGGACTAGCGGGCTAGCCAGTCGAATATGCGGGCGCCCGCACCGCGCCGGTGGACCATCCGTTCGAGACTGTGCCCGCCGCCCTTGACGAGCATCAGTTCCTCGATCGCGTCGCCGTCGGGCTGGGCCTGCATGGCGGCAATCCAGCTTTCGCACCGCTCAAGCCTTGTGCGCCCCTGATGCGCATCAATCAGCGGGTCCTGATTGAGCGAGCTTGTGCGCTTGGTGTCGCGTTCGCCGACCAGCAACAAGGTGGGGCATTTCAGTGCGCGCTTGAGGTCAAGCTGCCTTTTACCCAGTTCCTCCGACGCACCGATGCCGTAGGGAAAGGGGAGATTAGGATCGGGCATCGTGAACCAGCCCGGTGCCATCAGCACCAGCTTGTCGAGCCGGCGCCTTGCGGTGAGCGCATAGCGATGCGCAAATTGCGCGCCGCCCGAAAAGCCGAATAGGAACAGCTGGGGATCAGTCAGTTCAAGCCGCGCGAGGCAATCTTCGAGCGCAGCCTCAAACGCCGTTTCGGGGAACACGCCGGTTTCATTGGGTGTGAGCGTCTGAAAGTGGCGAAACTGCTCGCGCGCGAACAGCGGCGCAAACAGGATCATCCCGCAGCGTTCCGCCTCCGCCTTGAGCTGAAAGATTTGCTGGGCAGCGCTGCGCCGCAGCCCATGAACCGCCGCGACGACTGGGCTGTCGACACGTGCATTCTTGGGCACGTAAACGAAGTAGTCGAGGCCATCGGCCTCTCCCGAGCAGATCGAGATCGGCTTTCCCTTCTCGAGCGAAGGTGCGCACACATTGGGTCGTGTCGCCTCCAGAGCGGCGCGCAGGTCTCCATCCTTGGCAAGCGTCATGGTCATGAGAGCATCGTCTCCTTCTTGATATGCAGGTTGCGCCGGGTCAGCCGCCAGTGCTGATCGGCGAGGTCGTTGGCAAAATCGCTATGAGTGGCGAGCAGCCAGGCGCCGGGAAAATCGCGCAGGATCTCTGCCAGCAATGTGAGCGTTTCGGCGTCGAGATGGCTGTCAGGCTCGTCGAGCAACAAGAGCTGCGGATTGCCCACCAGCGCGCGCGCGATGATGATCCGCATCTTCTCGCCCGCGCTCAAGTTCGAACCGCCTTCGCTAACTTCGCGATCTGCGAAGAAGGGCGACTTGGGATTGGCGAAATCCATCGCGCACAGTTTTGCCGCCTGATTGACCTGCGTTCTGTCAGCCTTGGTGCTGCCATAGGCGACGTTGCTGCGGACCGATCCCTTGAGCAGCGGCAGGTGCGGAGAGATCACCGAAATGCGGCGGCGCAATTGCCCTGTGCGCAGGTCCTCGATCGGCCTGCCATTCAGTGTGATCGACCCTTTGTCTGGTTCAATCAGGCGGAGCATCAGCCGCATCAGGGTTGATTTACCCGCGCCATTGCGTCCCTTGAGGATTACCCGGTCGCCCGCGCTGATCTGAAGCGAGATGTTCTCCAGAATACCCTCAACGCTCGCGCGCTCAATTCGTAGCCGCTTGAACCTTTGCGGCATGGGGCGAGGGCTGGGAGCAGGCTGGATCAGTGGGCCGCGTTCGAACAATGCGCTGAGTTTCGCATGCGCGATCCGCGCGCTCTTGTAATATTCATAGACACGGCCGAGTTGGAACAGGCTGGGTGATATCAACGAAAACAAGGTCAGCGCCAGCAGCGTGTCCGCCAGCGATCCACCTGCCGACCCCACTGCAATTATGCTGACGAGGCCGAGGCTGACCATGAACACCATGAAACCTCGGAAAAGGCCTGTAACCGAGGCCCGCTCAATCATCGCAGAACGCAGGCGGTTGGCCTGGCGTCGCACCTTGCGGCGCTCCGGCGCAATATTGGCGAAGGTCTGAACCACCGCCATATTGTTGAGCTTCTCACCGATATTGGCGGCAACACGCCCGCGCCGTTTGCGCGCTTCGCGAATGCGTGTCTCGAAGCTTCGGCCGATTATCAAGGCGCCCAGCACCGCGCCGGCGACCACGACCAGCATCACGCCGGCCAGAATGAGACTCAGAAAGGCGAGCGCGGCCAGTGCAACCGCCAGCACAATCCCTGCGACCACCATGCGCGCAAGACCAAGTGCAACCCACTGCCGAAGCGCGGAAAGGTCGTTGACGAAGCGCAGTTGCAGACTGCCCCCGCGAAACTGGCTTTGTGCGTGCGCCGACATTGCGGTGAGATGGCGAAAGGCCAGCAGCCGGGCTTCGACTATGTAGTCCTGTCCCAGCTTTTCCGCCGTGATATGCTCGCGCCACTTCATCGCACCAAGCACAGCATTGGCAGCGAGCAGCGCAGCAACAAGCGTGGGCAGCGTCGCAAGGTTGCCCTGGCCCTCTTCAGCGATCGCCGCCCGCACGAGCAGGGCGAGCGCCACCAATGACGCAGCTTGCATCAAGCCGATCACTATGAGCTGGGCGAGCAGCTTGCGCCGCGGCGGAGTCAGCAGTTCAGGCATTACCACCGACCAGAATTGGCGCGCTGCGCACCGCGCGTTGCAATAGAATACCAATCGCCCGGTCATCGCTGTCGAGCACATCGCTGGTCAGCACCGGCACAGGGCTAGCGCGTTCGAGCTCGGCCACGAACAGTGGTGAGGCTGAAATGCGGCCGACAAACGCCGCCACATCATAGCCGAGGGTATCGAGATAGGCCTTGCCGCCCAAGGCAGAGAGTGGGTCAGGTGTCGCAAGGATCAGGCTGTCGATGCTGCTGCGGAACTTTGGCGAGGCCAACAGCATGGCGGTTTCTCGCTGCAACAGACCGTCGGCAATCTCCACCACGATGCAATCGCAATCAGAGCTGGCAGCGGCGAGCAGGTGGCTATTGATATGCTCGAGCTCCCCGAGCGAGAGGCTCATGGTCGAGGCGAAGCCGGCGTCAGTGAAGTCAAGCGCCACTTGCGCGCCGGAATCGCAATATTGCCAAACATCCCCGCCAGCGCCGGTGCCGGTAATTTTGATGACAGAGGCGCGGATATTGGCTTGCGAAAAAGCGCGCACCACGTCGCACACGCTGGTGGTCTTGCCCGCGTTCATTCCTGAACCAAAGACCGCGATCACATGCGGCCTGGACGCAGCGTCGCGTTGCTCGATTGTGATAGCGTGATCAGCGAGATTGAGTGGCGTGTCGTCTGATCGGCAGAGCGTGCCAAGCACTTCGATATCGGTCGGTTTCTTGGTCGACATGTGACGATCGATCACATGCGCAGCAATACCTCCGGCTGCGGCCAATTGGCATGGCCCGGCAGTGCTGGGCACGAACCCGTGAAACTGGTCGGAGGCATAACGATTGCCATAGGCAAGGATCAGCTCGTCGCCATGATGCATGCGTGCGCGGCGTCCATCCGGTAGTTCGATCCGCTGGTGATGCCCTTTGCGAACCAGCCGCGCGAGGCACAGGTCGCCCGCAGCAGGCACCATCGAAGGATGCAGCTTAGCCGCTTCGCCAAGGTCCATCCTGCGCGTTACAAAACTGCGCTTAGCTTTCGCAATTCTCAGCTGCGACAGGTTTTGCGCTGGTTTGCCGGTTACAATTGCCTCGACGCTCATCTTCTGATGCCCTCCTCAAATGGGATGAGCAGGACGAGCGTGACGAAGGGGCTATGTCGTCAAATGCCAGCCGCTTGCTCGTCCTGCAGATGGGGTCATCCTTGCGACTGGCGAACAGATGACGAAGCAGGCGGGCATTTATTCCGCGTGGTTCAAAAAAGTTGTGAGAATGCTCAGCGCGGTGGCTGGATCAGGCCATAGCCATAGATCTCGTCGTGCCCTGGTGCGCCAAGGTCGATTGCATTGCCTTGCGTTTCGAACAGGACCTTGGCGCTGATTGCATCACTATCTTCGTTCGCCAGGCTGATCGCGACGGAAGCAAAGGGTGCAGCGATCGAAGTGCCTGTGGAGCTGCTTTGCTGGCCGGTTGAGGTGTAATGCAATATGCCCACACCGGGCGCCGAGAAGTCGAGATAACGCCCGCGATTGGCTCTACGGAACACGCGCGAATTGCTGTCGACCGCCGTGACAGAGACCACGTTGTCATAGGCTGCGGGATAAAGCGGGCTTGCGGTTGGTCCATCATTGCCAATGGCGGCAACCACAAGGACGTTGTTTTCCCTTGCGCGGTCAATGGCACGTTGAAGGATCGCGTTGCGCGGTCCGGTCAGGCTCATGTTCACCACAGGCACCTTGTTCTCGACCATCCAGCTGAGCGCCCGCACCAGCGAGGCGGTTGACGCCGTAGAGCCACGCCCAGGCAGCATTTCGAAGACCGAAGCGGCATAGAGCTGTGCGCCCGGCAGCAAACCGCTGTAATTCTCGTCCTGCCCGACCATGATGGTCGCGATTGCGGTGCCATGTTCGGTAGGACGCCGATTGGTGCTCTGCACGAAGTCACGCGCGATGATGTTGGACCGAGCGATCGTCGCGGAGGTTGTGATGATTGAGGTGTCGATCAGCCCGATCTTGACCTTTTCGTTCCGCTGCGCCTCACTCAGCCGCATGGCCGCCAGCGGCTGAACGCCTGACACACTGCGACGAAAGCGCGCCTGGGGTCGGTAGAGGTGGTTGTAGTCGATCTGACTTTCAGAGACGACTTCGAGCAACAAGTCCCGGCTGGTGAGAAGGTCCGTTCCGGCAGGCGGGCTGACCCGGGCCATGACCTGATCAAGCAGTCCGACGGTTTCACGTGCACGCACTTCAAAACCACGCGCTTCGAAGGCTTCGATGTCTTCCTCGTCGGAGATGACCAGCCATTCGCCACCAGCAACGTCGAATTCCTGCGGGTCACTGCCCACGAAAACGAGTTCGGTTGTCGCGCTGAAGGAGGCTTCCAAGTCAAACTCCTCCTCGATCTCCTCTAGATCCTCTTCGTCTTCCTCATCGTCCTCGTCCTCGTCCTCCTCATCTTCGGTGTCTTCGTCGAGTTCGTCGTCATCGAGCTCCTCGTCATCGAGCTCCTCGTCGTCTAGCTCTTCATCGTCCTCGTCGTCTTCTTCCTCATCGTCTTCTTCCTCATCGTCCTCAGGGTCTTCTTCCTCTTCAAGCTTGAGCGCGAAGTCATCGTCAAACTCGCTCTGATCCTCGTCTGCTATCTCTGCTGCGGGGCCATCGGCTGCGGGCGGGTAAGTCTCAATTTCCTGCTCGAGGTCGTCTTCGTCGAACTCCGCTTCGTCGAGATATTCCTCGTCGTCTTCGTCGAACTCTTCCTCGTCGCCTTCCTCAAACTCATACTCGTCTTCGAAGTCGTCCTCGAAGTCGTCCTCAAAATCGTCGTCGAAATCCTCTTCGAAATCCTCTTCGAATTCATCTTCGATCTCGTCTTCAAACTCCTCTTCCGGCTGAGCATAAGAGGTTCCCGCCACAATCGCTGGCTGGCTCGCGGTCATCAGCAAGGCAGCCGCGAAGGCCAGCGTGTAGCGCTTGGTGGCTGTGGCTTGTGTGTTGGCCTTCATGTCCTGTCGCATCCGTTGACTGCTGTTTGTCCTGGCTTGCCGAAGCTTTTCCTATTTCGCATGACTATCAGACGGACGAGTGTGAGAAAAATTCCGCTGGGGGCGGGAATAAACATTCTGCTCAACCGTCTGTGGGGTAAAATTGGCAAACAACACGTTAGGCATACGGATCAAAGAGCTCGTTCCTGAGTTGCGGCGTTTCGCATTTGCTCTCACCGCCTCTGCGGTGGAGGCCGATGATCTGTTGCAGGACACTGTGGTGCGCTTGCTCGACAAGGGCATTCCAGATGATGCCGACGACAGGCGGTGGGCCTTTCGGGTTTGCAAGAACATCTGGCTCGACCAATTGCGCGCTCGCAAGGTGCGGACCAATTGGGCGCAGCAAGAGGCCAATAAGGGCATGCCCGTCGAAGATGGCGTGCGAGTGATTGAGACGATTTCTGATGTGAAGGGCGTCGAGAGATGGATGCGCGAGATGCCTGAGGACCAGCGCGCGGCGCTGGCGATGGTGGCGATCGAGGGCGCGTCGTATAAGGAGACGGCTGCCGCGCTCGACATACCGATCGGCACCGTCATGAGCCGGATCGCGCGTGCGCGGCGGTTCTTGAGTGATCGAATCCGGCCTTAGGCAAGAGGTGTAGCATGAGCCAATTTACTGATGAGCAGCTGAGCGCATTCCTCGACGACGCTCTTGCTCCTGAAGACCGCGCAAAGCTCGCTGAGGCACTGGTCGAGGACCAGCAACTGGCGGCGCGTCTCGAGAATCTGCGCGGAGCGAATGCGGCGTACATTCAGGCGCTCTCCACGATTGATGATCGACCGCTGCCCGATGGGTTGGAAACCATGCTCGAGGCAGCTGACAGGGCTAAGCCGAGCCCCACGTCTCCACCAGCAGCGAACGACAACTTCGCCTGGCGTTCGATCGCCGCCAGCGTGGCGCTGGTCGCGGCATTCGCTGCCGGCGGCCTGCTCAATCCGTTCGGTGCTTCGAGCGATGATATGCCGTTGCAGATGGCGGGATTCGCTAGCGATCCGGAGGTGCAATCCATGCTCGAAAGCGAGGCCAGTGGCGCGCGCGTCGAGCTGGCGAGCGGTCAGAGTGCGGTTACGCGGCTCAGTTTCCTTGGCGCTCAAGGCGATTACTGCCGCGAGTTCGTTATCGGTGATGCAACAGGCTCAACCGTAGCGATTGCCTGCCGCGAGAGTGCGCGAAGCTGGGATGTGGTCCTGGCCGCGGCCGGTCCGGCGATCACTGATCAGGGCGACGGCTATACGCCCGCCTCAGAAGGCAATGCCGCATTCGACGCTGCGGTCAGCGCGCTGATGGCGAGCGACAGCGCGGACGCTGAAACCGAGCGCGCGTTGATAGAGCAGGGCTGGCAGGGCGCGCTTTAGTCTAAGGTCCATTCAGGTGAGCCGCTCAACTCAGGCTGACGACCTCGTCCGCAACTGGCTCGGGAGCGGATAGACAGCTTTCGAAGCTTATCGCGCAAGGGCAGCGATCTAGCTGGCCGCAATGATCTCTGCAATCCGGCGGCTGGCCAGACCATCGCCATAGGGATTATGAGCCTTCGCCATGCTCTCATAGGCGGCAGATTGGTCGAGCAGGCGATTCACTTCACCCTTGATTCTGTCTTTGTTTGCGCCAACGAGCAAAGCAGTACCGGCCTCAACGCCCTCCGGACGTTCGGTGGTATCGCGCATGACCAGCACCGGCTTGCCCAGGCTCGGGGCTTCCTCCTGGATACCACCAGAGTCCGTGAGCACCAGATCGCTGGCCTCCATCATCGCGACAAAGCCCAGGTAGTCGAGCGGTTCGATCAGTGCGATGTTATCGATCTCCGACAGCGTTGGGCGCATCACACTCACGACATTGGGATTGGGGTGCATGGGATAGATGATCGCGATGTCCTCGCGCCCAGCCAGCTCCTTCAGCGCGCGGGCGATCTGCTGCATGCCCTCGCCGAAATTCTCGCGGCGGTGTGCGGTGACAGCGATGATTCTCTTGCCAGCAAAGCGCTGCTTCAGCGGTTGCAATGCGGGGGCGAGTTCTGGCTCGGCCGTCACCTTGGCTCGCGCTGCCAGCAGCGCATCGATCACGGTATTGCCGGTGACATGGATGTTGGCCTCAGCCACGTTCTCTGCACGCAGGGCTGCTGCCGCACTCTCGGTCGGAGCGAAATGCATATCCGCCACGGCGCCTGTCACCTTGCGGTTCACCTCTTCAGGCCAGGGTGCATAGATATCGCCGCTGCGCAGGCCCGCTTCGACATGGCCAACCGGTATCCGGCGGAAGTAGCAGGCCAAGGTCGCCATCATGGTGGTCAAAGTGTCGCCATGGACCAGCACACGATCGGGCTGCTCTTGGTCTAGCGTCTCGCCGAACCTTGTAATGATCCGCGCCGAGAGTTCGTCGAGGCTTTGGCCTGGCTGCATCAGGTTGAGGTCAACGTCCGGCTCGATCCCGGCTATGCTAAGCACCTGATCGAGCATCTCACGATGTTGTGCTGTCACCGCCACACGCACGTCAAACCGATCCGCCTCACGCAAGGCCTGGACCACCGGGAACATCTTGATCGCTTCGGGCCGCGTTCCGAATGTCACCAGAATACGGGGGCGACCGCTGGATCGCGTCATGTCTTGAGCATTCCTCGGGTGTCAAAGGTGATCTTGCCGGCCAAGGCCGCGGGGCCCAGATGCTTGAATTCGCTGTGATCTACCAGCACGACCAGAACTTCCGATTCCTCCAGCGCTTGGTCAAGTGCGACCAATTGTGCGCCGGTGTTCGCTAGTCCTTTGGGCAGCTCTTCGGTGAAAGGTTCAACCACCAGAATCCGATCGCCGCAATCGCGTGCGAGGTTCTCTGCAATCTCCAGCGCGGGGCTTTCGCGGAAGTCGTCGATATCGGGTTTGAAGGCGAGCCCCAGCAGGGCGACTTTGCCGCCCGGTGCGGCTTCGAGCAAGGCCCGGATGCGCTGTTCGGTGTGCAGGGCCTTGTGGTCATTGACCTCACGCGCGGTCCGCACCAAGCGCGCCGCTTTGGGAGCGGCAGAAACCAGGAACCAAGGGTCAACTGCGATGCAATGGCCGCCAACGCCGGGACCGGGCTGGAGAATGTTGACCCGCGGGTGGCGATTGGCGAGTCGGATCACATCCCAGACATCGACTTCGATTGCGTCAGCGATCATGGAAAGCTCATTGGCAAAAGCGATATTGACGTCGCGAAAGCTGTTCTCGACCAGTTTGACGGTCTCGGCAATTCGCGCATTGGTCAGCAGGCAATCGCCTTTGACAAAGCTGGTGTAGAGCGCCGCGGCGCGTTCCGCGCAGGCTTGAGTGACGCCACCGATTACGCGGTCATTGGCGACCAGCTCGTGCACAATCTTGCCGGGAAGGACACGCTCTGGGCAATAGGCGAGCGCGATATCGCCAGGTCCCGCGTCACCAAATTCCGGCATCTTCAGATCGGGACGCAGCGCGCCAATAATTTCGCCAACCCGCTCGGTGGTTCCGACCGGAGAAGTGCTTTCGACAATGATGCAGGCACCGGGCAGGATCTGCGGCGCAATGGCGCGCGCGGCCGCTTCGACAAAGCTGATGTCGGGCGCCTTATTGTCGCCCAGCGGCGTCGGGACTGCGATCATATAGAAATGCGCTGTAGGGACGTTGGAAGAAGCGACCAGCCGGCCGGAATCCGTAGCCTCCCTAACCAGACGATCGAGATCGCGCTCCTCGATATGCACGCCACCGGAATTGACTGTCTTGACCACCGATCGACTGACGTCGACGCCGCAGACACTCCAGCCATAGCTGGCCAGCACCGCGGCAGTGGGCAAGCCGATATAGCCCAGCCCGATCACCGCGATCTGATGATCGGGGGCTGGCTGAATTGCCGCATCAGGGCCAAACGCCAATGCAGTGTCAAACGGTGCGTTCATCGCTCATCATCCCCATTTCGCGCGGGACAATGGGCGCTAAGGCCTTAAAATCGCGTTAGGCTTGTTCAGAAACCGTCATTTTCGCTTGAGGATAGTCGATTTCACGGACTTTACCGCCTGCAACCTCAAGAATTCGATCTGCCAAGACCAGCGAGGCTGGGCGGTGTGTGATCAGGATGATGGTCTTGCCCTTGAGCGACCCGATGCAGCTCTCGACGAAGGCTGCTTCGCTCTCGAGATCATACATGCTGGTCGCCTCGTCGAGGATCATGATCGGCGGATCACGATAGAGCGCACGAGCCAGCGCAATACGTTGGCGTTGGCCGCCGGAGAGACGGATGCCATGATCGCCAATCACCGTATCGAATCCATTGGGCAATTCCGCAATGAAAGTATCGGCTTGAGCGAGCCGGCAAGGTTCCACCAGCGCCTGCTCACGCGATTCATCGTTAATCGCGTCACCAAAGGCGATGTTCTCTGCCACGGTCCCATTGAACAGCAGGGCACGTTGCGGAACATATCCAAATTGTCGCCGCAGATCCTGGACCTGCAAGTCGGCAATATTGGTTCCGTCCAGCTCAATCTTTCCGGATTGAGGCTCATAGAATCGCAGCAAGAGCTGGACGAGTGTGGATTTCCCTTCCCCATTGGGGCCGGTCAGGGCGACAATCTCGCCCGGCTTGATCGAGAGATTGAGCCCATCGAGCACCTGAGCACGGCGAGGATAGGCGAAGCCAAGGCCTGTGATCGTGATTGCCCCTGCCGCCCGATCGAGCTCCTGTCCCTGTCGGTATCCCGGCTCGATCTCTTTTCCGAGGAAGGCTTCAAGGCGTTGCAGGGCACCGCGGGCAACCTGGAGTTGGCCGTAGAGATTAGCCAGGCTTCCCACTGGTCGAGTGAGCAGCGCGGCGTAAAGCAGAAAGGCCAGAAGCTCTCCCGGTGATAGCTCGCCGCTGGTCAATTGATTGTTTCCAATCAGCAGCACGCCGATCGCTGCAAGGGATGCAATCAGCGCCACACTGGGGCCCATAACCGCCATCAGCTTGGTCTGTGTCAGCTTGAGCACACGAGCGTCCTCGGTCGCGCTGCTGTATCGCTGGTCATAAACTTCTTCGTCGGCGAAGGCCTTGATCGCCGGGAGCATCGAAAGATCGCTTTTGGCGATCGATATCAAGCGCACTTCTGCCTGCCTGACCTTCAGGCCGACTTGCGCCAGTCGGCGTCCGAGCAGCTTGAGCACGATGTAGAACAAGGGAACCACAATCGGAATCGCCAGCGCCATCATGGGGTCAATCAAGAACAGCGCAATCACGGCACCGACCGCAGTCAGGACCATCGAAGGCGCCCCGGCCAAAGTGGCGGTTAGAAAGGTGCTCAACCGATTCACTTCGGAGGTCATGAGCGCAAGCGTGTCCCCGCCCTGATGCTCGTTGTGATAGCGCATCGGCGTAAGCTGGGCGTGTCGATAGACTTCGAGCCTGAGCTGATTCAGGATCCGCAAAGAGGCGGCCCCGGATACGATACTTGAGGTGATGTTGGTAAAGGTCAGAGCGACCAGAACGCCAACCAGCAGAAGGGCCATCTGTGTAACGTCTACTTCGGCGCCCTCGAACAATCCGCTCAGTACCTGAGAGACAAACCACGGAATCGACAGCGCAGCGAGCGAGCTGAGGATGTTCAACCCGCTGATCAATGTTAGCTCTTTGCCAAATTGCCTAAGCCTATGTCTTAGGAAGCCGAATTTCATCAAACCGCCTTTGGGCATGTTGTTTGTTTTCTGGAGCAACGCTTGAGGCATTTTTACGGCAAAGGCCAGAGGGAGTTGGTGGTGAGTGCGCTCAGACCGTTGACCGCGCCCCTCCTTGCTGCGAAGCGAAATGAGGACAGACACGACTGATAAGAGGGCCAACCGGATGGTGAAGCCGCGGAAAGGCATAATCCTGGCAGGCGGTTCGGGAACGCGATTGTACCCGTTGACCAGAGGTGTCTCCAAACAGTTGATGCCGATCTTCGACAAGCCGATGATCTACTATCCGCTCAGCACGCTGATGCTAGCCGGAATCAGGGACATCTTGATCATCACCACGCCCGAGGACCGCGCGCAGTTTCAAAACGTTCTGGGCGATGGCAGCGACTGGGGTATTTCCCTGTCCTATGCAGTCCAACCTCGTCCTGAGGGGCTCGCGCAGGCCTTCCAGATTGGGGCTGATTTTGTCGCAGGCGGACCCAGCGCATTGATCCTGGGGGACAACATCTTTTACGGCCATGGCCTGCCGGAATTGCTGAGCAACGCCAATTCGAAGCAGGATGGTGCCAGTATCTTTGCTTACCGGGTCAACAATCCGGAAGCCTTTGGAGTGGTCGAGTTTGATGATGCCGGACAGGCGCGCTCAATCCAGGAAAAACCTGTAGCGCCGAAGTCAAACTACGCGGTGACCGGGCTCTATTTCTATGATGAAACGGTGGTTGATCGCGCGCGAAGTCTGAAGCCTTCCGCGCGAGGAGAGCTAGAGATCACTGATCTTAATCAGAGCTATCTCGACGACCAGGCCATGGCTGTGGAGATTATGGGGCGGGGCTTCGCCTGGCTTGATACGGGGACGCATTCTTCATTGATTGACGCGGCATCTTACGTTCGCATTACTGAGGAGCGTCAAGGCCTCAAGATTTCTTGCCCAGAGGAGATCGCTTGGCGCAGTGGGTTCATTGATGACGCCAAGCTGGAAGCGATTGCGGAGCCACTTCGGAAGTCCGGCTATGGCGAGTATTTGCTGCAATTATTGAGCAATCCGGTGCGCGCATGAATGTCATTGAGTGCACGATTCCCGGTCCGTTGATCTTTGAGCCCAAGGTCTTCGGCGATGAGCGCGGTTTCTTCATGGAGACTTGGAATCACGCCCAGTTTGCTGCGGCGGGATACGATTGGAACTGGGTGCAAGATAACCATAGCCGATCTCAAAAAGGTGTCTTGAGGGGGCTGCATTTTCAGAACCCTGGTGCCCAGGGCAAACTGGTCAGAGTCTCGCGCGGAGCTGTGCTTGATGTGGCGGTCGATCTGCGTGCTTCGTCAGAGCATTTTGGACATTGGGTCAGCGTGGAACTCTCGGCCGAAAATCATCGAATGCTGTGGGTGCCGGAGGGCTTTGCACACGGTTATTTGACTCTGACCGACGACACAGATTTTCTTTACAAATGCACCGCTCCCTATGCGCCGAACTTTGAGTATACACTCGCATGGGACGATCCGGATGTGGGCGTAGCCTGGCCGCTCGAGGGGCTGGATCCGATCATCTCGGAAAAGGACAGCAAAGGCCTCGCCCTGGCTGACTTGCCGGCATTCGAATGAGGGTTTTGATCACAGGTGGCAATGGCCAGTTGGGCAGAGCCTTGCAGCGCACAGCGCCAGCGCACTTGGATGTTAACGCGATCAGCAGCGAGGATTGCGATCTGACTGACAGCGCAATGTTGCGAGCTCGATTGGTGGTCGAGGCGCCGGATGTAATTGTGAATGCGGCCGCATATACCGCGGTCGACAGGGCAGAGAGTGAGGAAGCCCTCGCGGCTGAGGTCAATTCGGCTGCGGTCGCGGTGATGGTGGAGGCGCTGCGGGAGAATGGCGGCAGGCTGGTCCACATCTCCACGGATTTCGTGTTCGACGGTGAATCTGCTCGGCCTTATTTGCCCGAGGATCGGCGCGACCCGCTATCAGCCTATGGCCGGACCAAGGCGGCAGGAGAAGACCATCTGCGCGCGAGAGATCTGTCTGTCCGCACGTCCTGGCTATACGAAGCTGGCGGAGCGAACTTTGTGCGGACCATGCTGCGGCTGATGGCCGAGCGCGATGAACTGGGGGTGGTAGCAGACCAAATCGGTGCTCCGACGTGGGCGACTGGTTTGGCTCATGCAATCTGGGGCCTGCTGGAGAAGCAGGCGAGCGGAACCTTTCACTATAGCGATGGCGGTGTGGCTAGCTGGTATGATTTCGCCGTGGCGATTGCGGAGGAGGCGCATCAGATCGGTTTGCTGGCGTGCTGTCCTGTGATCCGCCCGATTGCTACGTCAGATTATCCTACGCCGGCAAAACGGCCGAGATTTTCGCTTCTCGACAGTCGCACGACTTATGAACTGCTGGGCAAGGAGCCCTCGCATTGGCGCAGCAATCTTCGGCGCATGTTGAAAGAGGAAAAGGCGCTTGGCTAGTTTGCTTATCACTGGTGGCGCCGGCTTTATTGGCGGCAATTTTGTGCATTACTGGGCGGATCAGCACCCTCAGGATGAGTTGGTTGTTCTGGATGCGCTGACATATGCGGGCAATCGTTCGACTATCGCAGATGTTGAGCAGGCGAAGCTGGTTGTGGGTGACATTCGTGACACGGCTCTCGTCGAGCAATTGCTGACTAATCACGATATCTCGACGATCGTGCACTTCGCTGCCGAAAGCCATGTTGATCGATCAATTTCCGGGCCGGACATCTTCATCGACACAAATATTCTGGGCACGAACAGCCTGCTTAAAGCCGCCAGAGCGGTTTGGTTGGACGAGGGATCGGGCAAGGAACACCGGTTCCATCATATCTCGACCGACGAGGTATTTGGCTCGCTCGGCCCGGAGGATCCAGCCTTCAGCGAGACCACCGCCTATGCGCCAAACTCGCCCTATTCTGCCTCAAAAGCGGCATCAGATCATCTCGTTCGCGCCTATCACCATACTTTCGGGCTGGAGGTGACAACCAGCAATTGTTCGAACAATTACGGGCCCTATCAATATCCCGAAAAGCTGATCCCGTTGTTCTTTCTCAATGCCCTCTCGGGCAAGCCATTGCCGATCTACGGCGATGGGATGAATGTTCGCGACTGGCTCCATGTCGAAGACCATTGCCGCGGGATTGAGGCATGTCTTGGCAAGGGGCAAGTGGGTGACACCTACAATATTGGCGGCGGAGCTGAGCTGGCCAATCTTACCGTGATTGATACAATTTGCGCCGAGGTTGATCGCGCCTTTGAAGAGGTTGAGGGATTGGCCGGGCGCTATCCAGATGCGCCCGCCGCGAAGGGCCAGCAGAGTGACGTTCTAAAGACTTTCGTGAGCGATCGGGCGGGCCATGACCGGCGCTATGCGATTGATGAGCGCAAAGCCCGTGCCGAGTTGGGCTACGTGCCGCAGCACAGCTTTCAGGATGGACTGCATCGTACCCTTCGCTGGTATCTCGATAATGAGCCGTGGTGGCGGCCTTTGGCGGGACGATGACAGTTTAGGGCGAATGCATGGCCAGTCGGCCTTAACGAGCACCCAATTTCCGCAGCATCACACCCACTGTCCTGAGGGCAATGACGAGATCGAGCCATAGCGAATAATTCTTGATATAGTAGAAGTCGTACTGGAGCTTGTGGAAGACATCATCGGTGGAAGCGACATGCCCCTGCCGGACCTGTGCCCAGCCCGTGATGCCGGGCAGGACAATGTGGCGATATGGATAGAAGTCGAGCGTTTCCTCGTACCATTGGGACAGTTTGACCGTTTCGGGGCGCGGGCCGACAATGCTCATATCGCCAAGAGCCACGTTCACAAGCTGGGGAATCTCATCAATTCGAAGGTCCCTTAACCAACGTCCCAGACGGGTGATTCTTGGATCGTTTTCAATCGTGATGTCCGCTTGGAGTCCGCTCGATGGAGACGTTGGTGTGGCCATTGTTCGGAGCTTAAAGATTGTGAAGTGCTCGCCACGGTAGCCCACGCGCTTTTGGCGAAAGATAGCAGGGCCTGGCGATTCAAGCCGGATCGCGACAGCGGCAACCAACAGGATCGGACTCAGCAAAACAAGCGCGATTACGGCTAGAAAGCGTTCAACAATACTCTTCGCTGCGGCATAGGCTGGATTGGGACCAAGGGTCCCGAAAGCATTCTCGCTCAGATGTTCGATCTGAACCTTGCCGGTCAGCGATTCACTGATCTGCTTTACGTGATATATCGGTGTTCCTCGCAATGCGGCCCTGGCAAGGGCCTGCTCCCATTCTCTCGGAAGTTCCGCATGGAGGTCAGCGACCAAAGCAGACTTGGTTTGCTCAATGTCGATCGGAGAGCGGCAGAACTGATAGTTCAAATGCGGAAGGTCCCGAAGCAGCTGATCAACCCGCAGCGATGGAATGAGCGACAATGGCCGCAGGTCAGCTGAGCGGCTCCAGGTGTTCAAAAGAACCGCCAATCCCAACCCGCTGACAAGGCCGACAGTTAATTGAATGACGCTATAGGGAATTCTGGTAGCAAGGAGGAATAGGCCGACGACGGCCCAGCTCAATGCAAACGAAGGGATGACATAGGCGAGCCTCCGTGCGCCCGGATAGAGCCTCAACCGACGGTATGACAGGAGGCCAAGCAGATTAGCCGCGAGCGACAGGAAGACGGCGTTTTGCGATTGCTCTGGCAGGCTTCCGATGCCGTGGGTAAAGCCACCAACAACCAATTGGATCAGGATCGTAAGACCAAGGATGACCGGGAGCTGCACACGGAACTTTTCCAATAGGCCCTGCTGTCCGACACTCTTTTGGTCAGCGTAATCAACCGCACCAATCTTGCCGTGCATAGAAACTCCCCAGACTCGACCCTGATTCGCTTCTGCTAAACTTGTGCAGTGCACGTAAAGCTTATCTGAGACGATCATGTTGCAGTGCGCAAGAAGAATTTGGTGCAGCGCGAAGGATTGGCGTCTCCATACAATCCAGCACCAGAGCGCAAAGTCTGGCCAAACTCCGAGCCGATTGGCTTGATCTCAGACCGCGATCAAAGAGATTTGATGGATCTCACCACGAACATCGGTGGTCGCGTTCCATGCATCGCCATAGATTTCCACCTGATAAACAGAGCAATCTGGCCCGATCGTGATTGTGTCATCCAAATTGAACTCTCGTGTTTCGGCATTCTCTCTCGGTGCCTCGTCACATGTGAGTCTTCCGCCAATAGCACCAACCGAAGATTGAGGCGTGACTTGGCCTGACAGCCGATACTGGCCTGGTGGCAGGGATACCAATTGCTTAGCCAAGAGAGCTGACTGCGCCCGCGCTATGAAGAATGAATAGGTCCGCTCGGCAGACTCCACCATGCTTGCATTTGCGCCCATTGAAAAAGTCCAGCCAAACGGGGGTAGCGTTGGAGAATCAACAAACCACCGTTCGTCTAAGGCGTCTCCCAGGGACGACTTTGCCAGTGCATGTGCTTCCGCGATCCTGCCTCTTCGTGCCAATGCGGCGACCAGCTTTCCCAATGCTTGATCATCTAGGTCCGGCTGATTCTCTTCCCGCAATGTCAAATAGCCATCAAACTCTTCATCACCGTTCGGGATGCTGTTCCACAGCTGGCGACTCCAGACGGGCTGTTCACGGAGCGCATCGGTCAAAACTGCGCGACCTTCATCCGACACAAGGAGCGGTTGTAAGGCCTCGATCAATGGCCGCACCATCTCCGATCGCATCTCTGCAAGATCATCGAAATGGCTGAACGCACGCTCGTAATTGGTCTCTCTCAGCGCCTCTTCGATCGCGAGCGCCTGGGCCAACTTGTCCCGTTTGTGCAGGCGAACTGTGCCTTCGATAAGCGCTTTGCGCCGCTCTGGACTTTGCTGGATGCTCGGGCTTTGTGACAAGATCGCAAGACTGGTCGTGGCGAGCGGCTCGCTGGCGTAACTCTGCCGGGCAAGCGCAAGCGATGTTTCAGAAATCCCCAGTATAACTCCGCTTTGGTCATTGGCCTGGGGAGCGAGGATACTTCGGGCCAGTTCGGCGGTGCGAAAGCCGTTCCAAAACCCTAAATGAGAAACACCGGCATTCGAGGTCGCCTGCCAAAACAGAACTGGCGCAAGAAGTGCGCTGAGAATGGCCAAGAGCTTGCCCATCATGTTGATTTGGGCTCTGCTTCCTCTTCTGTGCCATAGCCATAGCCATAGCCGTAACCATAGCCGTAGCCATACTGATCATTGCGGCGGTCAAGTTTTGTCACAACGGCACCAAGCAGATCTGCATTGGCCACACTCAAGCGATGGACCGCATTCTCAAGATACCGCCATTTGCCTGCGTTGGCCTCGATCACAAACAACACAGAGTTGACGGCGTTTGACATCAACGGGGCGTCTGCAAGACCCAGAACCGGCGGTCCATCCACGATAACCACATCATACGACCGCTCCAATTGGTCGAGCAATTCGCCCAGATTACCACTTGCGAGCACCTCAGCTGCGGCGTGGGTTCGGCGGCCGGCACCCATTACATCGAAGTGATTGAACTCTTCCGATCGCTGAATAGCGTCTTCCCATTTCTCGGACCCCAAAAGCACTTGCATCAGTCCAATGCTGCTTTGCAGAGGGAGATAATTCCTCAAGCCGGAATTCCGCAGGTCGCCGTCGACAAGCAAGACCTTCTTACCGTCTTTAGCGAGTGCATAAGCGATCGCTGTCGAGGTCAAGCTCTTTCCTTCACCGGCTCGAGAGCTTGTGATCATAACCGAATTGGGAAAGCCGGTTGCGCTTCCGGTTGAAACGGCCGAATAGAGCGTGAAATAGGCCTCATATAGCGAGCTCGAAAGCGATCCAAGCTCATCCATAACCTCGCCGGATTCGACAGCCGGAATGTTCGCAAGAACTCGCAGCCCCAATCGCCGAGATACATCACTCGGATCCTTCACGTTTTGATTGAGCTGCTCCCGTACAAACAAGAGGCCCGCTGCAGCGAATGCGCCAATCAAAAATGACAAGATCATATTGCGGGGCAGATTGGGAGTGAATGGGCTTCCGGGAACTCTTGCCTGATCGACAATGGAAATGTTGTTCTCTCCGATATCCGCAACCCCAATTTCGCGGAACCGCTGGAGGACACCGTTATAAAGCTCGCGGTTTGTATCTACTTCGCGCTGGAGGATATTGTACTGAACACTTCGACGGCGCTGATCTACAAATTGGCTGCCAAGCTCATCTACCCGCGCTCGGAGTTTTTGCTCCCGCAAAAGAGCTCGATTGTAGGCAGAGCGAGCGGTGTCTGAAGCCCCTCGAACAATCCGGCGTTCTGCTTCTGCAATTTCAGCGTCCAGGGTATCCACCTGAGCATTCAACGCCGCAACGCGCGGGAACTCAGGCCCAAACCGTGACCTCAGCTCAGCCAACTCGGACTGAAGCTCCGAACGCTTTTGCCTAAGCGCAATGGTCTCACGCGCATTCTCAGCGCTTGGCTGGTCTTCAGGAGAAGCCAATGCACTCTCCGCGGCGATCCGCTCCGATGTTGCGGTAGCGAGCTCATTGTTCAAAACCTGCAGATCATTTGCAACGAGCGTTTGCGCAGCGGTCTGGTCACTGCCTTCGCCGCCCACATTTCCGACCGTAAAGAGGTTGTTCGTTGCTCCGTAGTCAATCAGCTCGCGCTCCGCGCTTTCAAGTCGTTCCCGCAGCTGGACCAATCGACCTTCAAGAAACCGCCGGGCCTCAACCGTCTTGCCAAACCTGCGATCCAGGTTGGACGCAATGAACTCATTCGCCCACCCGTTTGCCACAAGCGCCGACACCGTCGGATCAGGGCTGCTGAAGCCAATATCTATCAACGAAGAACCAGTGACCGGGGTGATCGTGACATTGCCCAAGAGAACCCCCGCCAGCCGCTCTTCGGCGCGACTTTGGTCGGCGAGCTCGATGTTGAAGGCAGACAAAAACGCCTCGTTGGCACCCAAGTTCAATTCGCGCACGATCCGTTGTGCGAGAGAGCGCGCCCGAAGCAGCGCAAACTGAGTTTCAAAATACTGCCTGTCTCGCCGGACGTCATCAACTGCGACACCCTCAAAATCGACCACATTGTTGTCGACTCGGCTGATCTCAATGCGCGATTCAGCTCGGTATTGCGGCACGGCGAGCAATGTTGCGATCAGGCCCAAGGTTAGGCTTGCTAGGATAACACCTGCAATGAGCGCCTTGTTGTTCAGCGCTATGTTCCACCATTCTTCGAGCAATCGGCCTATCGATTTCTCGGATGCCAGATCGGGATATGGGTCTAGCGCAGCAGAATCATCTGCAAGAGGCGAAGATCGCTGGCCTGAATAGAAGTCGCTCATTGATCTACCTCGAAACCCGATCGACAAGTACGATAGTTGAGGTCACCGCCGGGAGTACCCCAAGGATATTGGCAATCAGGCGACGATTGGGCGAATCGCCCACCATAACTATGTCCTTCGCATACAGAGGAGGGTCCGGGTAATTTCCGCGTTCGATAGCGCGCAGATTGTAGATCCCAATGTAGCGCTCGCCGTTGACATTTCGCATTACCAACACGTCATCATGCTTAGCAAATTCCGTCGTCCCGCCACCGATAGCGACAGCTTCAAGCAACGAAGTTCGAGGCGGAAGAGTGAACTGACCTGGCCGATTGATTTCGCCCCCAATTGTGAATGTCTGACCGCCCCGTTCAGCAAAACCCACCGTTACGCTTGGCTCAATGACGAAGCGGCCCCGAAGTCTATTCTCTATCTCAAGCGCAACTTGTGCAGGCGATAAATCATTGACTTGGAAGCTGTCGATCAAGGGGAAGCGAAGCGTGCCATCCGACCCAATCTGGATCTCGCGCGCCAATTCGGGAACCTCAAACACCTCTATCTTGAGCGTGTCGAGTGGCCGTACTCGTTCGGATTGATCGACGCCAGCGACGTAATCAGATGCACTTGGGGGAGGAAGCGTGTCGAGGTTTGCCAGGGCGATGCTAGGGTCCAGGCCAACGGGTCGGCTTCCGGCGCATGCAGTCAAAAGACCCAAAACAAAGATGGTGCTAACGACTTGCGCCCAACGTATCACTGATTCTCTCCGGTCGGCCCGAATGTTGTTGCTAGTTCTTTAGCCCCAACCTCCGGTGGTGCAAGGGGAAAGCATCCAAAATCAGGCAACTGGACGGTCCGTAGAGTTGGGAGCTCGACCAAGGGTGAACAACACCCATGCGCCTACAACCATCATCAATGGTGTCCTGAGGGGATAATCAACAACACTGCCCACAGCCAGAATGATCGCGACCAATATTGCAAGGACACGAAGATCTCTGTCCTCCGCTGTCGTGCGCCTCATTGCGCCACGAACAAGCATCAGAATTGTCAAAGCTGCGACGACCAGTGCTGGAATTCCGCCTTCAATTATGAGCTGCAGCCAATCGTTGTGCGCTTCGTTAAAGTAATGGGGGCCCAGCAGCTCCCGAGGCTCGACCGTTCTATATGCCCACTCGAATGCGCCAAATCCGACGCCGAAAAAGAGATTGTCCATTGCAATTTGGAGCGTTGTCGGGATCGTGTTCCAGCGCAAGCCACCGGTTGGATCCTGCCCTAGCAAGCGTTCGGCAGCCGCGCTGCGCTCTCCGGCCACGAACATAGCTGTTGTGGCAAAGACCAAGATGCTGCCGCCCCAAAGGGGCGCCATTTGCCTGACCTTCGATTTGGAAGCGTCGCTGTTGCGTGTAACGGTTAGGATCCGGACGAATGCTACCAGGCCGACCGACAATAAGGTACATAGGAGACCGGCTCGGGAGCTATTCACCAGAACGCCCGCAAGTAAGAACAATACTAATGCTGTCGCCATCATCGAGCGGATAAGGCCACCCTTGTCTTTGCCGTCGGACAGGCGCCACAAAACGATAAGAAGACTTATTGCCACCAGAACGCCGTTGTGATTGCGATTGGCGAACAATCCAACAGCGCTACCGTTAGTGGTGACCTCATAGAAATACAGTGAGTCGGGCGCGCCGAGCAAAATCTGCAAGAGCCCCAAACCAGCGCTGAGGCAACCGATGGCGACGATCCCCAAAGGCAATATGGACCTCGCTTGCTCCGAAAGTCGCGCCATAAGGACCAAGGCGGTTAGCGGAACGATAAGAGAACCGACCGAATTCCAGGTCGCCGATGGCGATAGTGTGATCGGACGCCATACGTCGCCCAGCCCAGCCAATTGATCTAACTCTGCTATGATTTGCCTTCCAGGAAGCGAACTCCATACCGACACCGGTAAAGGCACTAGTTGAGCGATCATGATGGCTGCCAGCAGCAGGATCAATATAAGTGGGTGGCTCGCGTCTCTCCAATTTTGGCGTCTGAAACCCCATACTGCATAGGCCAGGATCAGGGCTGTCCCCGATCTCAGCCAAGCCAATTCAGCGATATCGAGGCGAGAACCGCCACCGAACGCGCAAACCAGGATGATCAACAGGCCAAGAGCCCAAAGAACGGGCTCTGAAGAAAGCTGCTTCATGGTTTGACGGGTTGGAAAAAGTCTTCTTTGCAACGTTTTATTCCTGGAACCCAATCGTCTCGCAACTCGGCTGTCGTTTCATCTCCTACGAGGGGTTCCAGGCAGTGGCAATGTGAAATTCAGGCCTGGATGGGACATTGCTTGATTTCCCCTTCAAGCCGTTTGGATTGCTGCAGCGCACAAGCCCCTTGTAACTTATAGCAGGGGAGCTAGGGCTTTCAGCGGATCTGCCGTGATTTATAAGGAAAAGAAGGTGCGAAAAAAGCAGATCGTATTCGTGAATCGCTTCTTCTATCCTGACGAGTCAGCCACAGCAGCGGTTTTGACGGACCTGATTTCAGGGTTGTCATTGGGCGCCTACGACGTGACAATTGTTACGGGCCGATCCTTCTATACCAAGGACGCGGGCAAGCTTGAAAAGCGAGACTCGTTTGGTGACGCTGCAGTCATTAGGGTCAGCTCGCTTCGGGTCTTCAATAGCTCCATATTCGGTCGCATCCTCAACTACATTGCGTTTCACATTCTGGCCACGCTGACGGTTTTTCGGATCGTCAGAAGAGACGACATAGTGGTCTGTTTGACTGATCCGCCCCTGCTCAGTCTTACGCTTTCGCTGCCATTGGCAATCCGGCGAGCCAAGCTGATCAATTGGCTTCAGGACATTTTCCCAGAGGTCGCTGTCAGACTTGATTTTGGAGGACCTCTAAAGGCGTTAGCGAGCCTGTCTAAGAGGCCTCGCAACTCTATTTGGCGTCGGTCAGCGAAAAATGTCGTCATTGGCGAAAGGATGCGTGATTTGCTTTCCGGAAATGGGGTCAAAGAAGATCAAATAGCCGTCATTCCCAACTGGTGCGACGAGACGCAGATTCAGCCTTTTGCAGAGAACGATAATCCCTTGCGGACCGAATGGGGCTTCTCCTCAAACGATCTGGTCGTGATGTACTCGGGCAACCTGGGCCGGGCGCATGACACTGAAACCGTGATCGATGCAATGCGGATCCTCAAGTCCATGGACCGTTCCGAAATCAAGTTTGTATTTGTTGGAGGTGGAGCCAAAGTTCAATCTTTGATGGAGTTGGCGCGAACTGAGGACCTGGATGCGGTGCGTTTCTTCGATTATCAGCCGCGCGAAAGGCTTAGCGAGAGCTTATCGGTGGCGGACGTTCACTGGATATCCCTGATCCCTGAGCTGGAAGGACTGATCGTCCCAAGCAAATACTACGGGATTTGCGCGGTCGGTCGCCCGAGCCTGTTCATCGGAGACGCGGATGGCGAACTCGGCGTGTTACTCAGCGATCATGAGTGTGGTTGGACGGTTTCTCAAGGAGATGCAGCCGGTCTTGCCCAATTGCTTTGTGCCTTGGCGGATGCACGTGAACAGCTGGAGCAGGCAGGCGCGAATGCCAGAAAACTTGCGGAATCAGAAAATGCCCGCGCGGCTCGTATCGCACAATGGCAGAGATTGCTTGAGTCCATGGCTATGGCCAACAAGGCTGGCGAGTAGTCGTCACCTAAGGTCGCCGAGCCAAGCGCATACCCTACTTGCTGCGAATTGCCTCGGAGTTTTCAAGGAACCATTGGAACGTTGTTTCGATTCCTGTCTCCAGATCAATCCGCGCTTCCCAGCCCATGTCCCCAAGTCGGCTGACATCCATTAGCTTGCGCATCGTGCCGTCGGGCTTTGACGGGTCCGTTTTGATATCGCCCTTAAAACCGGTCACCCGCGCTACGAGCTGCGCCAATTCAAGGATCGAAACATCCGTACCGGAGCCCACATTGATGTGGCTGAGCATCGGCTTGGTATTCGCATCATAGAGTTCGCGCTCAAGATCGAGGACAAACAAAGACGCTGCGGCCATATCATCGACATGAAGAAACTCGCGTCGCGGTTCGCCACTTCCCCAGATAACGACCTCGTCCCGGCCTTCTTGCGCGGCTTCATGGAACCGCCTGATCAGAGCCGGAAGGACGTGGCTGTTCTCCGGATGGAAATTGTCGCCGGGACCATAGAGATTGGTGGGCATAACCGACCGGAAGTCAGTCCCGTATTGCCGGTTATAACTTTCGCAGAGCTTTATCCCTGCGATTTTGGCAATCGCATAGGGTTCGTTGGTGGATTCCAATGGCCCGGTGAGAAGAGCGCCCTCAGACATGGGCTGCGGGGCTTCACGTGGATAGATGCAGGACGAACCTAGAAACAGCAGGCGTTGGACTTGAGTCTCATGCGATTGATTGATCACATTCGCTTGCATCATGAGATTGTCATAGATGAAGTCTGCCGGGTAGGTGTTATTGGCATGGATGCCGCCGACACGCGCTGCAGCCAAGATCACTGCATCCGGCCGTTCTTCAGAGAAGAACTCGCGCACGTCGTGTTGGTCGGTGAGATCAAGCTCGGCGTGGGTGCGAGTGACGAGTTCGAGATCTTCGCCTTCTTTTGCCCTCCGGTCGAGCAGACGATAGATCGCCCCACCCACCATTCCACGATGGCCTGCAACATAGATTTTCATAGTCGAGAAGCCCCTAGCTTTCGATGCTCACGGGCAGGTCAAAGCCATTCGCCTTGAGGAATGCATGGCGTTGGGCCTCTTTGAGGTCAGCCAAAGTCATCTCCGCACATAGCTCTCGTGTCGTAATCTCCGGTTCCCATCCTAGGAGTTCGCGAGCTTTGGTTGGATCGCCCAAGAGCGTCTCGACCTCAGCGGGACGGAAGTAACGTGGGTCGATCCGCATAATGACGTCTCCCTCAGACAAAGCAGGTGCTTTGTCGCCAACGATTGAGGCCACGGTCGCAACTTCATCTACACCATCGCCTGAGAACTCTAGCGCGATCCCAAGTTCCTCGGCGGTCCAAGAGATAAACTCACGGACAGAGTATTGCTGTCCGGTAGCAATGACAAAGTCGTCTGGCGTATCTTGCTGGAGCATCATCCATTGCATGCGGACATAATCATGTGCGTGTCCCCAATCGCGCAACGCATCGATGTTCCCCATGTATAGGCACTGTTCGAGGCCCTGGGCTATGTTCGCGAGTCCGCGTGTGATCTTGCGTGTAACAAACGTCTCGCCGCGGCGAGGGCTCTCGTGATTGAAGAGAACTCCATTGCAGGCATACATCCCATATGCTTCTCGGTAATTCACGGTGATCCAATAGGAATACAGCTTCGCCACGGCATAAGGCGATCGTGGGTAGAACGGGGTTGTTTCTTTCTGGGGAGTCTCCTGAACGAGCCCATAGAGTTCGGAGGTCGACGCCTGGTAGAAGCGAGTCTTCTTCTCCAAACCCAAGAAACGCACAGATTCAAGCAATCGCAAGGTCCCAAGCGCGTCCACATCGGCAGTGTATTCCGGGGACTCGAAGCTAACCGCAACATGGGACTGGGCCGCTAGGTTATAGATCTCGTCAGGTTGAACTTCATTGATGATGCGCGTGAGGTTCGAAGTGTCCGTCAAATCGCCATAATGAAGCGAGAGTTTCGGATTTGGATCATGCGGGTCCTGGTAGATATGGTCGATACGCTGTGTGTTGAATGATGACGCGCGACGCTTGATGCCATGAACCTCATAGCCCCGGTCGAGCAAGAACTCGGCGAGATAGGAGCCATCTTGGCCGGTGATACCGGTTATCAGAGCCGTTTTCCGGGTGTCACTCATACGTGTTCGTTTCCTTGCGCATTGCTTTATGGCTTGATCCAACTGTGTGGCCCATTGGTCCGCGAGAACGCTCGCTAGGGATTCTAAGCTGCCCTCGGTAAACCCGCTTGGGCACCGTTGCAATCGTTTCGATGGTCTTTGTTGTTGCATTGCAACAGGCAATTCACAAAGCGGGTTTTGGGACGAGTTCCGACACCAGTTTTCGCCCTATCAACGGCTGAATTTCGCGGAATTATGTGCCGATTTTGCACGGTCGGAATTTGTGCTGGACAGCGGTTCAATATGGTTTATTGCACCGCACTATGCGCCGTACAGACCACTATCGATCGCTCTCTGACGCGTCGTGCGATCGCTGGTATGTGATGCAGGTGCACACAGCCCGTCAGCACATCGCCATCGAGAATCTGGAGCGGCAGGGCTTTACGACTTTTGTGCCTTTGATAAGCCGATCAAAGCGCCAGCGCGGGGCGCCCGTTGATGTGTTGGAACCGCTGTTTCCCGGATACGCCTTTGTCCGATTTGATGTCGAGAGCGCCCGCTGGCGCTCGATCAATGGAACTCTCGGTGTTCTGAGGTTGGTGAGCTTCGGAGAGCGCCCGCAAGCCTTGCCAATCGGATTTGTTGAAACCCTCATGGAGAGCGCCGATGAACGGGGTGCGGTTTCCTTCGACGACCCGTTAGGAATAGGTGATCGGGTGAGGGTAGTCGGTGGCGCATTTCATGACTTGATCGGGACATTAGTAGCGGCGCGGTCGCGCGATAGACTAATTGTAATGCTGGGTTTGCTCGGAGGAGCCGCGCCAGTAGAATTAGAAGCGGAACGGCTAATCCGCGCTTAGGTGGGGCCGACCGTTTTCATGGACAATGAGACTGGTTGGGACGTGCTTCCCGTCCAGTGCGGTAGCTGTGAAGCGGTTGATGCTTCCGACCGGACTGGAGAGCTTGCATTCCAATCAGAGTTAATGCGCGTGGGATTGACCAGCTGTGCGGAAAATAGATGAGCAGCTTGGCTTTCGGGATCTGTGGCTAGCGGTTTCGGGCAATCGTGAAAGCTTATTTAAAAGAGGTCGTAGGCGCTCTTCACCAATTCTGATTTCAATGTCGCTTAAAACGAAACCCATGCGGAGGAGCAATTGAGCGCGAATAGACCGCCTAAGCCTCAGTCAGCTCCAGAAGACTTTTCGACTGCCATTTCGACAGCTCGAGCGAAGAGCGAGGCTAGGATCGAGGCAAAGAGGCGGCGGGAGAGAAAAGCCGCTGAGCAGCATCGCATCCGCTTTGACAAGGGGGTGTCTAAGCTGGACCAGAGCATCCGTCCATTGCTCGAGCAAGCGCTGCAAGCATGCGTGGAAGACGGTATTCCAGCGATCCTAGAGGATAATTACGGTGAGCGGGCAGTTCGTCCCAGGCTGACGTTTTACTGCCAGGCCCCTGATTTTGAGAGGGATGGGCAAAAAATTGTCGGAGCCGCTAGCTCCAAGATGATCGTCGAATCCGATGGAGACCAGGTAATTTTCGGTACCGCCCGCTCGTTCAGCACATCGCCCGAGAACATGAAGCAACGCGACGATCTCGAAGATGCGGTTTCAGAGAGTTTCGCTGTCGTGCTCGAGACGTTTTTCGACAAGCATCAAAATCAGTTTTGAGAGCAAACGCGATACCCTATAGGAGCGCCGATTGCTAATTTTGGGACTAAACGCCTTTCATGGCGACTCTTCAGCCTGTCTCGTGAGGGACGGACAACTTGTCGCTGCGATCGAAGAAGAGCGCCTTCGGCGGATCAAACACTGGGCTGGCTTCCCTTCTCAATCGATACAGTATTGTCTCGAGGAGGGCGGGGTCGAGATCGGCGATGTAGACCTTGTTGCAATCAATCAGGATGGTAGCTCCAACTTCTGGCGCAAGGTTGCATACACTGTTCAAAGCCGCCCGAGCCTAAAGCTGGTTGGCGATCGGCTGCGCAACCGAAGTGCACGAAGAGGCGTTCCGGAACTCCTTGAAGAACACTTTGGAGCAGGGGGCTTTAAAGGAAAGCTGGTAAATGTAGACCATCACGTTGCCCATCTGTCCTCGGCATTTCACGTGTCACCCTTCGAAACCGCGACCGTGGTGTCCGTTGACGGCTTTGGCGATTTTGCGAGCGCTGCCTGGGGTAAAGGCAAGGGTGTGGACATCTCAGTCGAAGGCAAAGTCCATTTTCCCCATTCGCTCGGGATATTCTATCAGGCTCTGACACAATATCTGGGATTCCCATACTACGGGGATGAGTACAAGGTCATGGGTCTGGCCCCGTACGGTGAACCCAAATTTCTTGACCAAATGCGCGAGATCGTCCGATTTAGCGATGACGGATCATTTTCGTTGGGGCTCGAATTCTTCAAACATCACAAGGAAGGGGTGTCCTACACTTGGGAGGACGGGATCCCGACTGTAGCCACTCTCTTCACCGACGCTCTAGAGGGGCTACTCGGTCCCGCACGTGACAAGTCTGGTCCGCTTGAGGACAAGCATCGGGATATCGCTAGGTCCGTTCAGGCGATGTATGAAGAGGCATTTTTCAATCTCTTGGTCAACCTGCAGAAGCGACATGGCACCAAGCAGATTGCACTGGCCGGAGGGTGCGCGATGAACTCTGTGGCTAATGGCAAGATCCGGCGTCAAACCGATTACGAGAAGGTCTACGTTCAATCCGCTGCAGGCGATGCCGGCGGAGCAATTGGCGCGGCAATCCAAGCGTGGCATGATGTTGGTGGCAAGCGAAAATTTGAGATGCAGCACGCTTATTGGGGGCCAGCGTTCGATTCGAGTTACATTGAGCGTCTGCTTCTGGAGAAGAAGCCTGAATTGGAAGCGGAAGGGTGTGTTGTTGAGAAGGTCTCCGACGAGCAGAGGTTGTGCCAACTCACCGCTGAAGCGATTGCACGTGGCGACGTTGTTGGTTGGTTCCAAGGTCGTCTAGAGTGGGGGCCTCGCGCTCTCGGCAACCGTTCAATTGTCTGCGATCCTCGAAGGGCGGACATGAAGGACATCCTTAATGCCAAGATCAAAAGGCGAGAATCCTTCCGACCATTTGCTCCTTCAGTATTGGAGGAAAACGTCTCAGACTGGTTTGAGGAGGACGGACCTGTCCCCTTCATGATGCAAGTCTTCCAAATTAGGGAAGAATGTCGCTCTAAGATCCCCGCTGTCACTCATGTCGATGGCTCCGGCAGGCTGCAGACGGTATCGTCAAAGACAAACCCTCGTTATCATCGGCTGATCAATAGCTTTAATGAGATTACTGGCGTGCCCATGGTCCTGAACACTTCGTTCAATGAAAATGAACCAGTTGTGTGCAAGCCGGATGAAGCTCTCGATTGTTTTCTGCGCACGAATATGGATTTCTTGATGCTCGAGAGTTTTGTGGTTCGACGGGGCAAAAGCGCATGAGCGTCGTCATGGTTGGAGCCCTCGGACCGAAGTGTTTCAGCTATCGGGACTCCATCTTGCTGAAAGCAAATTGCGAGTTCCAGACCGCAGTGTAGCGCGATAATGACCCTTTGCGTCACTCAATCGCCTCATTCGAATGCCTGCCAGAAATGATGTTTGGTTATTTCTCTTACCATTATTCCTCGAGCGAGATTCCGCGAACTCCACTCTGCGACAAGGATTGGAATTGGCAAAGCAGCGACCGCAGAGTTGCACTTTCTTTCCAATCGTCTGGCGAGTTTGGCGTGATTGACATTTGTGACAGATCGCAAGCGGGCCAACCCGAGCGCATGGCTGCAGTTATCGGGGCTGTACCTTTGACTGGCTCAAAGGCTGCACAAGTTGGTCCGGCGGGAAGGCTTCTAGAGCTTATTGATGCAGGAATTGAGCAGCCAATTCTCTCCCTTGCAAATGAGATAATCGGGAGCTTTAGTGCCATACTGTGGGATGGTTCTGCATCTGTCTTGACGCTGGCCCAAGACCGATCAGGGACTCAACCCTTTTTCGTTGCCGATGATGGTTGGAATTGCTTTTTTGGAACGAATTCCGACGCCATCGCCGAGGCCTCAGTTCAGCATTTGTCAAATTCGGCACACAGTGCTTCGGCAAACCATCAACCCGGTCAGTTGATCCGAACCAAGGATGCGGTCTCTGCTAGCAATCGACAAGATGTGCTGATCGTTCCGCCAGAGTCCTTGATCAAAATTGACGGGCTAGGGTGTAACTTCCCCATCGCACTAACAAGCGAGCCGGCGCATTTCGAGCAGCCGCTCGTTCCCGGAGATCTTGTTGACGTCTTCAAGGACGTCCCATTGGATGAAACCGCGTTTGTCCCAACGGGTCAGATGGCTGGGTTTTGTCTTCTCTCTGCAGCGGCCAAGGCGCTATCGGGGAATGAACGTCGACTGCCGCCAACTGTGATTGACATTCGCAATGCTTGTTCTCAACGCATCTCGAAACAAGTGATTTCGCCGATCATCGCCCATGCGCGTGATCTCGGGTTCGATTGCATCCCAGTCAGCACCAGGCATACTCCGACAAGGCCTACCAGCGCTCGCGTAGCTAAGAGCCAACCGATTGCTATTGAATTCCTCGAAGCGTTTCGTGCCGCGATCGACACGGCCAAGGCCCACGGCAAAAGCCTGATCGTGACAGATCTCTGTCACCGGCCCACCAATCTCGGAAAATCAAGCGGATGGATTTCTAGACTCTTGAACGGGGAAAGTCGCCTGCCGAGTGAGGGACGCGGACTGATGTCCTCACAAGTTCAGGCCGAAAGTGAATCCGGGATGCCAACACGACCGATCGTTGACGAAAAGCTGGCGCGAGGTCGCATAGATCTAGAGCCCGCTTGGAGGATGGCGCAAACGATTGCCGCATCAACTGCTGATGGCGTACGTTTTTGGTCTCCAGGATTAGCAACTCGCTGCGGGGGTTTCGATTGGACCGAGGCGGCAGAAACTCTAAGCCGTAGGTTCGAGGCATCGGCCGTCTCACTTCATTCAAGATTTGATCAAGCCGCAGAGTGACGGAATGCGCATCCTCGCATTACTAACTGACGCATACGGCGGCTATGGCGGCATATCTCAGTACAATCGCGACTTGCTTGAAGCGTTGACCGCAGATCCACTCCGCGCCGAGATTGTTGCCTTGGTTCGATCGGCCGCACCCGGCTCGACGGACCTGCCGCCGGTCAATGTCAAGCAACTCGAGCCCAGATCCAGCAAGATTGGTTACGCAGCGGCGTCAATGCGCGCGGCAGTAGCGCACGGTCCCTTTGACCTAGTCTTTTGCGGCCACCTTTATATGGCAGCACTCGGGCTCGCGGTTGGAAAGATCTTGGGTCGACCGACATGGATGCAGCTTCATGGCGTAGATGCTTGGGATATCCCATCTACCATGACTCGATCAACGGTTGAGGCATTCGACCTTGTAACCGCTGTCAGTCGTGACACCCGATCGCGTTTTCTCGAGTGGTCAAATATCTCACCTTACCGGGTCAAAGTGCTGCCCAATACCGTAGATGATATCTACCAGCCGGGACCCGAGCCCGAGGGCATCCGCCAACGCTACAATATGAACGGCAAGCGCGTCATTATGACGGTGGCGAGGCTGTCGGCTGAAGAAAAATACAAAGGGCACGCGGAGATCATTGAAGCAATGCCGAAAATATGCTCGGCTTGCCCTGATGCGGCTTACCTGATTGTCGGTGATGGAGATGATCGAGAACGGCTTGAGCAATTGCGCGCCGCGAGTCCAGCCCGTGACTCGATTGTCTTTGCTGGACGCGTCCCAATAGATGATTTGCCTGGGCTTTACCGAATGGCCGATGTGATGGCGATGCCTTCTGCTGGTGAAGGATTTGGGATTGTGTACCTAGAGGCGACAGCAAGCGGCACTCCAGCTCTCGGGATTGGGGTGGGCGGCGCGGTCGATGGATTGGGTGATGGAACATTGGGTATAATCGCTGACCCTGAATCACTCGCGGATTCGCTTATAGACGTCCTAAATTCTCCACCTGATAGGTGGCGCGATTTGCCGGGAGCCACCCAGGCCCGCTTCGGCCGAGAAAAGTTCGCCGAAGCAGCCCAATTGATTGCCCAATCAATTCCTTCGCTGCCAACCTTTGATGCCAAGTTGTCACGATTTGATCGAGACCTCGCACAGCTCAAGGAATACCGGGGTAACGGCGCATGAAAGTGCTGCTCAACGCAACGGCCAGAGACCTGGATAAGGTCTCTGGCGATGTGTCCTATTATCGTGATCTGCTTGCATCTGATACAAGCGGTGATTGGGAGTACCAGCTCGTCAGCCCAAGAGTGGAAACGCTCCGCCAATTTCCCAAGATTCTTGAGCGCGCCTGCAATTACCTGCCTGCGTCAACTTTGCGTAGAGAGTTGTTTGTGAGAGCGCGTCAACGCGCGGTCACCTTCCGAGGCGACCCTGTACGAGCGGACGTCATATTGTCGCATATTGTGACGCCGGTTCCCGATCCAGCCGGACCGCCGGTGATTTGGAGTTCCCAGGGATTAAGCCCGCCAGACTACTATGAAAAGGCGAGCCCCGTTCCGTATCGTGACGTCGTGCATCTTTATGAAGAAGCTTCACGCCATGTTGCAGCCCTCCTGATCTGGACCGAAAGTGGTGCAAGACGGCTCCGTCAAGAAGCCAATCTTTCCGCCCCGATTGTAGTGTTGCCCCCGGTCCTACCGCGAACGGCAGGTAAAGAAGCTTTGCCGAGGACTGAAGAAACTCGTTTGCTATTTGTCGGTCGCGATGCCGAGCGGAAAGGCCTTCCAGAGCTGGTGGCAGCGCTACAGACTTTGTCAAAGGGCACGGTTGGGCTCCGGTTTGATATTGTCAGTGCGCCGGATGCTCAGCTGGAGAGTAAGATACAGTCTCTCGGATTTGCAAAGCTGCATCGCAATCCGAGTGATGAGCGCGTTGCAGAGCTTATGAGCAGCGCCGATTTGCTTGCGATTCCTACCAAAGCAGAAACCTATGGCTATGTCTTGGTGGAAGCCATGGCGCACGGTTGCGCTCTTTTGACGAGCGATTCGCCGCCGATGAACGAACTGGCGAGCGAAGGGGTCAATGGAACGGTGGTGCCTCAAGGCAACGTCGAAGCTTTGACAGAGGCTTTGCGACGCTTGCTCGACGATCCAGAAGGGCTCAGGAGAATGGGGCGGGCGAGCCGCCAAAGGTACTTGACCGAATTTGCACCCGAAGTTGCGATCCCGCGGTATCATAGTCTTTTCGAGGCGGTCGCGCGCCGAAAGCCATTGGAAGAATTTTCCAAATGATCGGCGACCGAGAATTCGCGACACATCATTTGCGCATCTCTTGGATGCAGCGTCATTGGGCTTTTGCGACAAAGAAGTCGGCAGTGTCGGCGCGTTGCTGGGACGGGAGGTAGGAAGTCATCTTTCTCTTCAAGAAAACTCATCAGCTCGCCCGGGACCTACACCTGAGCTTGAAGGTAATTCCCAGAGGCGGCTTGGTCTTAGAGATCGGCAGCGGTGATCAGCCTTTCCTTTGTTCTGATGTGCTTTGCGACTTATTCGTTGCAGACGACACAGAGCGGGTAGGCCAAATCGTCATCGATCGACCGTTTGTAGTGGGTGACATATACAACTTGCCGTTCAAGGATGACGCGTTTGAATTCGTGATCTGTCATCATGTCTTGGAGCATCTTGACGACCCCGAGTTGGCGGCATCGGAATTGAGCCGGGTCGCCAAAGCAGGCTCCGTACGCGTCCCTACAAAAGTCTCAGAAAAGCTTACGGGGTCAATCTATCACGTTTGGATGATCACTGATCGTGGTAGCGATCTCTTGTTCGAAGCTAAGAAACGCCCTGTCTTCGACGAAGACATCAAGGCCTTCATGAAGGGCGAAATAATGTCTGGAGGTGACTATGCGCGTTTTTACAGTCGCCATCGACTGAAGCTTGAAGTTCAGCACATTTGGCAGAACCAATTGAAGGTCATGGCCGGCGAGCTACCAGCGGATCGGATTGATGGTGGATTTAGCCAATCAAACCAGGATGCAGAGATATATTGGCAAGACTTGAAACTCGATCAGGCCCACGCCCGAGGCCTAAAGGACCGGCTGCGCTCCATGGTGTCGCTGCTGCTGAGGCGATTGCGAAGAGCTCCCATTCATACCATCGGCAATACGCTGCGGTGCCCGAACTGCCAGAGCTCGGATGTCAGCCAGAGCGGAGATGGGGTTGAATGCAGCAGCTGCGGCGCGCATTATCCCAAGCAGGGCAAAAGCCCGGTCTTGATCGTCGAAGCTATTCGGGAAGACAACAGGCGCAAATCTAAGTAGCGCGCGATGTCACAACCGCCAGTTATGAAATCTGCCACGAGATATCCATAGAATCATGTTGGTTGGAGAAGGACGCTTGAACTCTTATGGCCGCTCACCCCGTGCAGCGGTTAAGCGGGAACACACACGATTGCTTCAGATCTTTGTCGCTGCAGCTGTCGTTGCCATCTATTCCGATGTCGCAAAATTCTTCCTTTCTCCGACAATCGCCTTGGCGGTAGGATACGGCGCTCTTGCTATCGTTGCCGTTGTGGCGGTGTTCGCCGTTGCTCCGCGAGGAGCAGGTCCCTCTGAGCAGATGCGGACGTTACACTTTGGGATTTGGATAGTAATATCCTGCTATATAGTTCGAGGGATTACTAGTTTCGATGTGCCGGTAACAAATATTGCGGTTGGCACAATATACATGTGTGCACTAATTTTTTTAATATTTCAGTTCAATAAGTTATCACCTCACATTGATCCCTTCAAATTCATGAACATCTTTTTGGCTCTGATGATTCCGGCTCAAATCGTCGGTGGAATACAGTTCTTTTATGATGCTTCTTTTTTGGCTTCGAGTGAATATTCCGATGCAGGCGGGAGGATCGAAAGACTCTTGATCTCGGGTGGGACCTTCACTCGTCTGCCGTCATTCTTCGCTTCTGCAGACCGCTATGCCTCGCTTTCCGCGCTTATGGTCGCCGCGTCGACAGTGCTGATGGTGATGAAGCGGGGTCGCGGTTCCAACTACTCGACGCTGTGGATCCTTACCGCGTTTGCTCTGGGCATATTTGGCACCCTTGTTGGCGGCGCTCGCTTTCGACTGCTGATATTGTTTGTGATGCTGTTTGGAGTGTTGATCTTCATGATGTTCTTTGAACAGCGGTCACGTGGCGATTCAAGCATTCTTCGGACGGTTCTTACCAAATGGTGGGCGCCACTTACCCTGATCGGTTTTATCGGTTCGGCTTCTCTACTTGCTAACTTCCCGATTGTTGGCTTCATGCTTGATTCCTTCGCTACCGGCGATCTCGTTTTCCGAGTCAACGAGGCAACCCAGCGCTCAATGATAGACGCCAATGTGACCATATTCGGTAGCGGCGTTGGCAGTCTTACTAGCGACGGTTCTCCGGGTGAATTCGGCATCAAAAGCATTTGGGATGAGATGGGTCTGTTGATTGGAACGATCACAATCCTGGGCTTTTTGGTGATGCTCTGGTCCTTGGCTTCGGCTGTGATAGCAGCGCTTCGCTCTGGCGACACAGTGTCCTTCTTGTTGATCTTCGTACCGGCGCTTTACCTCTCTTCCGGGTTGCTCGTCGGGTTCAAGTCTGTCGCTGAGCTTGCTACGGGCACCGTCATTGCGATCTGGATTTCGCTTGGCATGGCCTCGGTTGGGAATCGAAAGAGCTCTAGGAGTTTGCGCTCAGGTCGGAAATGGGCTGGTGCCCAAGCAAGTCAGCACTATCGGCGCCATTCGCGCACCTTAGGTGAGAGCTAAGTGCGCATCCTTCATGTAATTCCCTACTACGCGCCCTCTTTTGTCTACGGTGGACCTGTCGTTGTTGCGCAGGCGCTTGCCAACGCTCAAGCAGCTGCGGGACATGATGTTAGGGTCTCAACAACCAATCGCAATGGAGACGTCCGGCTCAGCGCGTCGGAACAGCAATCGAATTCCAAGTTCGGCGTTCATGTTACCTACCATGACGTGCTGGTCCATAACCAGTTTGCCTATAGTAATGAGATGGCAAATGCGATGCGTTCGGACGTGGAGGCCGCCGACATTGTGCATGTTCACGGTCTTTACACGCATTCGACCTGGTTGGCATGCCGAAGTGCTTCCGCATCCGGAATACCCTATGTGATCACACCTCACGGTATGCTCGATCCCTACTCAATCGAGCGTAAGGGTTCGTTCAAGAAAAAGCTCTACCTCAGGCTGGTTGAACAACGTCACATTGATAATGCTGCTGCCGTCCATTGCACGACCGATCAGGAATTAGAGCTTGCGCGGAGTGTGGTCAGGATCTCGAATGGCACAGTTGTCGCCAACCCTGTCCCGGTGGATCACTTGCCGTTCTCCCAGGTGCGAACCATGGCGAGATCGATGTTTCCCGCGATTGGGCCAGATCCATACATGCTCTTCATGGGGCGCGTTGACCCGAAAAAGGGTCTGGAACTCGCCATAGATGCCCTCGCGCGCTTGCCTATGCCTCGCCCAACTCTTGTGATCGCAGGAACTGGAGAGGCCCAATACATTGAGGCCCTTAAGCAACGTGCGATCCGTGCAGGGGTTGAACCCCAGCTCAAGTTTGTCGGGTTCGTTCGCGATCGAGAACAGGCCGCTCTGCTAGTCGATGCATCGTTTTTCCTCCTTACCTCCTATTCTGAGAATTTCGGCTTGGCTGTTGTGGAAGCCATGGCGGCGCAAACCCCAGTTCTCGTTTCAGAACGGGTAAATCTAGCATCGGCTGTTGCATCGGCTGGCGCTGGACTGGCACCTCCATGTGACTGCGATGCGATTGCGGCTTGCTTTCAAAAACTTCTTTCGCTTACTCCCGACGAACGGATTGGAATGGGAAAAGCGGGAGCTGACTGGGCCCGAGAAAACACCTCGCCAGAGATCATTTCTGCCAAGTTCATTGAGCTCTATTCAAGCTTGATTTCTTGATTCATGAATAATCGAAATAGACATCAACAAAAAACGGCCAAGGCCAGCGTCGAATACGAGGCATCATAAGTATGAGAAAAGTAAAGGTTCATGGGGCGGGTTCTATAGGAAACCACCTGACACAAGCAGCACGACGGATGGGGTGGTCTGTTCACGTCTGCGATATTGATGAGAACGCGCTTCGGCGGATGCGAGATGAGATCTATCCTAGCCGTTACGGTGCTTGGGATGAAGGTATTACTATGTCCTTGTCGGACGAAGCTCCGAAAGGCGGCTTCGATCTTATCTGCATCGGAACGCCTCCCGACAGCCACATGAAATTGGCTATGGAAGCCATTGGCGAGAGACCTGCTGCAATCCAGATTGAGAAGCCTTTGTGCACGCCGGAGTTAGAGCACGCCGACGAGCTAGTGGCTGCGGCCAGCGAACACGGCATTCGTGTGTTCGTTGGCTACGACCATGTTGTCGGCAAGGCGTCGCAGAAGGCACAGGACGTCATATCCTCCGGCGCACTTGGGGATATCCTGACGATTGATGTCGAGTTTCGTGAGCACTGGGCGGGAATCTTTCAGGCTCACCCTTGGCTTGCTGGGCCACAGGACACTTACCTCGGTTTCTGGCGTCGCGGAGGTGGGGCCAGCGGCGAGCACAGCCACGCGCTCAATCTCTGGCAACACTTTGCCCAAATCTGTGGCGTTGGGCGAGTTGTCGAAGTTAACTCTAGCCTTCGGTACAAGAACGAAAACGGGGCCGAATTCGACGATCTTTGCCTTTTGAATCTGCGGACTGAAAAGGGCCTGGTTGGACGCGTCATCCAGGATGTCATTACACGCCCGGTCAGGAAGAATGCTATCATTCAGGGCACAACGGCATCGCTAGAGTGGATTAATGGTTTTAAGCCGGGCGTTGACGCTATCATCATTAAGCAGGCTGACGGATCCGATACGGAAACACTTGAGTTTACGAAGTCTCGGCCTGATGATTTTCTGGAAGAGATGCTGCATATTGATTCGTGTTTAAACGCTGGTAACGATTCACCTATTGACCTAAAGCATGGCTTAGACAGCATGTTGGCGATTGCTGCAGCTCACGAGAGCGAGAAGCGAAAACGTGCAATTAGAATCGACCTAAACAAAGGGTATTCTTCCTTAGCATTGCAGCCCGCCTAAGTTCGCACAAACGGAGATAATGATGGATACGACCGCGACCACACAACCGCCAAAGACAGAGGAAGGTATTGGGCTGGAAGCCGATGCTCACGAGGCGGTTTTTGCCCCAATGAAGGAGCCATTTCCATTCGCTGGCATCTACACCCTCGACATGGCGAACAACCATGAAGGGAGCCTCGAGCATGGCCTCAACATAATCAGCGAGATGGGCAAGGTCGTGCGCAAGCATGGTGTTCGGGCTGCGATGAAGTTCCAGTTTCGAGACTTTGGCTCATTGATCCATCCAGACCACCTGGAAAACTCTGATAACAAACACATCCCGCGGTTTTTGAAGAACGCGCTGACGCGCGACGATTATGCTGTCATGACCCAGGCAATTCGTGATGCTGGCATGATCACCATGTCGACGCCATTCGATGAGCCCTCGATGGAGCTGATCGAAGCACTCGACATTGAATTGGTCAAAGTGGCTAGCTGCTCGGCAGATGATTGGCCGCTGCTTGAGAAGATTGCTGAGTACAATCGACCTGTGGTCGTCTCAACGGGTGGTCTGACGCACGAGATGATTGATAATCTCGCCAGCTTCTTTGGTCACCGGGCGATGGATTTTGCAATCATGCATTGTGTCTCGATCTACCCTACTCCGGCGGATGCGCTTCAGCTTAATCAAATTGCGGCTATCAAGGCCCGCCATCCAGATCGCACAGTGGGTTGGTCGACGCACGAAGATCCGGACGATCTACATCCGGTCATTGCTGCCACGGCTATTGGTGCTGAAGTTATGGAGCGGCATGTCGGACTGGCGACTGACGGAAGGCAGCTCAACAAGTACTCTTCAACTCCGGAGCAAGTCGATGCTTGGATCGAAGCAGGCGAGAAAGCGAAGGCGATGTTGGGGAGCTCAACTCGGCCACCAACTCCGAAGGAAGAGGGTGACGCGCTGCTCACTCTCAAGCGCGGCGTTTTTGCAAAAAGGCCGCTCAAGGCTGGCCGAACGCTTACGCGTGACGATGTGTTCTTCGCGATGCCTGTGGAGAAAGGCCAGTGGACCTCTGGTAGCTGGCGCGAAGGGATCGAGCTCAAGACTGCAATAGAGAAGAATGGCTCGATCATGGAGACCGCTGTCGATCTTCCGCCGCCGCATGAAGACACTACGTTGATCCACGCTATCCATGACATCAAAGCTATGATGAACGAGGCAAAGATCGCACTACCCGTGGATTTTGCCCTCGAGTTTAGTCATCACTATGGCAAGGAGCGGTTCCGTGAGGTCGGCGCGGTCCTAATTGACTGCATAAACCGCGAGTACTGCAAGAAGCTCATTGTGCAATTGCCGGGGCAAGATCATCCCCTGCACTGCCACAAGAAAAAGGAAGAGAGCTTCCAAGTCCTACACGGCGAATTGGACGTCAATATCAGTGGCCGTCAGTACAGCTTGGTGGCTGGAGATATTATGGTGGTCCCGCGCGGTGCATGGCATAGCTTTGGGACAAAGACGGGCGTGATCTTCGAAGAGATATCGACAACGCACTACAACAACGACAGCTTCTATCAGGACAAGGCCATCAACCGTATGGAGCGATCAGAGCGGAAAACGATGGTCCAAAGATGGGGCGATTATCAGTGGCGGTGAAACCCTAGAGATCCGAGCGATCAGTAGTGTTTGAACATGGTCAGCTGTGTCGTTTTTGATTTTGATGGGACCTTGGTCGATTCCAACCCGATCAAGAGGGGCGCTTATGTCGACATCTTTGAAGAGGTCGTCCCGAAACATCAGGTCGACGCTTGGAAGCAGCTTGTTAAGCGCACAGTGCGTGAGCATGACAAAGATGACCGGTTCGGCGTCATTGGAGCGATTTTGCACCGAGCAAAGGATGCCGGGCTGGACCACAGCCTGCCGGAGAATAGCGCCCACGAGCATATTGATGTCTTGGCTGCCAGGTATAACGAGATCTGCAAGATCGGCGCTGGCACATGTGCCGAAATGCCGGGTGCCGTAAATCTGCTTGATCGTCTGCGCTCCGCGAAGATCGAGATGCACATCAACACAGGGACTCCACTTGCTGCGATCAAGGAAGTGCTCGGCATGCGCGGATGGCTCCACTATTTTGCCAGTGTCCATGGTCGCGAAAGCGGGAAGACGGGTGCTCTCAACCAAATCATGATCGCGTCAGACTTACCAAGCAGCGAAGTGGTGATGGTCGGTGATGATGATGCAGACATAATCGGTGCGCGTGAGGCAGGCTGCCGGTCAATCGGCTTTCGGCACGCGACTTCAAAAGTGACGCTTGAGCCTGATCGAACCATAACGGGTCTGGCGCAAATCGAATCCATCCTGACAGAATGGGGAGCGCCAAACCTAGAACGGGTCGGGCAAACGCATGCGTAATGGCAAGTCGATCTTGGTCGTAGTGCCTGCCCGGGGTGGCAGCAAAGGCGTACCTCTAAAGAACCTTCGTAAACTCGGAGGTGTGCCGCTCGTAGGCCTGGTTGGCCGCGTGGTCGCTCAGCTCGACTTTGTCGATCGAGCGGTGGTTTCGACAGATCATGAGGCCATTGCGCAAGCTGCTGAAGCAGAGGGTCTTTCCGCCCCCTTTCGGAGGAGCGAGGCCCTTGCCGGAGATCGGATAGGCGATTGGGATGTGCTCCACGAAGCTCTCATCGAGATGGAGCGCATTGACGACCGTCAATACGATATTGTCTTGATGTTGCAGCCTACCTCAGTTTTCCGCACGCCCAAGCAGGTCACAGCCACTCTAGACACCCTTCTGGAGGGCAACTTTGATAGCGTATGGTCATTGAGCGAAACGGATTCAAAATCGCACCCTTTGAAGCAATTGACGGTCACCTCGACCCGCGATCGCGCTTATTTCGACCCCGCCGGATCGAGCATCATCGCTCGCCAGCAACTGTCGCCGGTCTATCATCGAAACGGGGTCGCGTACGCTTTGACAAGAGAGTGCCTGCTGGACCATCGAAGTATAGAGGGTCGGCGCCCCGGTGCTCTTATCATCGACGAACCTGTGGCAAATATTGATACGGAAGATGACTTTGCACTCGCAGAGTTTTGGATGATGCGTCTCGATATGGATTGGATCGGCAATCCGACCGCTGATTTTCCAGCCTAACCCTCCGATCAGCTCATCAAAGGATTCAACACCAAGGTGAACCGGAAAATTCGACTATTGTATGTCTATGAAGAGCGTATACCCGAAGCTCTTCGTGATCTTGTTCGCTCTCTCATTCCGTCCGATTTTGAACGGCGTGAAATGACCTACAAGACCTCGCTTAGCGAGCAAAAGGAGTTGTTCAGCTGGTGCGATGTTGTGCTGTTCGCTCCAGGACGAAGTCTTCCGGATGAGGTTCTGTTGGCGGGCAGTGGAAACTGCAAGTTGATGCAATTGTGGAGTTCGGGCTTCGATAAGTTCAACATCACCGGCGCGAAAGCAGCCGGCATTCCTGTAGCCAACAACGGTGGTGCAAACGCGATATCAGTAGCCGAACATGCTGTCTTACTTATGCAGGCAGTAAACAAGCGCCTGCCTGACAGCCATAGGCGCACTACTACAGGGCAGTGGGCTGGTAATCTGCATGGGCTCGATATGTTTATGATGTATCGAAAGACCGTCGGTATCATTGGCTTCGGGAATATCGGACGCGCCGTAGCACAGCGATGCCGAGGGTTCGATATGAAGGTGGTCTATTACGACAATCGACGCGCCCCGCCCGAGGTTGAAGAAAGGTTGGACGCTACGCAGGTCTCGCTCGACGAGCTCCTGAGCGAGTCAGACATCGTGACCCTTCACCTTCATCTCAACGATGAGACTCGCCACCTGATTGATGCAGACCGAATTGCCCAGATGCGGGACGGCGCGGCGCTCATCAATGTCTCTCGCTCTGGATTGGTTGAGCGCGAAGCGCTGATTGATGCACTGCAGAGCGGGAAACTGCGTGGTGCTGGCCTCGATGTGTATGACAAAGAACCGACAGAGGCCGGAGATCCATTGTTGGAGCTCGAGAATGTCGTGGCGACGCACCATATTGCTGGCTCCACCTACGATGTCTACGCGATGGCGATTGGCGCAGCCGTGGATAATTTTCGGACAGTCATGGCAGGCGAAGAACCGCGTTGGCTCGTCGGATGACAGACCGGAAGCGCTTCACCTTCGGCAGCGCGCAATTTGGCCAACTGGTTGATTGGTTTCGACCAGAGTTGCCCAAAGTAGGCTGGCTTGGTCTCTTGGGCCTGCTAAACGCGGTCGTTGAGGCAATTGCCGTTATCTCGTTGGTTCCCCTCATCCAGGCGATCGGCAGTGGCAGCGACAGCGCTTTTGAAACGGATGTTGCGGGGCTTCTTAGCGACCCTGTCGAAGTGCGCATCACCACACTGCTTTGGATCTGCTTCGGTGCGCTCATGATGAGAATGATCGGCCAAACAGCTTTCGCATTTGCTTCAGCCAAGGTCGTATCAAGCTACCAGCAACGCATGCGTATTGCGGTAGCCGAGAGTTTCTTGTTAGCGAATTGGCGACTGCAGTCCCAGGAAAGCATCGGACGTTTACAAAGCGCTGTGGGAGTCAGCGTTGTAAGATCGGGGAACGGGTTGATCGCCGTATTCAAGGCGTTGACTTCCGGTGCAGCTGCTCTGTTTCTGCTGTTTAGTGCATTTCTTTTGGATTGGGCAGCGGCGTCGGCTCTGTTGGTCTTCATAACGGTCATATTCTTCGTTTTGCGCCCGGTGACCCGCCAAGCGGTAAGATGGGTAAACGAGAATACGCGGATGAATCGCGTCGTGGCGAGCCAGATTGGGGAGTCGCTGTCACTGGCGCGCGATTACCGTGTCTTTGATGTTATCGCTCCGATCAGAGTTGTTTATCGGGATTTGGCCAAGACGCATGCCAATATCTTCCGTTGGACCTTCTTTCTTCGCGAATTGACGCCCGCGCTCTATCAAGGGCTGGCCTCACTAGGGTTGGTTGGCGCGATCGCGATCCTGTACTTGATTCAGACGTCAGATATCGCGCCAGTCGTAGCGGTAGCGCTGCTCTCGGTCCGCTCTTTTACATACGGACAGCAACTCCAGATGTTTTACCATCGCTTCGTAGAAAGTTGGCCATTTGTTGAAGATGTAAAGGAATCCGTCGAAGCATACAGCTCCGCCAGAGATTCTCGTGGCGACGCCTCGTTTGAACGACTTGATAAGCTGTCGTTCGCTGAGGTGGGTTTCGAATACGCTCCTGGTAAGCCAGTGCTGCATCAAATATCGTTCGATCTTGAGCGCGGACAGAGCCTGGGCGTCATCGGCCCTTCGGGAGGGGGAAAGTCGACCATTACCCAACTGGCTTTGGGACTCTTCCAACCGACGTCAGGCGCAGTATTGGCGAACGAGACTCCGGTTACGGACATTGCCGCAGGTGCGTGGTTTGACCGGGTCGGTTATGTGCCTCAAGAGCCGCAGCTCATCCGGGGGACAATCGCAGACAATATTCGCTTTTACCGCGAGGCTATTAGCGACGATTTGGTCAAGGAAGCGGCCAAGCGTGCTTCGCTAATGAACGACATATCCGGCATGCCGGAGGGTTTTCAGACGGACGTGGGCGAGCGCGGCGGGCGCCTATCAGGCGGCCAACGCCAACGGCTCATCATCGCACGAGCTCTTGTCACGTCTCCGGACTTGCTGATCTTGGACGAACCCACCAGCGCTCTCGATTTTGAAACCGATACTTACATCAAGCAAACCATTTCCGAGTTGAGCGGTGAGGTGGCACTGATTGTGGTCGCGCATCGTATCAGTTCGATCGAGAAATGTGATCGCATCCTGGTCATCAAGGAAGGGCGGATCGAAGAGCATGCAACGCCCGATGAATTGTCGCGATCGAGCGATTACTTCAGGAGCGCGCGTTTGGCCCAGAGTAGTTGAGCTTGGAAGCGCCGACACTTCCGCGATCGCCTGAAAGGCAAACGACTAGGTTCTCCATTGTACTGTTCGCTTCGATCCACGAAGAGAGCCTTCTAGGCTTTGGCAAGGATGGCCTCAATTCCGAGGCGAGGGCCGTAGTTCTTGCAGGAGACCGTATCCCCGCCAACATTCCCGGCGGGTGGGCCGTAGAGAGATTTGATGCTTCAATGGAAGAGGCATTCCGGCAAGACTACATCGGATTCCTGGAGCGATTTGGGCAGGCACGCCTGGCCGACGGTGACTGTTTCGACGATCGCTTCCGTACTTGCGACGGCTGGAGCTTGTGGCAATTAGGTGGAGGCGCAGAGCGACATCGATATTATAGCGATGCACCAGAGCTTCGGCTGCTTTGGCTGTTGGATAATAAACTCAAGCAATGCCATCAGCGAGGGGACGCCATCGACCGCGTAGTCTTGGCTGATGGATCTTCGAAACTCAAAGATGCGGTGGCTCGCCGGGCAGAAAGACATGGGCTGACCGCGGTCGATCTGGCTGGCACAAAGCTCAAGACAATCGACAACCCCTTTGCTGGTGCAGCCGCTTGGCGAAGGAAGGGATGGGTGGCGATTGCAAAAGCGGCTGTGCGAACTGTGTTGCGACGAAGAGCTGGGCGCAAACTCGATGCGATGATTGCATCAAGGCCCTCTCAGCCAAGTCAGAATTCAATCGTGATGGTGTCCACATTCAATCGGCGCTTTCGATCGGTTGGGGGTAAACTCCACTCCCCGTTTTGGCATACAATTGCGGCTGCGCTTGAGGAGCGCCTTCCCAATTTCAAGATTCGCTATCTGACCACAGCTTCTGCTGAGAAGGGCGGACGCGACCGGTTACCAGAAACCTTGGAGACCGAGCCGTTCATTGCACCGCAAATGGCTCCTTCTATCGATGGTTTTCGAAAGCTTTCGGCGCTACCGGGCGCAGTTCTGCGCCATGTATCCAGGTTGACCCGCCTGACCAACTTAGAGCGGGAGCCCGAGTATCATGCAGCAATGGAGTTTGCCGGCACGAACGTAGGCGCGTTCCTTATTCCTTCTGCGCGCGAAAGCGTCATGCGCGGACTGGAAATTGAGAATTTCATAGATGCAACGGCTCAAGCCATTCGAGTCACTGGAAAGGCCAGGGCGATCTTGATTTGCGAGGAGTTCTATCAGCGCGGAATGTACGTCACTGCCGCTGCGAAGCGTTTGGGCATACCAAGTATTGGCATTCAACATGGTACGATTATGCCAAGCCACTACACATATGTTCTTCCTCCAAGCCAGGTCAAAAACGCCCCCCTGTGCGAGCGCTTTGCGGCCTATGGTGATTATGCCCGGGAAGTTCTGACGGAAGTTGGTGCCTTCCCGTATGAGCGTGTTTGGCCGGTCGGTTCACCCAGTTTGGACGGGCATTCCGCTCCGCAACCTGATCGCGCCGCGGCTCGCCGCGCCCTGGGGATAGCTGAAACAGAAACCGTCTTGTTGGTTACTGTTGCGACCGAGGGAACAGCTTGGTTTCCTCGCGCCGTCGAGAGCGTGTTTCGAGTTGCCGCAGACCAACCCGGTTGGCGAGTTTGCGTCAAACTACACCCGAATAAGGTAACCCGAGACTGGCGAGCCTATTACCAAGATCGCGCAAATTCGCACGCCTCGCTTGCGGCCGACTTTTATGATGATCGACTGCACGAGCTCATCCGCGCGGCTGATGTCGTAATTGGAGCCTCGTCAACCACATTGCTCGAGGCCATGCTCGGAGGTCGAGCCACAGTGATGGTCAACTTCTCAGGTGAGCCTGATCGGTACCCCTATGCGTCTTTTGGTGGAGCGATCGCAGCTCGCAATCCAGCAGAATTGGCCATGGCCACAAAGCAAGCATTGAAAGATGCCGAGAGCCCGAAAACTGCTCAAGCGCGGGCCGACTTTCTAAGGCGCCACTGCGGCGCAACCATTGACGGCCGCGCGGCCGAGACATTGGCTGACCACATCGTCGAATTCATTGGCGACAGCTGACTGATCCGTGCGTTCATCGTTTTCGGCCATTGGAGATTGTGCTCGTTGGCCGAACCCATTTTCAATTCTCCAGGGGGAGTCTACGTGTCCGAAGTGCTGATAATTGCCAAACAAGAGCACGTGCCAAACGACGTGTTGGGGGACGCACGGTTCAAGGGAGCGGATGTCGAAACTTTGCAATGGGATGACCTGGGCGGAGCTCGCGGAGTGTTTCGAACTATCCGGCAGGCATCTCCCAAAAAGATCGCACTCCAAGTCGCCGATCTCCGACTCTTTCGCAGCCCTTTCATCCATAAGGTTTTGTTGTTCTTGGCTGCACCGGCGGCAACGCGCGTAGTGCTTGATCAGTTCGGGGGCGTAGAGAGCGCCTCATTTTGGAGGTTATGCTCAATCGATCTGGCGCGGTTCATTGGAGGCGCGCTGTTGGCACCCTTCGTGATCGCGCAGATCCTGTGGCAGCTTTGGCGTCTGGATCGCGAGACAGAGCCCCGCCCGGCCAAGCTTCCGGTGAAACGTGTCGCGATCTTCCGGCCGCACTTCTTTCATATTCAATTTGGTGGAACTCTGGCGCACCTTCACGGAGTGCTCGACGGCTTCTCCGGAAATGATATCGACACTGTTTTGTTCGCCACTGATCGACCAATCGGCATCTCGCAGGCCACGGAACAATTCCATGTTCCACCTCCGCTTGTTTTTCGCGACTATCCCGAAATCCAAGAGTTGGCCGCAAACGCGACAATCGCAGCGGTCGCAGAGAGAGAATTGCGCGCTAATCCCCCAGACGCGCTGTACCAGCGGCATCAGGGAGCAAGTCTTTTTGGCGTAGCCTTGGCAAAGCGCCTGCACATACCGCTGATCCTTGAATTCAACAGCTCTGACGCGGCGCGTGAAAAGCTCTGGGGCGAGCAAAAAAGTCGGTTGGGTCGGCTCAAAATGGCCGTAGAGCGAGTATCACTGAGGCGCGCCGATTTGGTTGTTGCTGTTTCGAGCGTTCTGAAACAACAAGCTATCGACTTTGCTTCGATCTCTCCTGAGCGAGTGCTGGTACAAAGCAATGGTGTGAACCTCAGCCGCTTTTCACCTGGTGCCGGAGAGCCGGACCGGCGGCGCGCCCTTGGCCTCGAGGCCGACGATATCGCAGTAGGCTTCCTTGGCTCTCTGAACGCCTACATGGGACTTGATGTTCTCGTCGAAGCTATGGCGGAATTGATCCAGCGGGGTGACGCAACCAACATAAAGGCTGTCATTGTGGGTGAAGGCGGAGAAAGACCTAAACTCGAAAAGCGCATCGCCGAGATTGATGGCCTCGAGCAGCGCGTGCTGTTTACTGGAGCTGTCGACTTTAACGAAGCGCCTGCCACGCTCGCATGTTTTGATATCGCCGTTTCGCCACACAACCCTCCAATATCGGATAACGAGTTTTATTGGTCTCCAATCAAAATTTTCGAGTATATGGCGGCCGGGAAACCGATTGTAGCAAGCGATGTCGGACAGATACGCGAGATCTTGGTCCAGGCGCATTCCGGACAGCTGGTCTCGCGAGGCGATGTCGATGCGCTCGCAAGCGCGATTCTGGAGTTGGCAGGGGATCGTGACTTAAGACAGAGACTAGGCGAGAAAGCGCGAGAGACTGCAGAGCGCTTGTACTCATGGGAAGCCGTAGTCGCCAATATTCTTGCGGCTTCAACCAAGAACTCTGAGCATCAGCTTCAAGCCTCCTGACGTGTTCCCCTCATTTATGGCTGGTTTCTGGTGGAGTCCGAAACAAGGGATCCGGGCGACGATGATGCTAAGCGATTGCGGCGTAGACCAGAAAATTCTGGGACTAAAGAAGTGGTAGGCTGGATGCCGACGGCGGAGGCTTACCGCCGGGGACGGGTTCCGCTCGGCGAGCTTCTGCAATTGCAGGTCAAAGTTTGGTGGATTGACGGATTGGAAGATCTTCCACCTCGATGAAATATGGCGATCAGGGCAGACGTATGATTATTTCGCACAAGTTAAAGTTCATCTTTGTGAAAACGGCCAAAACGGCGGGTACTTCGATAGAAATCGCGCTTTCAAAGTACTGCGGTAAAGACGACGTTATCACACCGATTTCCCACGAGGACGAAGAGACACGTCGTTCCTTAGGGTACCTTGGCCCGCGAAACTATCGCAAACCGCTTTGGCGAACGACCCCCAAAGATGTCGAAGCAATAGTAAAGAAGCGGCGATGGCCTAGCGAATTTTATAATCATATGAGCGCTAGCGAAATCCGCGCTGCCGTAGGAGACAAAGTTTTTGATGAGTACTTTGTCTTCACATTCTGCCGGGATCCCTGGCGCAGGATGGTGAGCCTTTATCGGTGGAATGCACTGCATATCCCAAAGGTCAAGCGGCTTACCTTTAAGCAGTTTTTGCGAGCGAACCCACAGAGGATTGCGCTCAATTGGAAAAATTACAGCGAGAATGACGAGGTCATTGTCGATAAGGTCTATCGGTTTGAAGATCTTAATAATGCCCTAGAAGACATTGACCTTCGTCTCGGATTGGGCGGCGATCTGGCGAAGGAGATGCAAAATGTACATGCAAAAGACATTTCCGGAGCGACGCCCGCACCGATCGAATGGACAGACGACGAAATCGAACTCGTGCGCATCCTTGCAAATGAAGAGGTCGAGCGTTTTGGTTACTCTCCGCCAAATCCAACTGGCGGAACGCAGTAAATTGGGAGGCCTCAGGCACAGCAATGAATATCAAGCTTGGTCGGCTGGATCAGAACATTGCGCGCAACCGAACAGGGGCTTGCTGAATTACGCGGACGAGCGTGTCCGGCTTTCAATTAAGCCGCCTTCCGTCGCAGAGCTCTGGTCCAAATTTCTAGCAATCAGTATTGAGAATGCACGATGACGTTTGAGATTGATGGTCCGTCTGGCGAACATCTCGGTGCGGTCTGGAGCACGCACCCTATTAGCGAACTTCCGTCGCAGCTTGCGTCCGGTCACCCCATTACCCTTAACATTACGACTGGGCGGTCTGGCAGCAGTTTCATCGCAAACTCGTTCAATGAATCTCTTAGCGGTCGCGCTTCGGTCTACCATGAGACACTCACGGTGCGTGAGGGGCGACCGGCTCACTTTCATAGAGCTTTCGACGGATCTCGGCTCGAAGAGATGGCGGCCTGCCCTCCTATTGCGAATGTGACGGACCGGTTTGAGCGTGAGGCGCAAACAAGGCCGGTGATTGATTTTGGCTGGACCATGAGCTCGCTCGTACCGCTTTTCTACCGAAGGTTCGGATCGCGCCTAAGGGTAATCGTGCAGTACAGGCATCCTGTGGCAGCAGCCGCATCAATGGCGGCGCTTGGCCTCTACAGCAATTATCCGCGCCCATGGGAGTATATGCTAGGCCCATGGAACGATGGCGCCCGATTCAAGCATCTTGGCCGCAATTGGGATGCTATGTCAGAGTACGAACGTTGTCTTTACCGGTGGTATGAACTGTATGAGTACGGTCGCGAAGCCGCTGCCCGCTTTCCCGACATTCCATTCCTTTTTCTCAATAGCGACCGCATGTTCAAGGATGCGAGCGCACTTAGCCAAGTGGCTACGTTTTGTGGTTTGCCGAATGCGACCGTTTCGCCATCGCCTTCGCGCAACGAGAATCGGCTCGAGAACCTGGAGACCAACCCAATCGGGGCAGAATGGCGACGCACGCGCGATTACCGGGAGATCGTCGACCTCGGCGAGCATCTGGGTTTTGACTTTAGTGATGAGACGATCCTCAAACTTGTGTCCAAATATCGCCTGCCCGAAGGGCTTGGTGCGAAACTTCGGCATGAGACTGGCTATTGGCTCAAACGGCGCAAGATCAAAAAGTTCATTAAGAAAAGCCTCATTCGTTGAGTGCTTACTCTTCGTTTGGATTGTGCAGTCGGAAGAGCCGACTAGCGCGCGCAAAAGGCGCCTGGCACCACGATAAGGAATACTTGCCTCTACACACTCCGTCATTTTTGGGGACTGATGAGTTTCAGGTCCCATTCGAGTCCAACAGACAACAACGACCATGGGGCCTTGCTAAGAATTTGGACCCAGATTCGGGCAGGAACAACAACTCGAAGTCGCCGAGTGATCCCGCCAGTCTGCCTCTCCATTACCAGGGAAAACAATGCTCAACCGATTGATTTATCTTGCTCGGACTATGCCGCCGAAAAAGCTCGCTCAAAAGGCGATGGCAAAGATGTCTCGCTCGATCTCTGTGCGATTAGAAGAAGCGCAGGCTAAGGCTGCGCCCGCTAATATGTCCGACGCCGCGCTGAAGGCGCATTTGGTTGAGGGAGTTCAAGAAGACTTGCGGGACCTCGCTGGTCGCCCCCGATGGCCATTCCTACCAATCGACGAAGCGTTCTTGGGTTCGCTGTTCGAACGGCAAGGGACGATTGGGGCTGCGGACAAGGAAGAAGCAAACGCCGCCGTCGAAGGCCGACTGCGGAGGCCTGGAGGTGATTACGGTGAATTTGGCGTTCCGCCAAACTGGCTAAGGGATCCCGAAACAAACTATGAATGGCCCGCTCACTTTCACAAGCGAATGGAGCACGGCCGGCCCGGTGTAGATGTGCTCAACATCTGGTGGATTGGCTGTTTCTATCACCTTGTCCCCTTAGGCAAAGCCTATGCTCATGCGCGACGGGAGGGAGACGAAGCGGCTGTCAGGCATTATCGTGAGGCCTTCCGCCAGCACATCGAAGGATTTCGCCAGCAGAATCGGTTCCGCTTCGGGCAGCATTGGTTCTCGACTACCAAGGTCGCGTTGAGGCTGGTTCACCTGATCTGGGCTCAATGCCTCTTTCATGGAGATCCAGAACTCGACGACGAATTCTGGCTTTCCTATTACAAAGACATCTTGCGCCATGCGCAGCATGTTAAAGAGAACCTTGAGTGGTTCCCTGTCCGCACAAACCATTATCTCACCAACCTGTATGCACTGTACATGGCTGGCATGCTTTATCCGGAGTTTGATGAGGCGGCATCCTGGAGCGATTTTGCCGGTGCCGAGCTTGCCAAGGAGATCGACCACCATATTCTAGCTGACGGCGTTACCCATGAAGGATCTGTCAACTACCACCGGTTTGTGGTGGAGATCTTTCTGAGCGCCCTCCTGTTCGCGCGGCAACACGGTGACAAACGGCTCGAAGCGGTCGCGCCGCGCACGGAAAAGGCGCTGGAATTCATGGCGCACTGCCTGCGACCCGATCGCTCCTTGCCGCGCGTGGGAGACGCCGCTGACATACGGCTTCAGCACTTGGAAAGTCGGGACGTTTTTGCTGATCCCGGTCACTTGTTCAATCTCGGCGCGGTGGCGTTTTCACGAGGAGACTTCAAGGCGTGCGAGCCACGGTTTGGTGAACATGCGCAATGGATGCTTGGCGTCGAGGGCGCAGCCGCCTTTGACCAGCTTGAGACTGCCCAACCAGCCGCCCCAAAGACCCGATCCTACCCCGAAGGTGGCTTTGGACTTCATGCCGGCGCCGACGGCGATTGGTTGCTCTTTCGCTCTGGTCCTCTGGCAATGGAGGGGGTCTCAGGACACGGCCACCATGATCAGTTGAGTTTCGAGTTATGGCGCAATGGGCACGCAGTGCTGATCGATCCCGGCTGGCTGCGCTACGAAGGCGATCCTGAAGCGCTCAAGTATTTCAAGTCTACCGCGGCTCATAACACGGTCGAGGTAGATGGACGCAGCCAGATCGCACTTGAGATATTCATCTATCCGCCTCCTGAACGACCGACGCCCGAATTGGAGGCGTTTGAGGAGATCGAGAGCGAAACCGGTGCAGATCGAACGGCGCTGCGGGCGGTAGGATCGCATGCGCTTTATAGCGACTTGCCCGACCCGGTGAAACATCGGCGAACTCTCCTTTGGCAGGACAATGACGGCCAGATGGATATTGAAGATGAGTTCTTCGCAAACGGGCGCCATTCCTATGCTTGGCATTTCCATTTTGCCGCAGAGATCGAACTGTTCTCGCGTGAAGGAGCCGGGATTACCTTCAGGGGGCCAGGGGTGGCCGGGCGGTTAGAAATGATCACCTCGGACAGTTCCGTTCAGCCCAAAGTCGAGCTGCTAGACGGGCGCGCTGCCCCTACTTACGCTCATCCCGTAAACATTCCGATCGCAAAAACCACGCTGGAGGCCGAGGGCTCGCTGAAGGTTTGCTGGCGGCTGACATTCGAAGAAAGGATCGCTTGATGGCCAAACTCGTCTTTAACGCGCTGCCCAGCAACAGTCAGGGCGGCGGTGCCATCATAAAGATGCTGAAGATCCGCGACTACATGGTGGCGAAGGGAAACCAGGTCGATCTGTTCGATCAGTGGACAACCCAGATTGGCGAATATGATATCTATCACCACTTCTCGATGTTCGCTGCAGACTTGCCCATTATCAGGACAGCTCGGACAGCAGGCGCAAAGATCTGTGTCGAGACGATGTACTGGGGCTCATGGTCACATGTACTTAAGGCTCCGGGCGGAGAAAGCGCGCTAAGGCGCGCTCTGCGGATTGGGCGCTACGCCCAGCGCCGGCTGATTCCCAAGACGACCCAGGAGCGCGCCATATTGGATCTGGCGGATTGTGTGATGGTTAATTCCGCGTTTGAACGCGATAACCTTCACCGCGATTTCAACGTGCCTAAGGAGAAAATCGCAGTCTGCTATAACGGTGTGGATGCAAGCTTCGCAGACGCTGATCCAACTTTGTTCATTGAACGCTTCGGGGTTCAGGATTTCGTTCTCGTTACGGGCATCTTTGAGGAACGCAAGAATCACCTCGGAATTATCGAAGCCATGCGCGGCCTAGACATTCCACTCGTGCTCATTGGAGCCACTCCACCTGAGCACAGATGGTATCGTGAGCAATGTGAGGCGGCAGCCGGTCCCAATGTTCACTTCATCGAGGCTATGGACCACGATGATCCCTTGTTTCGCTCTGCCTATGCGGCGTGCAAGGTCTTGGCCATGCCTTCATGGCACGAAACCACTGGCAAGTCGGCGCTTGAGGCGGGCCTTCTTGCCAAGCGTGTCCTGATGACGACCTACGCTCCGGCGGCGCAAGAGTATCTTGGTGACCTTGTTGCCTATATCGACCCCGGCGATATTGCGTCGATGCGGCATGCTGTCGAAGAAGCTGTTGCCGCCCCTCCCGCCCACGAATTGCAGAAAATGGTCGCAGAGAAATACACCTGGGAAACCGTTCTGGCTGAACGCGAAAAGGCATACCAGTCCTTGTTGTAGGGCCAAAGCGAACGGACATCCGATTGGCTTCGAAGAGGGCAAGTATCGTGAAGAAATGCGTAGTCTGTGGCACGCTGACAAGCCGCAAAAAGGCCTACAATCGCCACCTTGAGGAGCCTGGCCTAAAGCAGAATCTTCGCAACGTGAGGGATATGACCCGCAGCGCTGCAAGGTCTTTGCCAGGGTGCAAGAAGCTCTTCAAGCAACGGCCGTGGGACATTTTCCGGGGTTCGGCCTTGCTGTGCGACCATTGCGGTCACGGGATTATGGAGAGTGCGCCCTCGCCTGAGGCGCTGAACGCCTATTATGGCCAGGATTACTGGTCGGACCGGGTTAGCTCGTCGCAGCCTCTGTCAGAGGAGCGGCCACAAGCCCAATGGCGGGCAGAGGCGCAATTCGATTTCCTGCTTCGTGCTCTGAAGGCTGAGCAGATTATGTCGGTGTTGGAAATTGGTGCCGCGCATGCCTCGACATCGAGGCAATTGCGCGAAAGGATCGGGCCGGAGCTTAAGCTATCGGTGATCGAACCGGGACAGCAGTTTTTTGACTTCTATGCTGCGAATGGGATTTCACATGTTGGAACGGCATTTTCCGATGCGATCGACCAGACCTATTCGCTGGTCCTAATGAGTCACTCGCTTGAACACATGCCAGATCTTCAAAATGCTATCGCTTCAATCGATCAGTTAACCGAAGCTGGCGGTCACGTGTTCATCGAAGTACCGAATTGTGGGGACGGGTACTGGGATGTGGATTGGAAGGATGTTCCGCACATTCAGTTTTTCACGGCCGCTTCGCTCACTATGGCATTCGAAGAAGCCGGGTTTGAGACTTTATTGATGGAAAAGGCTGGTTCTTCATACCAAGAACGAGTGCTCGAGCGCCAAGTGCCGCGAGAGCACTACGGAGCAAGAGAGAAGGGCTGTTTTCTGAGGGCGGTGTTCGCAAAGAAGCCGCGCCACGGGGGTATCCGATCCTGAGCCGCCAGCACTGGCCAAGCTCGGGTCACAGTAGCTAACAGAAGCTATCGCCACTTCATGACGAGTAAGATGACCACACCGGAATGACCGACACCACTGACACACCGCGCGCCAGCGAACCAAGAAAGGCCCCTCCCCCAGTTCCAGGGCGGCCAAATGCCGGCCCGCTAGAATTGGCGCTGCGCCGCGTAAGGCTAAGGCAGATTGAGGTGTTCGCTTACGCGCACAATGCAACGCGCCAATTTCATCCTGAGCAAAAGCGTGTGATGATCTTTGGCCAGGGTCGCTCGGGAAGCAGCCTGCTCGAAGATTTGCTTTGTGCGACCGGCTACTTTGAGCGAAATGGCGAAGTGTTGACCACTCGATTGACCGAGGTGCGCCACCCGCTTGCCTATCTTAATGGTCGCGCGAAGGCGTCTGGAGCCAATCACTTTGTGTGTCACGTTAAGATCAACCATTTGACCAGCTCGCGAAAGCGACCGGTCGATCCGCACGCTTTTCTGGAGGCCTGCGACAATGATGGTTGGCAGCTGGTATTCCTGCGGCGCAACAACCTAGTTTTGCAAGCTTTCTCCAATTTTGTTGCGCGTCAACGGGGGCGCTTTCAGAAACTAAATGACAGCGCCGAAGAGCTTAAGTTGACCCTGGATCTCGATCACTTTGAGCGATCAGTTAACGATCGGCTGCGGCTTCGGACATGGGAAGACGCCGCGTTAGTGGGAAGGTCAGCGCTGCAGGTGGAGTATGAGCGCGACCTGGAAAGCGCTGCCAATCATCAACGCACGGTCGATACTCTGATGGATGGAATAGGTCTCCCCACGCTCAATGTGGCAACCAACTATCGAAAGGTTGTGGCGCGGCCCCTGCAGGATTGCATAACCAATTATGATGAGTTCACGGCCATGTTGGCTCGGAACGGCTGGGATGGTTACCTCCCATGAGTAGTTCAGCCCAACCAATCTCCACATCCACTGGTCGAATAGAGGCGATCCAGTATCTGCGCGCATTTGCTGCTCTGTGCGTGGTGCTTTTTCATGCTGGCGGCGTCGTTGCGAGCCCCCGCTACCTCGACGCTGGATATGTCGAGTTCTACACAGCCGGGCTCGATGCGGGCGTCGATCTGTTCTTCGTGATCTCTGGATTCATCATCGCGATGCCCTTCTTCCTCAGGCCCAAGCAGCCATCTGCGCAGACCTTCCTTAAGAATCGTCTGCTGCGAATCTATCCAATGACGATCCTGACAACCGCGATTTTCGCTTTGGCGACAATCGTGTTCTCGGGGATGGCAAGCTTGGATCTGGCGCAAGTGCTGCATTCCATTCTCTTGCTGCCATTCGATGGTCCGCTCTTGCCTGTGGTGCTTTGGTCCTTGCGCCAGGAGATTCTATTCTATCTGATTTTCACATTGGTGTATTGGAAACCAAGGATCGGCTTCACCGTGCTCATCGTCTGGTCTCTGTCATCATTTCTATTCCAGGTGCTTATTTACGTTTTTCCGGAGTATGAAGGTCTCGAAACTCCGACAGTCCGCACGCTTTTTCATGAAAACAATATCCAGTTTCTGTTTGGCGTGGCTGCATGCGCTTTGGTCCGATGGCTCCGGTCTCAGGGACAATTCAGGATCGGCGCTGGGACTTGGTTGGTATCGTTTTGGTCAGCGTTGCTCGTCTTCGTTGCGATCATGGTCGTGCGCGAGCATTACGATCTAGACCTTCGTATCCAGGTTTTGTCTCTCGGCCTTGCAAGCGCAATTTTGGTTGTATCAGCAAACTTCGCCCACCTTCGAAAATCAAACTTCATTTTCATTCTCGGGGAAGCCTCATTCTCCATATATTTGATACACTACCTATTGATATCAGTGATAAATCAGGTTCTCCTACCATGGTCTCAATTCATACCTGACCTGTTCTATCTCTCGGCTTTGTTCATCGGGAGTTCCCTTGGTGGCTTGATCTATTATCTGGTGTTTGAGGTGCGATTGGAGAAGTGGCGAAAGTCGCTTGCCATTGGACGTGTCGGCCCTGCCGACGCTGTGAGCAAGGCATAGCGCAAGCGCAGCACTCAAAGTCTGCCTTGGCCAAGAACAGCCCTCCTCCGCTATCGGACACAATTGACCACGACCAATCGCAAATGGTTCTAGCGAATTTGCCTCCCGCCGGGTGACACCACGTTCATCCCTCAGCCACGACCAACCGTACCTGGAGTGGTCGGAATCACAGAAAGAAGTGAACTATGTTGATCTTAGGGCTTAACGCCTTCCACGCGGATTCCTCTGCCTGCATCGTGAAGGACGGCCAGCTTATCGCTGCCGCCGAGGAAGAGCGTTTTCGACGAATCAAGCACTGGGCTGGGTTTCCGACCGAAGCCATTAAATGGTGCCTCAAAGAAGCTGGAGCCGAACTGTCCGATATCGATCATGTTGCGCTTAACCAGGATAGTGGCGCGAACAACCTCAAACGTCTCGAGTTCATGGCCAAGCAGCGTCCAGATCTGGGCCTGATTGTGAATCGCCTACGCAACCGCAAGGAAAGAAAGAAGGCGGATCAATTGCTGGAAGAGGCCTTTCCGGGTCAAAAGTTTTCCGGCCAGTTGCATGCCGTTGAGCATCACATTGCCCATCTATCCTCGGCGTTCCATGTTTCTCCTTTCGAAGAAGCGGTGTGCGTTTCAGTCGATGGGTTTGGAGACTTTGCCAGCGCAGCTTGGGGTATCGGATCCGGCAGAAATATCGACGTCAGCAAGCGCGTCTTCTTTCCACATTCTCTGGGCGTTTTGTACCAAGCGATCACTCAGTATCTGGGTTTCCCAAATTATGGAGATGAGTACAAAATCATGGGCTTGGCGCCCTATGGTGAGCCGACTCAACTGAACAAGCTGCGTCAGCTCGTGCATTTGAAGGACGACGGTACCTTCGAGCTCGACATGCGATTCTTTGTTCATCACCGGGAGTCCATCGCACAACAATGGGAAGACGGCGTACCGACATTCAATGACCTATTCTCAGACTCGTTGGTCGAGTTGCTTGGCCCGAGGCGGAGCCGCTCGGATGAGCTTACGCAGTACCATAGGGACATCGCTCGCTCGACCCAGGTGCTTTACGAAGAAGCATTCTTTAACTTGATTAATGCAGCGCGAGACGGATCAGAGACCAAGGATATCGTGTTGGCTGGCGGTTGTGCAAACAACTCGGTTGCCAACGGTAAAATTCGACGTGAAACCCCGTACGAGCGTGTCTATGTCCATGCGGCGCCCGGTGATCAGGGAGGCGCAATTGGAGCGGCGTACTCCGTTTTTCACAAACTTGGTGGGCAAGAGCGTTTCCGGATGGACCACGCCTATTGGGGACCTTCATACAGCACCGAACAATGCGAAGCGGCAGTCAACCAGCGTATCGATGAAGTGAACGCCGCAGAATGCACCGTTGATCTGATCGAGGATGAAGCTGATTTGTGCCAGAGAACGGCAGCTGCTGTGGCCGATGGCAAGGTGGTAGGTTGGTTCCAAGGCCGCATGGAATGGGGCCCTCGCGCGCTCGGAAACAGATCCATTGTGTGCGATCCACGGCGTTCTGACATGAAGGAGATTCTCAATCTGAAGATCAAGCGGAGGGAGAGCTTCAGGCCTTTCGCACCTTCGATTCTTCATGACTATGTCGAAGAATGGTTCGAGGAGAATGACCACGTCCCTTTCATGATGCAGGTGTTTCAGATTCGAGAAGACAAGCGAAGTGCGATTCCAGCGGTAACGCACGCAGACGGCTCTGGCCGGCTGCAATCGGTCTATCCCGAAACAAACCCAAGATACGCCGAGCTCATAGCTGCATTCGAGCGCATTTCGGGCGTTCCAATGGTCTTGAACACAAGCTTCAATGAGAATGAGCCGGTGGTGTGCACCCCCGATGAGGCCTTGGATTGCTTCTTGCGGACCAAGATGGATGTCTTGGTTCTAGAAGGGCTGTTCTTGGAGAGAAAATCCGACTAGTCGATAGTATTGATTAATCTATGAGAATTCGTGATCACTGACCACGCAGAGCGCTATCTCGCTCACTAAGGCTGCGGTTGGCGCGGATTTGTCGCTGATATCGTCAATACGTCGACCATGTTGTTGGGAGCCTGCGTCAGGATCGATAAAGCTTCACAATTCTAGACTGGTCTGCAGCTCATGTTTCAACGCCTCTTCCAACTTCTGTTCTGGTCTGCGCTCATCTTTGCCTTTGTCATGGCTAGCCTGCCTCAGCCACCCGTTGTAGGCGAGGTAAACGATAAAGTCCTGCACATGCTTGCCTTTGCCACGCTCGCAGGGCTGGTTGCGCCCGCCTATCCGCGCGCGCCGGTGTGGGCGCTGTTCCTCGGGCTTGCGGCGTTCGGAGCGATAATCGAAGGCGTCCAGGCAATCCCGGCTCTGGGTCGCCATTCGAGCCTCGATGACTGGATTGCGGATATCGTCGCTGCAGGAGCGGTGTTGCTAATGATCGCTGCGATTCGACGCGTCCAGTTGCTGCGCCGCCGGGCGTAAAACCTAGCCCGCAACGGGCCCATTGGGCCGCGTGATATCAATCACAATTTGGCGGAAAAGTTTGCGCGGTCTGGTCGGACAGCACCGTATGATAGCGGCCGATCAGGGTCTACCGATCAAGGCGTTGGGCTGCTTTCACGCCAAAGGTGATCAGGAACGGAACCAGGACCAGGCTCAATGTCACCTTCGCGATCACTTGGCCGATCAACAGATTGGTGATGTCGAACTCGCCATAGAAGGCGAGCGTGACGAAGATCACCGAATCCACAGCTTGGCTGAGCGCCGACGCGATTGCACCGCGCACCATCAATCCGAAGGTCGTACCCTCGCCTGATCCGCGCAAGCGATCGAAGATCCAGATGTTGAGCAGCAGCGATGTAATGTAGGCGGCAGGGCCCGCCATCAGGATCCTTGGGGTCTGACCCAGCACGCGTTCAAAAGCAGCGAGATCGTCGCTGCGAAACTCGGTCATCTCGGGGGAGGGCGGAAGCGAAAGCACCAGGTAGATCAGGGCTGCCGACAGGGCGAGAGGGACAAAGCCCCACCAAACCAATTTCTGGGCGGTCGCTTTGCCGTAGAGCTGCGAGATCGTGCTCGATATGATCACCAGCAGCAGGAACGGGAAGATCCCGGCTTCGACGGCCAGACTGCTCGGCCACAATTGTACCTGCTTGAAGGCGACCACGCCGGCCAGTACGGTCATCCCTCCGTAAATGATGAGAAAGACGAAGAGGCCCCGCGGCATAGCCACGGTGGCGGAAGCTGTGCTGTCTTGTGCTGTGTCGCTCATCAGGGAGGACTACGAGCGGCGGAGCAAAAAGGAAAGCACGGGCCGGGGGTGATCAACACCGAACTTTCCATACTGGGCACAGAGAATTTGACTGTTGCGGCGATAGCGGCAAGGTGTCGGCCAGCCGATCGCGCGTCGGAAGGCTGTGACCGACCGATCGATCAGAGGGACCAATCAACCATCTGGGAATCGTACAGATTATGTCCATTCTTTTGAGCCTGGCGGGAATACTCGCAATCCTGCTGCTGGCTTTTCTGCTCTCGACCGGGAAGAAGCGGATTAGTCTGCGGGTCGTGGGCGCAGCCTTTGCACTGCAAGCCCTGATGGCACTGCTGGTCCTGAGAACTCCGTTCGGTGTAAGAATTATCGAATTCTTGTCGGATGGTGTGATCGCCTTGCTGAGCTATTCTGTTGCTGGAATCGAGACCATTTTTGGTCCGATGGCTGACAATCCCTTCGCCAACACTTTCCTGATTGCAGCTTTGCCGGTCATTGTGTTCTTCGCGGCCCTCGTCGCAATCCTCTATCACTTGGGCATCATGCAGCGTCTGGTGCGTTGGGTCGGCGGCGCGATCGGTTGGATCACTGGCATTAGCAAGGTCGAGGCTCTGGGCAGTGCTGCGAACATCTTTGTCGGCCAATCGGAAAGTCCATTGGTCGTGCGCCCGTATTTGGCAGCACTCCCGCCAAGCCGGCTGTTCACCTTGATGAGCGTCGGTATGGCCGGTGTCGCCGGGACAATCCTAGCAGCCTATGCAGCGTTTTTGGGCAGCGATGCGGTGCCCTATCTGTTGGCAGCTGCTTTCATGTCAGCACCGGGAGGGATTTTGATGGCCAAGATCATCATGCCTGACGACCCAGACGAGGCTGCCGAGCATGACGAGTTGATGCAGAACGTGACGGTCTCAGAGACGTTTGAGGAGGGTCACAAGCCCGCAAATGTGATTGAGGCGGCCGCGCAGGGGACTCAGACCGGCGTCAAGCTGGCTGTCGCGGTTGGCGCGATGGTGATGGTGTTTGTCGCCTTGGTCGCGCTCGCCAATGGCATCTTGGGCGGTATCGGTGGCTGGTTCGGCTATCCCGACGTGAGCTTCCAGCAATTGCTTGGCTATATCTTCGCGCCGGTGATGTTCTTGATCGGCATCCCGGATTGGGAACAGGCACAGCTTGCCGGCGGGCTATTCGGCACAAAGATTGTGCTTAACGAATTCGTCGCCTTCATTGAGCTGGGCGCGATCGCGACTGGTGAGTTGACTGCGCGCAGCACGGCTATCGTGACCTTTGCGCTCTGCGGATTCGCCAATTTTTCATCGATTGCGATTCAGATGGCGGTCACCGGCAGTCTTGCGCCCAACCAGCGTCCGGTCATCGCCCGGCTTGGTCTTCGCGCTCTGGCTGCTGGCAGCCTGGCCAACCTGATGAGCGCGGCCCTGGCTGGCCTCTTCCTCCCGCTCTAATTGCACCCTATTATAGACACCATGACTGAAACACTGACCGATCTCGCCTCCGTCTCGCTTGCGCAGCCGCTCGAAGACATTGCCGGGGAGCTGGGCCGCAGCTTTGCCGAATACGGCTTTGCGGTCGTTCGTGATCACGGAATCCCGCAAGAATTGATCGATGCCGCGGAAGCCAAGTCGCGGGAATTCTTCGCGCTCCCGACAGAGGTCAAGCAAGCCTATCATCTGGCAGGCGGTGGAGGCGCTCGAGGGTACACGCCATTCGGAACCGAGAAGGCCAAGGATGCAGAGATCTTTGACCTCAAGGAATTCTGGCATGTCGGGCGGTCATTGCCTGAAGGACATCCGCTCAGCGAGTTCATGCAACCCAATATCTGGCCCAATGAGATCGAAGGATTTCGGGACACGTTTAGCGCATTATACGGCGCCTTCGAAGAAGCTGGCGGTCGTGTGCTGGAAGCGATCGCCCTACACCTGGGGCTCGAACAGAAATTCTTTGATCCGACGATTGAGGACGGCAATTCGGTTATGCGGCTGCTGCATTACCCACCACTGGGAGAGGAAGCTCCCGAGGGCGCTATTAGAGCGGCGGCGCATGGCGATATCAACACAATCACGCTCTTGCTTGGCGCTGAAGAAGCTGGGCTGGAGCTGCTGACAAAGTCGGGCGAGTGGAAGGCAGTCGCTGTGCCCGAAGGCGCATTGGTGATCAATGTCGGTGACATGCTGGAGCGGCAAACCAATGGGAGCCTATGCTCGACCACGCACCGGGTTGTGAACCCGCGTGGAGCAGCGGCCAAGCGCGCGCGCTACTCGATGCCGTTCTTTCTCCATTTCCGGCCCGATTACATGATCGAGCCAATCGGTGAGCCGGCTGAGGGCCAGGCCGAGTCCATGGCTCCAATCTCAGCACATGATTATCTGATGCAGCGACTCAGAGAGATCAATCTCGCCTGATTCTCTGACGATTCTCTGGTGCGTATTTCTTTCGACTCGGGCGCGAATTGAATCTTTATTTCCCGTTGCAGAGCGGCAACAGAATCGCCCAAGCCTGCGGAATCCCTAGGCCCTGTTTGTGGATAAAATGGAGGCGTTCGGCTTGCGTCATATTTCTGTCAGATAGTTTCATTGATTTGTCTCAAAACAGTCGCTTTTGTGCAGTGCAACGCGCCTAGGGGAGGTGCGTTTCGATCTCTCCATTATGATCAGGGGCCCCAAAAATGAAACTCAAGTATCTTTTGGCAGCGAGCGTCGTCTCTCTCTCTGCCGCAGCGACCGTTGCTACGCCGGTTCACGCGCAGCAAATCACCTCAGGCGTTGAAGGAACTGTCGCGGACGAAGACGGAAATGCTCTTCCCGGAGCGACCGTTGTCATCACCGACACCCGGACTGGCGCATCACGCACGCTGACCGCAGGCGGAAACGGCGGGTTCAGCGCGCGCGGCCTGGTCTCAGGCGGACCGTACACGATAACTGCTACAGCATCAGGTTACGAAGGCCAGACGCTTGAAGGACAATCGCTCAGCGCGACCGGTAGCCTTCGCTTGGCATTCAGCCTTACTGCCAGCGCAACGGAATCGGTCATCCTGGTGACCGGCACTCGCGTGCAGGCCACGCAGCGGGCGGTCGGCCCCGGCACATCTTTCGATCTCGAAGTGCTCGAAGGTTTCCCGTCAATCACCCGCAACGTGGTCGACATCATCCGGCTTGACCCGCGTGTCAGCCTCGATCGCAACAACGAAGTCGACCGGATCTCCTGCTTGGGCGGCAACGACCGTTCAAACACCTTCACGGTTGACGGTATCGTCCAGTCTGACGTGTTCGGTCTGAACGGTACCCCCACGGCATCGCGGAACACCTTCCCGATCCCATTCGACGTCATTCGTCAGACTTCGGTCGAGTTTGCTCCATTCGATGTTGAGTATTCTGACTTCTCCGGTTGCGCGATCAACGTGGTTACCAAGTCGGGTTCGAATGAGTTCACCGGCTCGGCATTCATCACTTACACCGATGCTGGACTGCGCGGCGACCAGGCTGGCTCAGCCGGCTCGTCGGTTCCTGATTTCCAGGACAAGCGCTGGGGCGCTACGCTTGGTGGTCCGATCATCAAAGACCGCTTGTTCTTCTATGCCGGTTACGAAGAAACTGACCTGGGCCGACCCAATACTTTTGGTCCCAATGGTGGCGGTTTCGCAATTGAAGCCGACTTCGTGACGCAAACACAGTTTGACGAATTCGCCCGCATTGCGCGCGACGTCTATGGTCAGGACGTGGGTGGCTATCCTAGCGTTCTCAACGAGACGAGCGTTCGTTACTTCGGTCGGCTCGATGCCTACATCAGCGATGACCACCGCCTCGAAGCAACCTACCAGCGTCTTGAAGAGACCAAGGTTGAGAGCGACACCGGCACAGACAACCTGACCGGTCTCAACAGCTTCGAAGACGAAGGCACCGTTTCAGACTATTACTCGGTGCGTCTGTATTCGGACTGGACCGACCGCATTTCGACTGAGATTCGCCTCAGCCGTGCGGAAGTGGGCGACAAGCAAGGCCCAGTTGGCTTCGGTGAGGCACAGTCAGCAAACCCGACTGTTCGTTTGGCCGTTGGTGTTACGCCAGTCGCAGGGGTGACTTCTGACGAAGGTATTCTCTCGACCGGACCCGGCATCTTCCGCTCAGCCAACCAGCTGGATACCAAGATCGACCAAGCGCGCTTCTTGATGAACATCGATGCCGATGATCACCAGATCAAGCTGGGTGCCGAAATCAACGATCTCGAAGTGTTCAACCTGTTTGCAATCAACGCAACTGGTACGATCTTCTTCCAGAACCTGACCGATTTTGAGAACGGTCTGGTCGCTCCAGGCTTCTTCTCAAGCGTATTCGGCAATGCCGGTCAGCTGACCAGCGGGGTGCTCGGTGGTGCGACCATCGCCTCATCGCGCACGGGAGACATCAACGACGCCAGTGCGACATTCTCGCGTCAGATCTATTCGTTCTATGCGCAGGATGAATGGCAGGCCACCGATCAGCTGAACTTGACCGCAGGCATGCGGGTCCAGCTCTATGACGGTAACGGCACTCCGCGGGCAAACCCGCTGTTCCAGCAGCGTTTCGGTTTCTCGAACGCCGTTCCGTTCAGCGCGCTGGACACTGTCTTGTTGCCGCGCTTCGCCGCGACTTACGAGATGTTCAATGAAGAAGGCTTCTTCCGTGACACTACCCTCACCGCAGGTGTTGGTATCTTCTCGGGTGGCGACCCGGTCGTGTTCTTCTCGAACGCATTCTCGAACGATGGCTTTGCGTCTGCTAATGGCGATTCATTCGATGCCGAATGCGCAGGCTTGCTCGATGCAAACGGCCAGTTCAGCGTTGTAAGCGGCGGGACCTTCACCGGATTGCCGCAATGTGTCGTCGACGCGGCTGTCAACGCTGCATCGAACGGTCGTGCGGACGTCAAGTCGACCGATCCAAACTTCGACATCCCAACCGTGGTTCGCGCCAATATTGGCATCGACACCATGATGGGCTCGGAAACCGGGTTCTTCTCGGACTGGAACCTGCGTCTCGACTACATCTATTCGCGGTTCAACGACACGCTTGCGATCAACGATCTGGTCCAGATTCCGGACATCACCGAAGGCCTGAACGGCTTCTCGATTGATGGCCGTCCGATCCTGGACGATATCGATCCGCTTGCACCTGGCTGTAACGCTCAGCTGGTCGGCACCGGTGGCGTTCCGCCAACCTATACCGGTGTCACGGCGGCTTGTTATGGTTTCGGTCTGGACGACTACAACCAGCTCACCAATGGCCCGAGCTTCGACAGCCATGTCTTCTCGGTCGCGCTTTCGAAGCGTTTCGATGGTGGCCTGTTCACCGAGAACGGCCGGTTCGATCTGAACCTGGGATATTCCTACACCGAGTCGAACAACACTCGGAACTTCTTCGGCGCTACCGCCAACGGTAACTTCGAAGATACCGCCGCGTTCGACTTCCAGGACCCTGCGGTTTCGCCTTCGAACTTTGAAACCCGTCACCGCTTCACTGTGGCCGCGAGCCTGACTGAAGAGTTCATCGACGGCTACGACACGCAGCTGGCGATGTTCTTCACGGCACGTTCGGGACGTCCGTTCAGCTTGACCTTCGAGGATGATGGCGGCTTCCAGGATAGCACGTCGGGTGACAACAACGCCCTGCTCTACATCCCGACCGGGCCAAATGATCCGAACCTCTCACCGCTTACGACGGCGAGCGATGCGGACATCAACGGACTGCTGACCTTTGTCGACAATTTGAATTGTGACTTCACTCCAGGTCAGTCGATCACCCGTAACTCATGTAACAATGATTGGGTGTTCGATATGGATCTGCGTCTCAGCCAAGAGCTGCCGTTCCTCGGTTCGCTCACTGGCATCAAGGAAGATCGTCTTGAGCTCTTCATGGACTTTGACAACTTCCTTAACTTCCTCGACGCCGACTGGAACGTGTTCCGCAACCGCGATGATGAAGACGGATTGGTGCCACTGATCGGTGCTGACGGTGTTGATGATCAGGGACGGTATATCTTTACGGATCTCGTGCTCGATGCGAACGGTGACATTGATGCGCAAGAGCGTATTGGCTTCACCAACTCGGTTTGGCGGATCCAGATCGGTGCCCGTTACGAATTCTAATTCGTAGCTAACCGAGAAAGATAGAGAGCGGCGGGGCCTTCGGGTCTCGCCGTTTTCTTTTCTGCATGGTTTGTCTTTGTAAAGGCGACACCGCATAATCGTTCCGATCGAGCAGCATGGCGGTATGCGCTTGACCGATGAGGCGAAGCGGAATGGCTAAGGGATTTGTTGCAGTCAGGAGGCGTCTAAGCTGGCCATTGATACTGCTGCTCCTGCTGGTGCATTTGATCGCGCTTTACGGTCTGGCTCGGTTGCTTGTCCCCAATGTCACCCGCTCGGTTGAGGAGAGCGTCGCATCGGTCTTCACGGTGACGATCACGGCACCCGAGACGCCGGATGACAATCAGCCAGTGCCGGACGAAGGGGCGCAGGGTGAAGCGGGGCAAGACGCAACGCCCAGCGAAGTTATTGCGCCGACACCTGAAGTGCTCACGAGACCCCCGGAGCCATTGCCGCAGGCTTCCTCAACCGGGACCGAAGTTGACTCCGGCGCCACCGACTCAGGCGAGGGCACGGGCGCAGCGGGGAGTGGGCCAGGAACGGGCAGCGGATTGGAAGGCGGTGGGCGCGGGGGAGTGGCTGTTACGAGACCCTCGGTAAGGTCTGGCAATCTCGACACAGCGAGCGATTTCCCAATCCCTGAAGGCGGAAGGCGGACTCGGTTCGGCAAGTCTGTGACAGTGGTTTTTACTGTGATGACGGATGGCCGGGCGACAAACTGTTCGGTTGCTCGAACAAGCGTCGACCCGGAGACTACGGCTTTGGTTTGCAGTCTGGTTGCACAGAAGATTCGCTTCAATCCGGCGCGTGACCGCAATGGCAATCCGGTCGAAGCGCGCTATGGCTATCGCGTTGATTTTCGTGGGCGCTAACAGCATGGACCTATGCTGTGGCACATGGCAGAGAGCGTACGGTTAGAGAGCGCAGCAGGAGCGCAACAGACGTGATTCACCCAGTGATTTTGTGCGGCGGAAGCGGAACCCGGTTGTGGCCGGTCAGCCGAAAGGTGCACCCAAAGCCCTTTCTGCCTCTGACGGAGGATCGCACGCTGTTTCAGCAGGCTATTGGTCGGGTCGCCGACGACCCACGATTTGGAGCTCCGATTGTCGTCGCGGGTAGTCATCACGTCGATCTCATCGAGCAACAGGCCTCTGACTCCAAGGGCGTGCAGATCATAGTCGAACCCGCTGCGCGGAACACCGCGCCAGCCATTGCTCTGGCTGCCGCACGGCTCGATCCAGATGCGATCATGCTGGTCTGCCCGAGCGATCACCATATTGCGGACTCGGCGGCATTCCGGGCGGCTGCGATCACCGGAGCTGAGCTCGCTGAGCAGGGAAAAATGGTTGCGTTCGGTATTGCGCCGACTCATCCGGAGACGGGCTATGGCTACATCAAGCGCGGCGCGCAGCTGAGCGGTGGGTTTGAAATCGAGAGCTTCGTTGAAAAGCCCGATCTTGGGCGGGCGCAGGCCTATCTCGACAGTGGAGACTACAGTTGGAACGGCGGCATCTTCGTGTTTCGCGCGGGGACTTTGCTTGAAGAGCTGGAACGGCATCGCCCTTCCATGGCAGAAGCTGTCCTTAGGTCGGTCAGCAACGGGAATGAAGAAGGCGCGAGGTTCCATCCTGACACGGCATCGTTCGAGACAATCGAGGGCGATTCGATTGACTATGCGGTGATGGAGAACACTCAGTCTGCGGCGATGGTTTCCGCCGATATGGGCTGGTCTGACATCGGAAACTGGGCCGCCTTGCAGGATGCCCTGCAAGATCCAAATTCATCAAATGTGGTCCCGGAACGCTGCGACCTGATCGACTGCGAGAATGTCATGGTCTCGTCTGACGGCCCGCGCGTTTCTGCCATTGGACTCAAGGATGTTTGCATCGTCGTGAATGGCGACGAGGTATTGGTCACGACCCGCGACGGGGCGCAGAAGGTCGGGAAATTACCCGGAGCTACCAAGCAATGACAGGCGTGGCGCCCACGCCGCCTACGCCGCGCAAGCTGACCACGCGCATGGTTGAGAAAGTCTGGGGGCGTACCAATCTGCCGGATCCTTTTGCCGCGCCGACGGGTCAAAGGATCGGCGAGATCTGGTTTGAGCCTCCCGCTGAGCTTGAGCAATTGCTGGTCAAATATCTCTTCACCAGCGAGAAGCTGTCGGTTCAGAACCACCCTTCCGACGACAATGCGCTAGAGGGGGAAGAGGGCAAGGAAGAGTGCTGGTTGGTGCTCGCTGCTGAACCCGGAGCCAAATTAGCGATTGGCTTCGAGAAGCCAATCGAACCGGCCGCCATGGCCGAAGCGGCAGAGAATGGGACGATTGAGGCATTACTGACGTGGCATGAGGTTCAGCCAGGCGACGTTTATTATCTGCCCGCAGGGACAGTGCACGCGATTGGCCCCGGATTGTCGTTGGTCGAGGTTCAACAAAACAGCGACACGACCTTCCGCCTCTATGATTACGGCCGTCAGAGGGAATTGCATCTAGAGCGCGCCATCGCTGTTGCCGATGGCAGCCCCTATGGTGAAGAGCATCAGTCCTCGGTTGAGAAGGCGGGGCCGACCTTGATCGACCGGCAGTATTTCCGGCTCGACCGTATAAACGGGAAGCCAGACCAAGACACGATCTCGGCTTATGGCGAGGCTTTTCTGGCTTTGCCGATTTCAGGTGAATTGCGCTGGGCGGACAATGGCTTGGCGCGCGGTGGCGAATGCGTGCTGGCAGGATCAATCGATCAGCTTGATTTTTCCTCTGCGGGTATCACCCTGCTTACTCGTCCAAACTGAGCGCTATTTCTTTTCGAGCAGCCGAGTCGCTTCTTTCTTGAGCGAGCTTTCGATTGTGCCTTTCAGAAAGCTCAGCGCGCGCGGGACATCAATGTCGATCACCACATGATCGTCATAGGTCTCGATTACTCCGCCGACATTCTGCCCGACCACAGACACGGTCAGCCCCATCACATAGTCCTGCGGCCACTCGGTTGTGACCGTGGCCATATTGCCGGGAAAATAGTCGGCGATTTCATGGGCATGATCATGCAAGCGTTGCTTGACTTCTTCACGGCCAAGCTCGTGGGGCAATGTCACTCTCATTTGCGCAAATCCTGAAGCTCTTCATCCCCGCCATAACGATATTCGAGGTAGCGGTCCTTGATCGCCAGATCATCGAGCGCACCTTCGGCCAAGCGCCGGGTGACGCGGTCAATTTCTCCGCTGATCTTGTTGAGGCTGTCGGTCAATTGGGCATCGGGCGATTTGCCGGCATGCTCCTCGCCGCGCATATGCTCTGGGATCTTGCGGTAGTTGTCGATCGTCTCGGGAATGTATTCGCCGACCAGCTCGCGAACTTCGCGGACTGAGGGATGCGCCTGATCGACTGTCTCAAGCTGCATGCCCAAGGCATCCAATTGCACACCGAGCTTTTCGACCACTTCGACCGCGGGCGGCGGTAAGGCAGGGCGCTGGGCTTCGAGCCACAATTCCGTTCGGGCCACCATCTGCTTGGGATTGCCCTGGGTCAGCTCAGACCTTTTGGGAATCTTCACCTTGGGAAAGTTGGAAAAGATGAAAGCTGCGCCAATCATGGCGAAGAAGGCGGCGACGAGGCCCCAGAAGCCAATCCCTCCTAGCACTGCCCCGGCAACCGAAGTGGCCATCATTATAGCGAGCAATGCCACGCCGAAATATCCGGCGCGTTTGAGCCAAGTCTTGAGCTTGGCATTCGCAGAGCCCTTACCAATCGACTTGGCCGGCCGGTGAGTGCCACCGTCTCGCTGCACTTGCAGGCTGCGCCCGGCGGCAGCCAGGATCTCTTCTGAATCCTTTGTGCTGTCGACCATTAGCTATCCAGCGCCAGCAAGGACGGCTCGGACGCGACCTTGGCTTGCGCCTGCGCCTGACCTTCGGCGCGGGCGATATAGCCTTTTGACTTCTCGACCTCGTCAGTCAGAACATTGACGGTCTGCTTCATGCTGGCAAGTGCGCGAACCTTGAAATCATCGACCTCGTCCATTGTGTCGTAGATATTCTGGAAGGCCCGCTGCAGCGTCTCGAGCGGGATCGTGCTCGAAGCGGCCTGCTCATGAATCTGGCCAGTCTGTTCGCGCAGCATGATGCTGGTCGAGTCGATGATGTCGCTGGTGGTCTGATTGAGCGAGGTGATCTGCTGCAGAACCAGCTTCTGATTGGTCATGGCCTGCGCGACCGTCACCGCAGTGCGGAGGGCACCGACTGTCGTGGTGCTGGCGCGATCGACGCCTTTGACCAATTCGACATTGTTCTTCTTGACCAGATCGAGCGCAAGATAACCTTGCACGCTGACCGCCATTTGCGTGAGCAAGTCCTGGGTCCGTTGGCGAACGTAGAACAACGCGCTTTCGCGCAGAGCTTTGGCCTTCTCCGGATCGCTCGCATCGAGCTCTATGGCTTTCTCTTCAAGCCGCTCGTCCAGCGTTTTGGCGATATGGATCATCTGTTCGAGCTCGCCCATGGCTTCCCACAGTTTCTGCCGCTCGACGTCGATCGCGGCATTATCCTTGTGGAGCTCTACCTTCCCGGAATCGAGCCGTTCCAGAATGGCTTGAATATGGCCCTGAGCCGAGGTGTAGCTGTCGAAGTAATTCTTGAGCTTGTTGCCGAACGGTATGATCCCGAACAGCTTGCGAGGCGACAGCAGCTTGCCTTTCTTGCCTGGGTCGAGATCCTCGACTGTGCGACGCAATTCGGCCAGATCGGTACCAACGCTGGTCTCGCCATCCATCGCCTTGACCGGCCGATCGAGGAAGCGGTTTGAGTGCGCGGCAGCGGCCCGAATCTGTTCCTGGCCCATCCGCGTGATCTGATCGACCTTCTCCCCGAAAGCCGGGGAATTAGCATCTTCTGCGACAAGGTCGGCGACAAAGCTATCGACTTTGTCATCGAGCTTGGACTTTTGCTCAGTGCTCACTGGCACCAGGCCAGCGGCCTTTTCGGGCGCAACAACCGGCACTGGGTCTGGCGGCGTCAATTCAAAATCGGTCGAGCTCTTGGTCGCGGTGGCGATGTTGGTCTCGGGCGAATCTTTCGTGCTCATACGGTCTGCAAACTCCCTGGGTCGCTACGGCGCAACCATCCTTAACTGTATTAGGTATCTAAGACACGATATTCAAGCAATGGCGCATTGAGCGGCGTTTTTGCCCGATCTGCAGACCTTCGTCCATGGTTTGTTGAACGGCTTCCGTTTGGGGCGGTTTCGGCCTATTCCCTGACACGTGGAAAGCGGAACAAATCAAAGCCCTAAGCCGACCTCATCTTCTGGCTCCTCGAGCGAGCCGCAAGGTCTGTCCAGCTTTGCTCGCGCGGTCCTAAACCTGCGGCGCTGGTGGCGCGATGATGTCGTCGGCTCGATCGATCAGGCCGAAGTGATCGAGAAACGCCGTGAAGATTGCGCCCTGTCCGAGCGTTATCTCTTCATGATCGCCATGAGCGGCGGGATTGCCATCCTCGGCCTATTGCAATCCTCGCCGGCGGTGGTGATCGGCGCCATGCTGCTCTCGCCGCTGATGGGCCCGATCATGGGCCTCGGTTTTGCCTTGGCGATTGGCGATTACCAATGGCTCAAGCAATCTGCGCGATCCTTGATGTGGGGATCGATTCTGGCGGTGCTGTTGTGTGCGCTGATCGTCTTCATCTCGCCGATCCAGACAATTACGCCAGAGATCGCAGCGCGGACCCGGCCCAATCTGTTCGACCTGTTTGTGGCGCTGTTTTCAGGCATGGCCGGCGCATATGCGATGATCCGCGGGCAGGCCGGGGCGATCGTCGGTGTGGCCATTGCAACCGCCTTGATGCCGCCGCTGGCGGTGGTCGGCTTCGGGTTGGCAACTGCCAATGCCACGGTCTTCTCCGGCGCGCTGCTGCTCTACGTAACCAACCTGATCACGATTGCTTTGACGGCTTTGGCTCTGGCGCGACTGTTTGGCTTCCGGACAGCCCTGACCCAGCGCCAGACCCAATTCCAAAGTTTTGTCGTGCTCGCAGTGTTTGCTGCACTTGCATTTCCGCTCGGCTATTCGCTGCAGCAGATTGCATGGGAGACCAATGCTCAGCGGGTAGTGAGGGCTGAGATCGAAGAAGACTTCACTGCCAATTCGATCTTGGATGACTTGCAGATCGACTTCGCGGCAGAGCCGATCGCGATCAGCGCGACCATGCTGACCGCATCGCTAAGACCCGAAGCTGAGGCGAGGGCGGAACGCGCACTGACGATGCGGCTGGGGGAGCCGGTTGAGCTGACCTTGATCCAGTATCAGGTAGGGACCAGTGCAAGCGCCGCCGAGCAGGCGCAGCTATCGGCGACGCGGGCGCGCGAAGAGGCTGACGCGATTGCGCGGGCAGAGGATCTCGCCACCCGCCTTTCGCTCGTCGCTGGCGTAGCCGAAGACAGTGTTGTGATCGATCGGACTCGCCGCCGCGCTATCGTGCGTGCGCAGCCGCTGGATGGTGCGTCACTGGAGGCTTATCGGACGCTCGAGAACAGGATCGCCGCCACCGAGCCCGACTGGACAATCGAGTTGCTGCCACCGGTGGCCGAACTTCCGCAAGAAATTACCTTTGAGGAAGACGGTCCGACACCGCAGGGCGCGCGGGCTTTGAGCGTGGTGCAATGGGCATCGCTGAGAACCCAATTGCCGATTGTCCTGGTCGGTGATCCTGAACAAGCCGAGGCGGCTGCCGCGATTCTTCGGACCAATGGAACTGAGGTTTCTGTGGAGAGCGGGTTTGGCCCGCTGCGCGCGGAATGGGGCGACGTTGATGAGTAAGCGAGCTTGCAGGTTAAGAGGATTGGCGGGGTTGGTGCTGGCTGTCGCGGCCGCGCAGGCCGCAATCGCCCAGACCACCGACGACCAGCGCGAATTTGCGATCAGAGCTTTGGCCCAATTTGAGCAAGCCCTTCCCGCAGCACAGTTCGAGATTGCACCCGAAGACCCCCTTCAAATCAACGTGATCGACCACCCTGATTGGGACGACGCGACCCTAAATCTCCATCGCCTGTATGGATTCTGCCAGACGATTGAGACTGAAGCCTGCGACGCCGAACTGGCGCGGCTAGTGATCGCGCTGACCGCGACGCCGGACGAACCGACTCAGGCCGATCTGAGGATCATTGTCCGTGATGCGCAATATTGGGCCTATGCGGCCTCGATTGCGGAGAAGAACGACGATCTGCCCGTGCACCGAAAGATCGGCGATGACCTGTTTGCTATCCTGGCGATTGACAGCCCGCAGACCATTCGGGTCGCGACAAGCGGCGATCTGACGGCCTTTGGGGTCGACGAGGATGAAGCTTGGGAACGCGCAGCCGAGCAAACTGGACTGGTCATTCCGGCATTGCCGCTTAATCGAGACTTTGGCGATGGATTGATTGGCTTTGAAAGCGACGAATACACTGGATCTATGCTGGTGTTCTTGCCGCAATGGGCGCAGATCGCCGAGCAGGCCGGCCCCGACTTCGCCGTTACAATCACTTCGGACCAACTGGTGGTCGCAGGACTGCTGGCCGAGGGCGAGGAGCTCGACGAATTCCGCGTCCTTGTCGAACAGGATTGCGCAGCGGCACCGCGCTGCATTTCGCCACATGTCTATCGCTTCCGCGATGGGAAATGGGTGATAGCCAACTAGCCGATCGGCTGGGGACGAATTGGGATCAGGCCGCCAATTCGAGCGGGACGATCTCACCAGCAAGGTATAGCTTTTTGGCCTTGGCGCGGCTCAGCTTGCCAGAGCTGGTGCGCGGCAATGTACGCGGCGGTACAAGCTCGACAACGCAGCTCATTCCGGTAACCGAGCGAACCTTGTCCGAGATCTGCTCACGAAGACGGACCCGCTCCGACGGGTCGGACACGCGGCAATGGACCAGAACTGCCGGGGCTTCCTCACCATTGTCGGTCTCAACCGAGAAGGCGGCAATGTCGCCATGGTTGAAGCCCGGCAATTGCTCGACCGCCCATTCGATATCCTGCGGCCAATGGTTCTTGCCGTTGATGATGATCATGTCCTTGGCACGTCCGACAATGAACAAATAGCCATCAGCGGTGTAGCCCATATCTCCGGTATCGAGCCAATCGTCGACCAAGCAATCTTCGGTCGCCTCGGGATTGCGGAAATAGGAATGCATCACACTCGGGCCGCGACACCAGACCTTGCCAATCTGATGGTCGCCTCTCGCATCTCCACCTTCACCGCGAATTTCGACGTCCATGTCGGGCAGCGGTTTGCCGCAGTTTACGATGGCCCGGTAGCGCGCCGGTCGATTGAGATCCCTTGGCGTGCCCGAGAGCCGCTCTTCTTCGACCAGTTCGACCCGGATTCCTTCGCCAGGCGGCATCACGGTCACCGCCAGAACGGCTTCGGCCAAGCCATAGCTGGGCGTGAAGGCGGCGGCTTTGAAACCGGCCTCTGAGAAGGCGTTGACGAAATTCTGCATCACGTCAGGGCGGATCATGTCAGCGCCATTGCCAGCAACGCGCCAACGCGACAGGTCGAACCGATCCGCAACATGGCTTTGGCTCGAAATACGCCGGGCGCAGATATCGTATCCAAAGGTCGGTGAATAGGACAGCGTGTTGCCGGGATTGCGGCTGATCATGTCGAGCCAGGCCAGTGGGCGCCGCGCAAAGTGATCAGGTTTGAGAAAATCTGCCGAGACCTGATTAGCGATCAACGACAGGAAGCATCCGACCAGCCCCATGTCGTGATACCACGGCAGCCAGCTGACCGCGCGATCGTTCTCGCCCAGATCCATCGTGGTCGAATGGCCGTAGAGGTTGTGCAGCAGTGCTCTGTGGGTGACCGCGACTCCGGTCGGGAAACGGGTCGATCCTGATGAATATTGCAAATAGCAAATGTCTTCGGGATCGGCTTCCGGCAACGCAACTTCGGGTGCTTCGCGCGTGGCAAAGTCCTGCCAGCTTTCGCCCGGGCAACCCTGGCGATCGGCAGCAGCCTTGGCCATCTCCCCAATCTCGTCCGGAAAGAGCAACAGTTTGGGGTCAGAGCTTTGCAACTGGACGGAGAGCTGATCGATATAGCTCTCTTTTCCTCCAAATGTTGTCGGCAAAGGCAGCGGAACCGGCCATGCGCCAGCGTAAACACAGGCACAGAACAGGGCGGCGAACTCTGGTCCGGTCTCAGCAATCAGGGCGACCCGGTCTTCCTTGCCAATACCCGCAGCTATCAGGCGACGCGCCATGATCAGCGCATCTTCGCGCATCTCTTGGTAGGGATATACCCGCTCGAGCGTCCCTCGCATATCGTGGAAATTCAGGCCTTTTGCGCTGCGAGCAGCGTAATCGATGGCCTCGTTGAACGTCCCAAACTCCGCTCGAATGCGCGGTAAATCGCAATCGTTCGGCGTCGGCGTCAATGCGGCGTCGGTCATATTTCTAGCGATACCCGTGGTTTACGGCCCAGCAAGCTGTGCCTTTTGCGTGTTCCCTGCACGGTAGACAACTGTCTCCGTACCCTCCAACATTACCCAATTGATAAGGACTGTGGCACGAATAAGGCAAAATGGTTTCAGTCGGTATGAATACGTCATCATCACGACATGCAAAGCGCCGCCGCTCCAAGCCGCTGGATTCCGCCAGTTTGCGGGATCTTGCACTGTCCTATGTCGGCCGGTTTGCGACCACCGGAGCCAAGCTTGAAGCCTATCTCGCCCGCAAGATCCGGGAACGGGGAGTGGCGGAGGATAACGACGGGCGCTTGGTCGAACTCGACGTTGCAGGATTGGTCGAGCAATTCATCGAACGCGGCTATGTCGACGATGATGCCTATGCCCGTTCCAAATCGCGCGATCTGAGCGCGCGCGGATATGGCGCACGGCGGGTTGAGCACGCCCTTTGGGCCGCCGGAGTTGATCAGGAGGTGCGCGAGAGCCACGCGCCGAGCCTGGCTGAGCGACGTCGGTCCGCAATCGTGATGGCGACCAAACGAAGGTTTGGACCTTTTGGGCTGCGCGATGATCAGGAAAAGCTTGATCCTGCAGTCAGAGAAAAGCAGATCGCTGCGATGTTGCGCGCCGGTCATGACATGGACCTCGTCAGGTTCATCTTGCATTCCGACAGTATCGACGATGTTGCGCTATGGCTGTCAGAGGCTGACCAGGAAGAACAGGAAAGCAGAGAGGGTCCAGGATGGTGAAACATGCAATTGGCTTGCTTGCATTGGTGCTCATGGCCTGCTCGCCGGGCGAGCGGAGCGCGATGGTCAATACCGCGGCCGCACCTGAGACGTCAGAAGGGGCTGCTGAGACGCACCCAATCTCCGGCCTGCGGATCATCGACCTCGCCGTGGTTGATGAGGACGAGCGGCATGCATTCCGGGTCGAACTGGCTGATACCAACCAGGCGCAAGCGCAAGGATTGATGTTTCGAACCGAGCTGGGCGATTTCGAAGGCATGCTGTTCCCTTCGCGTGTCCCAACTCAGCGCAGCTTCTGGATGCGCAACACACCGCTCTCGCTCGACATTATCTTTGTCGGCGTTGATGGCCGGATCAGCAATATCGAAGCGAACACGGTTCCCTATTCATTCGATCCGGTGCTTTCTGTCGGTCTCGCCTCGGCCGTGCTCGAACTGCGAGCGGGTCGCGCCGAAGCGCTCGGGATAAGCCCAGGCGATCGCGTGGAATACGTCCTTCCGGAATGAGCAAAGCACTTTCCTCGGCGAGTCAAATCCGCTAACCGCGGCGGTCATGGGATTGTTCGGAAAAATCTTCACATGGTGGGATGGTGCGACCATCACCACGCATCTCCTAACAAGCCGCAAGGGCGAGCATGTCGGGACCGATGCCGAGGGCAACAAATACTACCGCGGAAAGCGCAGGAAATCGGCGGATGATCAGCCCGATGGATCCTACACCAGCCGTGAAAAACGCTGGGTGATCTACAACGGGCCGAATGATGCCAGCCGGGTGCCGTCCGAATGGCATGGTTGGCTCCATGGAGCCTTTGATGATGTTCCGGAAAGCCATTTGCCGCCGGCCAAGGTCTGGGAAGCCGACTATACGCCCAATGCCACCGGCACGTCTGCGGCCTATCGCCCGCAAGGCGCCCTCGAGAAAGGCGGTCAGCGCGCGCGTGCGGTGGGTGACTATGAGGCCTGGAGCCCTGAGGGCTAGGCAATGCTCCGCCGGACATCTGCCCTGGCTTTGGCAACGCTGTTGGTTGGAGCGTGCTCGTCCGGTGCTCCCGAACCCGACGCTCTCGCCACCGACGTTCCTGACGAATTTGCTTCCGGCGAAGTGACGACACCGATCAACGCCGATGAATTGGTTGAGGGCGCAACCCCGATGGCTGAGCGGGTCGCAACAATCGGCCTGCTCAACAAGCGCAACAACGTCACCGAAGACTTTGAAATGCGCCCGGGAGAGACCCGGCGTGCCGGAGCAGTGATTATCCGCCTGCAGGCCTGCGAGCGCACTGCCCCATGGGAAATGCCGCAGGAAACCGGCGCCTTCGTGCAAGTGCTAGTGCAAGAACGCGGCGATGATGACTTTACCGGAGTGTTTTCCGGCTGGCTGTTCAAGAACTCACCCAGCCTCAATGTTGTCGAGCATCCGATCTACGATGTCTGGGTGAAGGATTGCGCGATGGCCTTCCCGGGGGAAGAATGATCGCCCGCTTGCAACAGCGCGGCCAGAGATTCCTCCAACTTTACCTCCGGATCGCCCGCGGCATCCTGAATCCGATCGAGATAGTCAGCCTGGGACATTTCCAACGCGCCGAGCGAAGCCAAATGATCGGTCATGAACTGGCAATCGAGAACGGCATATCCGGCGCGACGTAGCAGCGCGACCAGCCAGACCAGCGCAACCTTGCTGGCATTGTCTGCCAGACTGAACATGCTCTCACCGCAAAACACGCGGTCGAACGCGACTCCGTAGAGTCCGCCAACAAGTCGCTCTTGGCCGTCTTCGGCGCTCGACCAGCATTCGATCGAATGGGCTGATCCTTGCGCGTGCAATTGGCGATAGCTGGCAATGATTCGCTCGCTGATCCAGCTTTCGGGATGATCGGGGCGCGGAGCGGCGCAGGCTTCAATCACACCGGCAAAGTCACGATTGAGCGTAACTCGGAATCGATCTCGCCGAACAGTTTTGCGAAGCGATTTGGAGATCTTCAGGCCATTTAATGGAATCACCGCTCGATCGCGTGGCTCAACCCAGTAGACATTGGGATCATCGCGCCGATCCGACATCGGAAAGATCCCGCTGCGATAGGCCAGCAGCAGAATGTCCGCAGGGATCGGGGTCGGGAAGGGTGAATGCATGGCTGCGTTCAATATAGCAGCCTTTGCCAAGAAGGCTGCATCCAATTGACGAAGCATGTTGCCTATCGCGCGGCTCTGCTCTAGAGCCCGCTCGCTCCTGCAGGGGTGTAGCTCAGTTGGTAGAGCATCGGTCTCCAAAACCGAGGGCCACGGGTTCGAATCCTGTCACCCCTGCCATTTTCCTGATTTCGGTGTTTCGCGCGTCGCGGGTCCGCATTGCCTAGGATCGGCCATGGCGGCGTGTTGAGGCAACCTCGGAGGCGAGGTGAGGAAAGAGCTATATTGGCAAAGTTGCAGCCTGGCGTTCAGGCGCGCGCGATCTTGCGACGATCCTTGCCGGAACGGCGTTCGCCCTCTCGACGGTCAGATCCGTCGAAGGCAACCTGCTCCATCCGGCGGTCGGAATCACGCCGATCCGACGACGCGGTTTGCTGCGTTTTCTTTACGGGTTCCATCTCGTACCCCTTTTGACACGAGCCTGAGATACGCCTCAGACCTTTGCAAGTGGTTAACGCGGCTAACACGATTCTGCTCGCCATCGCTTTCCAAGGGGCGGCCTGAGGCTGCGACAATCCTGATACATCTTGCGACTGGATTGCAAATCGCAACTTGTTTAGGGAACCCAATAACTCCTGGCGGCTTACTCCCCTGATGAGGTTCGCATTTGAAATTTGCACCACGGCAGAATTGCGTGCCTGAGCCGGGCGACCAAGGCAGTGCCACGCGAGCATTGCTCGGAATAGCGTTGATCGCGTCGCTCTCTGCCTGTGTTTCACTGGCACCCGAACAGCAACGGCCAAGTCTGGCGAGCGATTTGCCCGATCAATATGCCGCCCCAGCCACACCGGGGAACTTCGCCCCTGCGGAATGGTGGCGCCAATTTGATGATCCTGTGCTCAACCAATTGGTTGGCAATGCGCTGGGTAACAATCTCGACGTGATCGAGGCTGTCGGGCGGGTTGAGCAAGCCAGCGCGCAGGCTCGCCTGGCGCGATCAGCGCTTTTGCCTACAGTCAGTCTGTCGGGCGACGCCAGCAGCACCAGCACTCCGCTCGACGGAAATGCCTTCAGTGACCTGGCCGGAGGTGTGATCGATCGGCTCGAGAACGAGGCCTACACACTGAGCCTTGGCGCTTCCTATGAGATCGACCTGTTTGGTCGGGCGAGGAATGATCTGGCTGCGGCGCGGCAAGACGCTGTGGCGAGCGAGTTTGATCTTCGGGCGATCCAGCTAGCGGCGGCTGCCGAAACAATTTCGGCCTATTTTGATCTGGTCGATACCCGTCGCCAGATCGAACTGACCCGCGTGACGATCGAAACCCTCGAAGATCGCGCCGAACGCACCGATGATCGTTTCCAGCGCGGGCTGGCCGAGAGCTTTGAGCTTTACCAGGTGCGCCAGGACCTGCGCTCGACCCAGGCTTCATTGCCTCAATTGGAGAGCACGCTGGTCGCCTTGCGAGCCCGCATTGCGCTGCTTACTGGTGCCTATCCCGAAGCTTTGTCACAGCAGATCGAACAGGATCTGCGCCCGCGCCTGGTGTTTGAGCCCGTGCCAAGCGGTCTCCCGTCCGATCTATTGGAACAACGCCCCGATGTAGCGGCCGCCTGGGCTCGACTGGATGCGGCAAGACTCCGCATTGGAGCCCGCCGCGCCGAACGTTTCCCGACGCTGACATTGGGCGGATCTTACGGCACCCAGGCGGGTGATTTCAGCGGCGCGTTCGATTTTGCCAGCAATTGGGCGACATCGCTCGCGGCTTCGATCGTCGCGCCGATCATCGATGGCGGGCGGATCTCGGCCAATATTCGCAGCGCCCGCGCCGTCTATGACCAGCAAGCGGCAGCCTATGCCCGTGCGGTCCTGACCGCCTATGGTGAGGTCGATAGCGCGATTGCTGACTATGGCGAACAGCGCGCACGCTACCTCTTGATCACTCAGCAATTGACCGAGGCTGAGGCCTCGCTCGATCTACAGCGCCGCCGGTTTGCCTCGGGCGTGGGCAGCTATGTGTCCTATCTCGACGCGCTGCGGACCGTCTATCTGGTCGAAACCAATCTCTCGAGCGCTGCGCGAGCAACAGCTCAGGCCCGGCTTGGCGTGCATCGCGCACTGGGCGGCGACTGGGCGCCGGAAAGCCAACCACTGTCCCTGGAAATGCAGCCACAAGCAGGAGAACCCACACCATGAATCGTCAGCTGATCTGGTCGGTCGGGCTGCTCGGCGCCGCCTTGCTGATTGCATTCCTGCTGGTGCAATTGCGTCCGGCTCCCGAAGAGGATGAGCGGGTCGAGCAAGTGCCGCTGGTCGAAGCGGTTGCTCTGGAAGCCGCATCTGGCCCGATCCCGGTGCTCGGCTCTGGCACGGTCCAGGCGCGTGAAGAGGTCACCATCGGGGTCGAGGTTTCCGGTCGGCTGACCTATGTCAATCCCGCCTTCCGCGAAGGGGGAGTGGTCGGCTCCGGCGTGACCCTGCTGCGGATCGATCAGAGCGATTACGAAAATCAGGTCCGCGCGGCGCAGGCCGATGTCGCGGCTCAGGATGTTGCGGTGCTTCAGGCCGAAGAGGAAGTGGCGGTGGCGCGTGATGAGCTGGCGCGCTTTGCGGCAAGGGAAAGCGGCGCTGCGGGAGAAGGACAGGGCTCCCAGATATTGCCGCCCAGCTCGATGTCGGAAGCTGGCGGCGAAACCGCGGAGGCGAACGAGGGTGGCGCAGGCTCGGGTGTTCTCGCAACCCGCGAGCCCCAATTGCGCTCGGCCGAAGCAGCTCGTGAACGCGCCGCAGCCAATCTCGCCGATGCCAAGTTGCTGCTGAGCCGTACGCGAGTGACCGCTCCTTTCCGCGGGCTGGTCCGTCAGGAAGATGCGGCTGTCGGCTCGCTGGTGCAGCCGGGACAGGCGCTCGGTTCGATCGTCGCGACTTCGGCCTACGAGGTGCGGGTCTCGCTGACCCCGGATGAGGCGGCACTGATCCCCGGCCTACTCAATCCGAGCAACGCGCGGGTCCCAGCGAGCGTGCTCTACGAATATGGCGGACTGCAGTATCGCTGGCCCGCCTTTGTCGATCGCGCCAATGCGATTCTCGATTCCGCCACACGCAATGTCGAAGTCTTCATTCGGGTTCCCTCTCCGCTGACCGCCGGCAAACTGGTCGGCCAGGGCGAGGCCGGCAACCGCGCGCCACCACTGCTGCTGGGCGCCTTCGTCAATGTCGAGATCACCGGAGCGAGCCTCGCAAGCTATGCCGCCGTTCCGGCGCTGGCGGTCAGGCCCGGCAATGAAATCTGGGTGGTGCGCGACGGAAAGCTACGGATCCTGCCGGTGCGGGTAATCCAGCGCAGCGATGAGCTGGCCTATATTGCGACCGAAACGCTCGATCAGGGCGGCCAGATCATCACCAGCAGCCTGACCGCGCCGATTGACGGCATGGCGCTGCGTGTGGCCGGAGCCGCCGCCGAATGAGCGAGGCCGCGCACCCCCAGGACCGGGCGCGTTATCGCACCGGGATGATCGCCTTCATGGCGCGCAATGGGGTTGCGTCCAATCTGCTGATGATAGCGATGTTCATCGTCGGGATTGTGGCCTTTGGACGAATTGTGCAGGAGGTCTTCCCCGAAAGCAGTCTCGACCGGGTCCAGGTCAGTGTCTCTTATCCGGGCGCGACGCCGGCCGAGATCGAGCAATCGATTGTCCAGCGGATCGAGGAAGCGGTCGAAGCGATTGAGGGCGTGGATACGGTCACCTCAACCTCGTCGGAAGGGCAAGGCACGGTCACCGTTCAGCTCGAAGAAGGTACCGATATCGCAGCGGCACTGGATGAGGTGAAGGCTGAGGTTGACCAGATCCAGACCTTTCCCGCCGAAGCTGATGAGCCAGACATCCGCGAATTGACCACCCGCTCAGTGGTCTTGCGGATCGCACTGTTCGGCGACGTCTCGGAGCGTGCGTTGAAAGAAACCGCCTTTGCGTTGGAAGATCAGATCGCGGCGCTGCCCGAGGTCAGCTATGTCCAGACCAGCTCGGTGCGCGACTATCAGATCTATGTTGATGTCTCGCAGGAGCAGTTGCGCGCGCTCAACCTTTCGCTTCCCGATGTCGCACGGATCATCGGATCGAACAGCCTCGACAGTTCAGCCGGATCGCTCGACACCCCGACCGAAGAGGTGCGCATTCGCACGGTTGGGCAGAATTATGAACAGGCCGACTTTGAAGACATCATTGTCGTTTCGAGCGAGCAGGGCGACCTGCTTCGGCTGGGCGATATCGCCACGGTCAATGATGGCTTTGAAGACACTGACCTGATCGCTCGCTTCAACGACAAGCCGGTGGCCTTTGTCGACGTCTACCGCACCAGCGATGAGCGTGTGCTCGATGTGGCCGAGGCGGTGAAGACCTTTGTTGCGGAGGAATATGATCCGCCGCAGGGCGTCGACTTCGCGGTCTGGAACGACCAATCGCAAATCCTCGAAGACCGCTACCGCCTGCTGCTGCGCAACGCGGCCTTCGGTCTGATCCTGGTGCTGATCTCGCTCACCCTGTTTCTCGACTTGCGGCTTGCATTCTGGAGCGCGGTCGGGATCGGCGCGGTGTTCACCGGTGCGATCTTCCTGCTCGACGCGGTGGGCTCCAGCATCAACATGTTCTCGCTGTTCGGCTTTATCCTCGCGCTGGGCCTGGTGGTTGATGACGCCGTCGTGGTGGGCGAGAATATCTATGCCGAGCGCGAACGCGGGCGAAGTGGGTTGGGCGCGGCGATCGCCGGCGCGCAGAGGGTCAAAGTGCCGGTGATCTTTGCGGTTCTGACCAGCATGGTTTCGGTCCTGCCCGTGCTGGCGGTGGGCGGTACAATCGGGAAAATCTCCGCTGACGTGCCGATCGTGGTGGTGGCGGTGCTGGCGCTATCGCTGGTCGAGGCGCTGCTGGTCCTGCCGCACCATTTGTCCAATCTGCCGGCTGCTGGAACCGTGGCGAAGCATTCGGTGACACGTTTCTTTGAACGGGTTCAAGGAGCGGTTGATCGCCGGTTCAAGAGCTTTGTCGACGGTCCGCTTGATCGAGCGCTGCAATTCTCGGTCAAGGCGCCGTTCGTGGTGATTTCCGCCGCAGTCGCGCTGCTGATCTTCATGGCGTCATTGGTTCCCGCCGGGATCATCAAGACCAGCTTCTTCCCTGATATCGAGGGCGATGTGATCTCCGCCTCGATCGAAATGCCTGCGGGTTCGACTATTGAGCGGACCTCGCGCGTCGCTCTCAAGATCCGCGAGGCCGGCGACCGCGTGCTGGCGCGCTATTCGAGCGAAGAAGAGCTCGAAGCCGGCGTGCCGCCGGCCTTTGTCGAAGCGATCTATTCAACGGTAGGGCAGCGCGCAGTTGGCCAAGGAGGCCCACAGGGCACACGCACCCAATCCTCGCCTAGCCTAGCGGATGTGCAGATCGCGCTGACCACATCGAGCGATCGTCCTGTCAGCGCGCGCGAAATCGAAACGGCCTGGCGTGAGGAGATTGGCGAACTGCCTGAGGTCAAATCGCTTTCGATCACCTCTGATGACGTCAATTTCGGCTCTGCGATCAATGTCCAGATATTCGACGCCGATCCCGAAGTGCTCGACGAGGCGCGCAAAAGGATCATGGCCGGGATTGCACGGATCAACGGCACGTTCGACATTGAGAGCGATCAGGACGCTGGAATGCGTGAAATCGAGCTGCGGCTCAAGCCTGAGGCGCGCTCGCTCGGGATCACGCTAGAAGACGTGGCTGGCCAGGTCCGCGGTGCTTTCTTCGGCGCCGAGGCTGTGCGGGTCCAGCGCGGTCGTCAGGACGTGCGCGTCTATGTTCGCCTGCCAGAGGCTGAGCGCAATTCGGTCGCTGACATTGAGCAATTCCGCATTCGAGTGCCGGGCGGAGGGTTCACCTCACTGGCCGCTCTCGCCGAGGCAGAGTTCACTGAAGCTCCATCTACGATCAGGCGCGAGAATGGCCGCCGTGCCGTCACCATCTCTGCCGAGGTCAATGAGAATGCCGTGACGGGCAATCAGGCAACCGCCTTTATCGAAGCAGAGATCATGCCTGGCGTGGTCGCTGATTTCCCGACCTTGCAGTATGAATTTGGCGGTGAAGAAGAAGAGCAGCAGGAAAGCTTTGCCGATCTGGGCAGCGCTTTCCTGCTCGCGCTGGTCGCGATCTATTGCTTGCTGGCGATTCCGTTCAAATCCTACACTCAGCCGCTGGTGATCATGGCCGCGATCCCGTTCGGCCTGATCGGCGCGCTGTTCGCGCATGCGCTGCTGGGCATTCCGCTTGGTATTCTGTCGATCTTCGGGGTGGTGGCGCTCGCCGGGGTGATCATCAATGGCTCTCTGGTGATGATCGATTTCTACAATGAGAACACCGGCAACGGGATGGAACCCGACGAGGCGATCGTCGACGCAGCCAAATCACGTTTCCGCCCGATCATGCTGACCGCGGTCACCACCTTCCTGGGGGTTGCTCCGATCACCTTTGAGACCAGCCGCCAGGCGCAATTCCTGATCCCGATGTCAGCCAGCCTCGGCTTCGGCGTGCTGATCGGCACCGGGCTGTTGATGCTGGTGATCCCGTCGCTGGCCTTACTCCACACCAGGGCCAAGCTTGCGGTCAAAGCTCGATTGCGGGGATCGACCGACGAAGCGCCGCAACCGGCTTAGCTGAACGCAGGCTAACGATTGAATTCAGCTAGGTTGAAGCCACACCGTGCCAGCTTTTGGTTATGGGAATGCCCGGGGCCGATGCACAGTTCGGAGAATGATTATGAGCTATCATCACTATCGCGGTTCACCGCCTGACGCTTGGAGCCATCCGCGCCCCTATAGCGATCCGAGCCTGCGTGCGCTGGCCTATGGCAAGGTCCGCCCGATGCAAGAGCCCAGCTGGTGGGAGAGGATTCTGGGCTTGGATTGAGATTGGATAGGCAAAGATCCTATCTGATCAAACGGCACGTAAGTTTGTGCGAGCCAAACCCAAGTTTTCACGCTAAGGGCCCGCGCGAGCGCTCCCATAACCGGTCGCAGCTCGCTTGAGTTGAGTGCAGGGTACGCGCCAGTCTCTTGCCCTCATCACTCCGCGCTATTCGATTGCGCTGTCACCCAAGCGAACTCTCATGTCATTTGAATCACTTCCTCAGTCCTTGGCCGAGGCACTCGCAGATCGAGGCTATGAGAGCCTCACTCCGGTACAAGCCGCCGTCCGCGCCCAAGAAGCAATCGGGCAGGACCTGATCGTCTCGGCCCAAACTGGATCGGGCAAGACCGTGGCGTTTGGTATCGCGCTGGCTGAGGAATTGGCTGGCGAGGTAGACGGCATACGACTGACAGAGAAACCGCTTGCTTTGATCATCGCGCCAACGCGTGAACTGGCATTGCAGGTCAGCCGTGAATTGGGCTGGCTCTACGCCAAGGCGGGTTTGCGCATTGCAACCTGCGTTGGGGGCATGGACGCCAGCAAAGAGCGTCGTGCGCTGCGTTCAGGGCCAGCCATCGTGGTCGGGACGCCAGGTCGTCTGAGAGATCATCTTGAGCGAGGATCGCTGGATTTGTCAGGCATTGCAGGTGTGGTGCTCGACGAGGCCGACGAAATGCTGGACATGGGATTCCGCGACGATCTTGAAGAAATCCTGGACGCGGCTCCCGATATGCGTCGCACGCTGCTTTTCTCGGCGACTTTGCCGCGCGGCATTGTGCGCCTCGCGGAGCGATACCAGACTAACGCTCTGCGGCTGTCGCTTACGGGACAGGATCGCGGGCATGGCGACATCAGCTATCAGGCGATCACTGTCGGCCCTTCTGAGATCGAAAACGCCGTGGTCAATTTGCTTCGTTTTCATGAGGCAGAATCCGCGATCTGCTTCTGCTCCACCCGCGAAAGTGTCAGGCGCCTCCATGCGACCTTGCAGAACCGCGGCTTTGGCGTCGTCGCGTTGTCCGGTGAACACTCGCAATCGGAACGCAATCAAGCGCTGCAGGCCATGCGTGATCGACGTGCGCGTGTCTGCGTGGCCACCGATGTCGCAGCACGCGGTCTTGACCTGCCGGCGCTTAGCCTGGTGATCCACGTCGACACGCCGCGTGACGCTGAAACGCTTCAGCATCGTTCCGGCCGGACGGGCCGTGCGGGCAAAAAAGGCACCGCTGCGATCATAGTGCCTTTTAATCGGCGGCGCCGTGTCGAGAGCATGATGCGCGGGGCGAGAATCAATGCAGAATGGCTGGGCGCACCGACGCCCGAGGCCATTCGCAAGAAGGACCATGAGCGGTTGATGGGCAAGCTGACCGCTCCAGCAGAATATGACGACGACGACCGCGCTATTGCGACCGAGCTGCTGAACAGACTCCCCGCTGAAGACATTGCCGCCGCGCTGGTCCAGGCCCATCGGTCCAAGTTGCCGCAACCTGAGGAATTGCTAGCCGACACACCCGAAGCGCGAGCAAAGGCCAAGGCGGAACGCCATCGACCGGGCTTTGAGGACGTGGTCTGGTTCAAGATGGGCGTCGGCCGCCGGCAAAACGCCGAGCCGCGCTGGCTCTTGCCGTTGATTTGCCGACGCGGCCACATCACCCGCAACGAAATCGGTGCTATTCGTGTCGGACAAACCGAGAGCTGGTTCCAGATTCCGCGAGCGCTGGCGGCCAAATTCGACGAGACCTTGCAACGCACTATCGCGAGTGATGACGAGCAAGACGCAATCTGGATCGAACGATCGGCTGAGGGTCCGAGAGTCGAAGCGCGCAACAACCGCAAACACGGGGCGCCGCGCGTCAAAGCCAACCCGATCGCCAAAGGCAAGGCCGGTAAACCTCGCTCAGCGCCTCAGCGGGGCGGAAAGACCGGCGAAAGTCCGTGGGACGACAAGGCTTCGGCGGGAAAGGCCCACCGCGGCAAGGGAAGATCGGGCAAGCCGTTCTCGAAGGGCAAGGGAAAGGGAAGATCTGGCCGTCCGGGAAGCAAGGGTCCGAACGACAGCAAACGACGCTAGAGCTTCAGTCGGTGGCAGGACCGGCAAGGTCTGCGACTGGGGTGGGAGTAGTCATTCAGGCAAAGCGAATGCAACCAACGAGTCTCCTTGCCTTGTGCCCGCCGAACCGTGCCCTCCTGCCGCTATCACGACATACTGCTTGCCCCGGTACTCGTAGGTCATTGGCGTAGCCTGTCCGCCGGCTGGAAGCCGTCCCTTCCAAAGCTCCTCACCTGTTGCCACGTCGAAGGCGCGCAAATAGTCGTCCAAGGTGGCCCCGATGAAGATGACGCCGCCTGCCGTCACGATCGGACCGCCAATCGCTGGCGTACCGAACCCAAGCGCAAGCCGTCCAGGGGCCAAGTCCTCGGTGGTGCCGAGCGTCTGCCGCCAGACGATCTCTCCGTTGGCAAGATCAACCGCCGCGAGCACACCCCATGGGGGCGGCGAGCAGGGCAATCCAAGTGGCGACAGCAGCGGGCCTCTTTCCATTGTGAAAGGCGCGCCTTCCATTGGGGCGAATTCTGCCCCATCTTCGATCGCACCGGTTGTCGCCTCATCACCGGACTTCTTCGTCAATCGAACGAAGGCACCGACATTGTTCATGTTCACAATCATCAAGTTGCGGGTGGGATCGAATGCTGCGCTGCCCCAGTTCGCCCCGCCTCCTGTGAACGGATAGGCAAGCGTACCTTGCTCACTAGGCGGGGTGTAAAGACCCTCAGCGCGAAGCGACTCAATGGCGTTACTGCAGGCCAGCTTATCCCACAGGGTGACACCGAAGGCGTCGCTTGGATCGAGTGTGTTATTGACTAAGGGAGGTGTGTTCACCGGAAATGGCTGGGACGGCGACAAGACTTCTCCCTCGACGCCACCCTGGGGAACAGCGCGTTCCTCAATCGGAAGGAAGGGCTCCCCGGTCTCCCGATCAAGCACGAAGACCAATCCAGTCTTTGTGACCTGCGCGACAACGTCGTGGAGCGCTCCATCTTTCCAGACTTGATAAAGGCCCGGCTGCGCGGGAACGTCGTAATCCCAAAGATCATGATGGACCGTCTGGAAATCCCAGACGACTTCCCCGGTCTGACCATCAAGAGCAACAACCGAATTCGCATAGCGATTGTCGCCAATCCGGTTGCCGCCAAAATAATCCGGGCTCGCGCTTGATGTTGGCAAGAAAACCAGGCCGCGTTCTTCATCGACTGAGATGGTCGACCAAACATTGGCATGGCCGGTTACGTCGGCTGAGTTTCCGGCCCATGTTGACCGTGCCGGATCAGTGGGGTCACGCGGTACCGGATTGAAGGTCCAAAGAAGTTCCCCCGATCTCGTATCGAAAGCGTGGACGGTTCCGATTGGCGCATCAGTTCTTAAGTTGTCACCGATGGCCGAGCCGGTAATGACAATATCTCCAACTATCGCAGGAGCAGACGTAATCTGGAGTTCGCCCGGCCATCTAAGTGAGACGCTTGGCTCGATTGTGACGGCTCCGTTCTCACCAAAGGCATCGCATAGGGTTCCGTTGCGTGCATCGACGGCGATCAACCGCGCGTCGACAGTTCCCATGAATATCCGGGAAGAGCATTCTTCTTCGCCCGCATCTTCTTCCTTCCAGTGGCTCACGCCCCTGCAAGTGAACTGGTTTGCCGGCCTCCCATCAGTTGGGACTTGCGGATCATATCGCCAAAGCTCTGCACCCGTATCTGGTGCAAGCGCGATGATCTCATTGAACTGAGTGCAGGCGATCAACTGATGTTCGACAAAGATGGGGGTGGTCTCATACGCTGTTCGGCTGCGCACTTCCTCGTGTCCGTCCAATGCACCTGAATTGTGTTGCCAGACGATCTCCAATGAGGTGACATTGGATGCGCTGATTTGATCGACGCTTGAGTATCTATTGCCTCGCGCATCCCCGCCATATGCGGGCCATCCATCGCCGTGACCGGCAGGGGCTGATCGCACCGTTTCTGCTTGACCTTCGATTGTTAGGTCATCGGATAGTCCGAGCATGGCCCAAAAGGCCGATCCACCCAGAAACGAGATTGCAAGGAAGAGCCCGACTAGGCCAAGGGCGATGTGCAACGGACGAACTTTTTTGGGACGCTCTTGAGCCATCAGCTGAGCCTAGGCGGCATGGACTACGAACTCAATTGCCGCGCTCACTCTGATGAACGCCAAGGACCGCGAATGGGTCGTTAGCGGACATCCCGAATCAAGCGCCAATTCGGTTCCAATCGCTACTCGCCATCCATCCCCAATTGCTGAGCAGCGGCTTCGCCATCGGCTGGTTTGAACGTGTCGGAATTCTGCCAGATCTCGAAGAAGCGTCGCTCCTCCGCCAGGCAGGCCTGAAATGCCGGGCGTGCTTTCATCCGCTCATCCCACGCAGCAAGCTTGGGCCAGCGGCTGGCGTCGATCTGTTCTCCGGCCAGCGCAAACATGCATAGCTGACCCGCCACGGCGGCGTCGGCCAGGCTGTACCCGCCACTCCAGAGATAGTCGCGACCATCGGCCAGTTGCGCTTCGAGATAGTCAAATTTGGGCGGCATGTCCTCCGTGAGCAGCTGCTGCGCACCCTCCTCATCGACTGGGAGACCCATCAGCCGCGGCCCGATAAAGCGGCAACGGAACAGGCCGGCGCAGAGATGCAGCAGCGCGCTGTCCGAAAATTCCTCCAGCCACAACACCCAGGCGCGGCCCTTGGCGTCGCTCGGCAACAATGGTGGCTCTGGATTGCGCGCATCGAGGTAGGCGCAGATCGCCGAGCTGTCGGGCAGGGCGAAATCGCCATCGCGCAGCACCGGCATCTTCCCGAGCGGATTGTGCTCGAGATAGATCTCCTGCTCGATAAGCGGCGAAACCTGCCGATAGGCGAAGGTCAGGCCCTTTTCATGAAGGACCAACTCGCACTTCTTGACGAAGGGCGACAGCGGCATGCCGATCAGTTCCAAGTTCATAGGAGCCTATTAGAATCAATCGGCAGCGCGATCTCCTGCCAGAATCAGTGACGCGGTGCCGAGCGGGCACTTCATCTACGATGGCTCGGGGCGCGCAAGAGCGAGTTCCGCCTCGTCGAGGTTGCATTCGGCTGAAATGATCTCGCTCGATTGCAATTCCTCATCGGTGTCCATGTTGATGGTCCGGGTCCTTGTGTGGCCAAGGATGCCGCAGGTTTCTATGAAATCGAGGCGGATTTCTTCTTCGTTGTTCTCGGTCGGATCGGCGTCCGGGTGCAGCGCCTCGCGCTCAATCATGCGGGTCGCGATTCCGCTTTCAGGCTCGATCAGATAGGTTCGGCTATGGCCGCCCTGATCGACAATTTCGACGCTTTCGAAGGCGCTCCCGTCGCGCTCCTGCATGCCGAGATATCGCGCGGATTGTGCCGACCGCGCGATACTGGCGAGACTGTTAAAACGGAGGTCGATCCCGCGTTTCAGCCGTGCTGCGGGCCCAGCATCGACTGCCTCGACAGGGGTGCCTTCGCCCGCCTGCTGCCAAGCGCCTTCGGCGTCGATCCCCTCGCTGAAGAACCGCTCACCCTCATAATAGACATCGATCCGCATGCGCCCATCGCGGGTCGCGCGATAGTCCCCCCGAACGGTTGCGCCCTGTTCGGTGATGTTGACCTGCGAGCGGAGGTTTTGGAGGCCCTGATAGGGCGCTTCGCCGCCGATCGCCGCTACATGGCGATCGAGCAGAGCGAGCGCGTCCGGATCGAGCTCGGGGTTAGGGGGACCTCCGGCAGATTGAGGATTGCATGCAGCGAGACAGGCGAGTGAAACGCAGGCGAGAAGGGGGTGGGCTGGTCTGATCATGCGCGCAGCGTACCTCGACTACAGATGTAGTCAACCGCACTGGACCGACCTATTGCCCGGTTGATCGAAACCAACCCTCCTCAGCTAACCTAAGCTGACTCAGGTGCCAGCGCGGCTTAGTATTCGTTGGGCTCTTCCGGCGTGTCAGCAGTGAAGGTCTTGCCAGCATCCTTCTGGCCCTGAGCCAGTTTGAACACCACGCCCGACAGCAGCAGCAGCGCAAGCAGGTTGGGCAGCGCCATCGCGGCGTTGGAGATATCCCCCATCCGCCAGACCGTGGTCAGATCGGCGCTCGCTCCGACATAGATCACGACGCACCACAGAACCCGCCAAACATAGTGCAGGATTTTCTCACCACCGCGGGTCGAACCCGGAATACGGTCATAAATGAAGGTGATCGCGCGTTCGCCATAATAACTCCAGGTCAGCAAAGTGGTGAACACGAAGAAGATCAGCGCCAGGCTGGCGACCAGAGTGCCGATGGCAATCCCGGCGATCTCAGCTGGGAAGGCCGCTGCGAAAGCGCCGCTGGTCATGGCAAAGCCGCGCAGGTCGCTTTCCCAAGCATGGGCCACTGCCTGGCCACCGCCGGAGAAATCGCCTTGGACCGTCAGGATCACCAGCGCGGTCATGGTGCAGATGACGATAGTGTCGATGAAGCAGCCCAGCATCGCCATCCGGCCCTGCTGCTCAGGATCATTGGTTTGCGCGACGGCGTGCGCGATCGGGGTCGAGCCCTGTCCGGCCTCGTTCGAGAACAGGCCACGTGCGACACCCGCGCGGATCGCGATGATGATCAATGCGCCAGCAAAACCGCCGGTCGCCGCTGTCGGGTTGAACGCCGAATAGAAGATCAGGCCGAAAGTGGCGGGTAGATCGGCGATGTTGAGGATCAGCGCGAGCAGCGCCATGATAATGTAGACGCCGGCCATGAAGGGAATGACCTTCTCAGCCACGCTGCCGATCGATTTGATCCCGCCAATGATCACGATGAAGACTGCGATCGCAACGATTGCGCCGCCAATATATTCCTCAATCCCGAACAGCTCATTGAGGCCATCAGCAACAGCATTGGCCTGAATCGAATTGCCGGTGATCATCGCCGAGAACAGAGTCCCCAGGCAGAACAGGATGGCGAGCCAGGTCCATTTCGGACCGAGGCCCATCATGATGTAGGTCATCGGGCCGCCGCGATAGACTCCGTCAGAGGTCTTTTCACGATAGCGGATCGCCAACGAGCCTTCGGCGAAGGCCAGTGCCATGCCGATCAGGGCGGTGATCCACATCCAGAAGATTGCACCGGGCCCACCCAGCGCCAATGCGGTTGCCACGCCGGCGAGATTGCCGGTTCCAACCTGTCCCGAGAGCGCGGTTGAGAGCGCGGCAAAGGGCGAAATCTCGCCGTCGCCTTCGCTCTTGCGGCTCTTGAACAGGCCAGCGAAAGCGCCGCCGAGATTGCGCAGCGGATAGAATTTCAGACCGGCCATGATGTAAAGGCCGATCCCCAGCAGGATGATGACCATTGGCGGGAAGGGGATAACTTCGACGCCGTTCCAGGTCCCGCCCCAGATGAAATCTGAAACGTTGACCACTCGATCGGCGAAACTCACCGATCCGGTATCTGGTGCTGCCATGTGCTGGAAATCCCCTAATTGCTCGCGACCAATTTGTAAGCCGTGCACGCTAAAGCCGCGCTCCGGCCTTGACCAGTGTTTTATTGCGCGTGGATATCGGCTGGACCACCCGCTCCCTCCGCGTATCCTTGCTGTCCTACCGCTTCGCTGTTTGAGGACTGTCACCCGGAGCCTACCGGGATATCATACGGGTGGAAGGGTGGAGGGAGCGGGTGGCTTGGCCTCCAACAGGATAATCCCACGCCCGATCCCGCTTGCTTTTGTTTCTGGCCGAGCCTAAATGCGAAGCCGTCTTCCGACATTGGTACAGCATTCGCCCCTCCCGGACCTTGTCCGGGGCGGCGCGGAGACCTACCTCAAAGCCAATGGCGGAACGCCGCAACAGATCGTGTGAAGGACTGGCTACCATGGCCGAAGAGAAAAAGCGCAAAACATCGCCTGCCGAATTTGTGAACCAGGTGCGCACCGAAACCAGCAAAGTGGTTTGGCCGACGCGTGAGGAGACCATTCGGACGGGCATCTTCGTTTTTATCATGATGGTGCTGATGTCGCTGTTCTTCCTTGGGATCGACACCGTTTTCAACGCGATCGTGGGCTGGCTGCTGTCGCTCGTCTGAGCGCGCCGCTTACAACAACGCACAAGTTTCAGGGATAGAATATGGCTCGCTGGTACATCATCCACGCTTACTCGGGCTTCGAGAACAAGGTGAAGGAAGCAATCCTCGCCGAGGCTGATCGCCTGGGTCTTTCCGAAGCGGTGGAAGAGGTTGAGGTTCCGACCGAGACCGTCACCGAAGTGAAGCGCGGCAAGAAGGTTCAAGTCGAGCGCAAGTTCATGCCGGGCTATGTTCTCGCCAAGCTCAAGATGACCGATGATGTCTATCACCTTGTCAAGAACACTCCGAAAGTGACCGGCTTCCTCGGTACCAACAATAAGCCGCAGCCGATCAGCGAAAAAGAAGCCGCGCGCTATTTCGGTGGTGTCGAAGAGGCCAAGGCGGCGCCCAAGCAGCAGATCAATGTCGATTACGAAATCGGCGATCAGATCAAGGTGCTAGACGGCCCGTTTGCAAGCTTCAACGGCGTGGTCGAAGAGCTCGATTTCGACAAGTCGAAGGTCAAGGTTTCGGTCTCGATCTTCGGTCGGGCGACCCCGGTCGAGCTCGACTTCGAACAGGTCGAACTGGTCAAGTAAGGGCGTTTTGTGCGCGTGCCGGATTAAAGTCCGCCGCGCGTAACAATTCTCACCGAATACAGGCGCTGTCGATATCGCTGCTGATCCGCGTCGCGACTGGGGCGGTGCGGAATGTCGTCAGCCGTGACCCGCACTTCTTGAGCTGGAATCGGACCTTGCGCTCCCGAAAGTCGAGCGAGACCCGCCGGAAATTCTCCATCACATCGGTGCCGAGCAGCAGTGAAGGCTTATCGTCAATGCCAAACACCTCAAACGGAGGGACATCGGCAAAGGCGATTGGGACATCACGCAGCAGCACTGGGCCCAGGCGAAGACGCGGGATTACTGCAAACTCGACCGTCGCTTTTGCTCCGGTCACGCCGAAGATATCGACCTCTCGGATCTTCTTCGGCTTCCGCTTGAACAGCAGATCGCGCATCTTGGAATTGCCGATCGTCACCTCCGTGCCGGTGTCGACCACCGCATCGATCCGGTGGTTCTGGGCTTTGACCTCGGTCAGGATCAGCTGGCCGCGCTGGAGTCGTCCGGTGACGATGATCTCTCCCCGGCCAAGGCTGGCATTGTCGTCGTCATCAAAGCTGTCCTCGACCGTGATCAGCCGTTTCTCGAAATCCATCATCAGCCGCTTTTCGACCAGCGCGTCCAAGCCGATCATGCCATCACCGCCAATGTCGTATTCATCGAGCACCGGCAGATCCAAGGCAGTCAACATCGAAGGGCCCAATTGCAGCGTGTCGACTTCAACCCGGTCGACAATCTTGCTCTCGGTCATGGCGTGCAGCAGCACCGGATCGGTCCCGGGAAGTCCCAGCCTACCAGCCAGCCGCTGGCCAATCACCGACGTGTCTGCTCCGCTGTCGACCACAAAGCGGTGCGGGCCGGTCTCGTTGATCTGAACCTCAATCGTCAATCGGCTGCGCGCCTTGCGGGCGTCGATCTCATCGCCACCGATGGCCAGGGTTTCATCAAAATCTGCCGGCGGCAGTTCCGGCATGCGCATCGATTGGTCGGCATTCTGCGGAGCATCGTCTTGTGCTGAGGCCGACATCAGAGGACTCGCCAACACCAAAAATGCGGCGACCCCTCGGGCGAATTTCAAGCGAGTATCTCCCATGACAGCGTTATAGCATGGCTGGCTGAACCGCAGCAGACCGTTTCGATGAACGGCCGATTGGGTTCGCCCGGTCACCGGTGTCCGGTGTTAGGTCAGATCGGCCAGAATGGCTCGCCGGCGCGGGCCTGGAGGAACAGGGCGGTCGCCAAGCCGGTCTGCACAATCGCCACGGCGGGTACGATGATCTTCCAGTTCCAGCCCTGCCGATCCGCGATCCAACCGGCCAGCGGGACCGTCTGCATCAGATGCAGGCTGACGAAATGCGCCGGACGCAGATCGCCATATTCGCGGCTCCAGCCAAAGAAGGGCACGGTTGCGCCGCCGCCTTCCAAAGGAGCGCCGACATAGCGGCCGGTGTTCGACATATAGCTGGCGAAGATCAGCGTGGTGATGAAGCCCAGCGACAGGCCGATGATCGCGCCCCATTCCAGACCGGGGCGTGAGCGATCCCCCTTGCGCCAGATCTGAAATGCCAGGGCCAAGGCGATCGCGATCAACAGCACCGCTCCGATCCCCATCGCGGCATACATCAGGGCTTCGAATTGGCTGTCGAAATTGTAGTGTGATCGTCGTCCGCGCGCTGCCTGAAAGGCGACCCAGCCATATTCGAGCACCAGCGCAATTGCAGCGAGATAGCTGAACAGGACGAGGATCGGCCCGGTGCGCACTTCGCGCGGAACCAGCTGAAGCAGAATCGCCAAGGTCGCGAAGTGAAGCGCCAGCGAGACGTTGAATTTCTGCGGCTTGGTCCAGATCGCGGCGCTGTCGAGAACGCGCGTGTCGAGCAGCCAGGCCGGGATGAAGACAAAGAAGCTGGCGATCAAAAAGGCCGTCAGCGTCAGATTAAGCCGGGTGACGAAATCATCATCGAGCCGCGTGGTGAGCACCATCCGTTGCGGGGTCTGCTGCTTGCTCATGCCGCCACCTCCGCCAGATCAGCCTCACCTTTGCGGCGATACAACAACCGCATTGCCAGGAATATCGCCAGACCCAGGGGGCCAGCCATGAAGGTCGCCAGCAGGATCGGCGCCTGGATGATCCGATTGATCCCGACCTCGTCAGCCTTCACCGCGATCCATCCGCCGATGAACAGGTCGAAGGCGAGGTAATGCACCCAGCCTGCCAGCAGCGCCCAATCATTCGAAAGCAGCGTCTTGACCTCCGCCAAAGAGCCGAACCCGCCGCCCTCAACTGTGGCGATATGGGCCATGGCTAGGCCGGAATAGAGCAGCGAGAGCCCGAACGGGATGATGAAACGCGGCAACCACATCAGCTTGGGTCCAAGATCATAGGGCAAGCGCCGTGGCACGAAGATCAGGATCAGCCAGCCCAGCATGGCAGCCTGTCCAGCCCATCCAAAGAATTGCTCAGGTGATGGCATGAATGCCCCTCTCTGCTCTTGTCTTAGTGCTTCAGACTAGGGGAGAAATCGCGGTGTGTCTTGTATCGAATTCACCTCAGCTTGAGGCATCTTGCCGGGTTCCAACGGGGCTCTGTGACAATGCGGAATCGAGCAACGCCTCGAGCTGAGGGCGAAACTCCTGCGCCAATCGTTCGGCGTCTTTCTCGCCAAAGATTGCGCCGAGGGTGGGGCCGGAGACGGCGTAGTAATTGATCGCGCCGAGCAATTGATAGGCCAAAGCCAGCGCCTGCATCGGTCGAGCCTGATTCCAGTTTGGTAACGCCAGCACCATGCCGATCAAGCCATCGAGAAAGTCCGCGAGATACCAATTCTTGGCGCTTTCGGCGCGGCGCTGATTGTCGAGCAGCTCGCGCATCAGCAAGCGCGTCCGCTCGGTCTCGGCCGCATCGCGCGGCAGCATGCTCAGCAGATAGAGCGGCAGCGCCCCTCTGGGCTCCAACCCGTCGAGTTTGAGCGCTTTGCGTTGCGCTTCGAACTCCTCAGAGATCCCGCGCAGAACCTCGCCATAGAGTTTTTCCTTGCTGCCAAAGTGATGCAGCAGCGCCTGCTTGGTCACACTCAATTCCTTGGCGATCTGAGCGATGCTGACGCCGTCAAACCCGCGTTCGGCAAACAGGCTGCGCGCGGTGGTGAGCAATTGGCTGCGGGTTGTGGTCGTCATGTCCAAGACTTGACACTTACCACTCGGTAAGTCAAATACCTACCAATCGGTAAGGAGCCTTGGAGAGGATTCGGATGAAGCACGACACCGAAGTGGCATTGGCGGAAGAGCTGTTGGCGCTCAAAGCGAAGGGCACGCATTTCCTCGACAAAGAAGCCACGACCAGCCCGGTTGGTCACTATCTTTCGGAAGACCGTTTTGCCCTGGAACGCGAGCGGCTGTTCATGCGTCAGCCGCATGCGGTCGCGCATGTCAGCGAGCTGCCCGAGCCCGGGTCCTTCATGCGGCGAGAGCTGTTTGGTCAGCCGGTCCTGCTGACCCGCGACAAGCAGGGTGAGATCCGCGTCTTCCTCAATGTGTGCCGCCACCGCGGCGCGCAGCTGGTGGCCGAGGAGAGCGGCTGCCAGCACAAATTCTCCTGCCCCTATCACGCCTGGACCTACTCCTCCGCGGGCAAGCTCCTTGCCGCACCGCATTTCAAAGAGGGTTTTCCGGGCCGGGAGAAGAGCGACTTCGGCCTCACCGCGCTGCCATGCAGACAGGCGTTCGGCTTTGTCTGGGTGGTGCCGACGGTCGGGCTTGAGGCCCCGCTCGAGGGCTATCTCGAGGAAATGGCAGAAGAGCTGGCCGAGCTTGACATTGCCTCGCTCGATATCGCGGTCGAAGACACGATCATCTGCGATGCCAATTGGAAGATCCTGATCGAAGGCGGGATCGAATCCTACCATTTCAAGATCGCCCACCGCGATACGATCGGCCCCTATTTCGAAGACAATCTGTCGAGCTATCAATGTTTCGGCTCGCACATGCGCTCGGTCCTGCCGCGCGCCAGCATGAGTGAGGTCTTCCCTGATCTGCCGCAAGATCAATGGCGCCTGCGCGATCACGCCAATGTGATCTACACGATGTTCCCAACCAGCCAGATGCTGGTCCAGCAGGACCATCTGATCTGGATCCGCTCGACCCCGCTTTCGGCAGGCAAGACCGAGTTGCGATTGGCCACCATGGTGCCGCGCTCAGGCCCCTATGGCGAGGGCAAGGGTCAGGCCTATTGGGAGCGCAACCACGCCATCACCATGACCACTCTGCGCGAGGATTTCGAGATTGGTGAGGGGATCCAGCGCGGGCTCGCCTCAGGTGCCAATAATGAGCTCAACTTCGGAAGGTTCGAAGGGGCGCTTGAAGCCTTCAATACGCTGGTCAACGAATTGGTCGAGGGGTAAGCGGGCCGCTCAGTTTTCCTACCTCTGAGCCGCGGCCTAAAGCCGGGGCATGACAAGCAGGCGCGAACTCCCCTCTGACCCCATGGGTTTCTACCCAATAACCCTGTTCCATGTGTTCCATCCTGTAGGGTTTGGAGGATTGGGAAAGGAGTATATTGCTTGCTTTCGTCCGCGGAATCGCTATGTGCGCGCCTTCTCGAACTTTGTGTCGGGAAATCCGTGCGGGAGGTGAGGCGTCAGCCGATCCGATGGACCGCTTAACATGAGAGCGCTTTGGCTTCGTTTCGGGGCCGTGTTCGACAGTGCGAAAGGAAGGCCTCATGGCCAAGAAAATCGAAGGCTATATCAAGCTGCAAGTGCCGGCGGGCACCGCAAACCCGTCACCGCCGATCGGCCCGGCTCTGGGTCAGCGCGGCGTCAACATCATGGAATTCTGTAAGGCGTTCAACGCCGCCACGCAGGACCTTGAAAAGAACGCTCCGATCCCGACCACGATCACCGTTTACGCGGACCGTTCGTTCACCTTCACCTTCAAGAGCCCGCCCGCGTCTTACCTCATCAAGAAGGCGGTCAAGCTCAAGTCGGGTTCGAAAGAACCAGGCAAGGTTTCAGCCGGCTCGATCAAGCAGAGCCAGCTCAAGGAAATCGCTGAGGCCAAGATGAAGGACCTCAACGCGAATGACGTCGAAGCGGCCATGAAGATCATCGAAGGCTCCGCCCGTTCGATGGGCCTCGAAGTGGTGGAGGGCTAAGAAAATGGCAAAACTGACCAAGAAGCAAAAAGCCGTCGCTGAGCTCGATCGCGAGAAGCTCTACAGCGTGGACGAAGCCATCGCCACTTTGCGCGAGCATAAGGCAAAATTCGACGAGACCGTCGAAGTGTCGATGAACCTCGGCGTTGACCCGCGTCACGCTGACCAGATGGTTCGCGGCATGGTGTCGCTGCCGTCGGGCACCGGCAAGTCGGTCAAGGTCGCGGTCTTCGCCAAGGGCGACAATGCCGACAAGGCAAGCGCCGCTGGTGCTGACAAGGTTGGCGCAGAAGACCTGATGGAAGACATGCAGAAGGGCAATCTCGATTACGACCGCGTGATCGCTACGCCCGACATGATGGGCGTTGTCGGCCGTCTCGGTAAGCTGCTCGGTCCGAAGGGCCTGATGCCGAACCCGAAGCTCGGCACGGTTACCCCGAATGTTGAGCAGGCCGTCAAGGACGCCAAGGGCGGCCAGGTCGAATTCCGCGTCGAGAAGATGGGCATCATCCACTCGGGCATCGGCAAGCTGTCGTTCAAGGACGAAGACCTCAAGGCCAACTTCAAGGCGATCACTGACGCTGTCGTGAAAGCCAAGCCGTCGGGCGCCAAGGGCAAATATGTGAAGAAGGTCTCGCTGACCTCGAGCATGGGCCCGGGCCTCAAGATCGACTTCAGCGAGGTCGAAGGGGCTTAATTTTTGGGTGAGTGAGCGCATCCGCGCTCACTCTTCCTCGCTCACGCGACCTGATGGTCGCGTCGCTGCGGACGGGCAGTCGCCCTTGCGATCCGTCTGGAGGCGGATCGAGTTGGTTAGAGACTGCGAAGTCTCGCAAGCCCAACCGGGCGTCGGCCGATAGGCCGCCACCGCGGAGGCAATCGCGCCAGCGATTTGCCGCGAGCGAAAACAAACGCTCAAACCTTTCCTACACGCTGGGAACTTGCGAGGGGCTGGGAGAGCAATCTCCCGGCCCTTTGTCGTTAGGGAGCACTTTGCGGGAGGGGACATATGGACACGTGATTTCTGAAGCGGACAATCACATTCGCAATGGTGCTGTTGGTGAAGCAATTGAATTCGAAAGCGCCAATCCGGCCAGTTCCAGCCATTCGGTATGGCAATGCAGCTGGGTTAAGGCGGGTTGTTCCTTGCGATTGGGGGAGACCGTCCGAACTTAGCTCGAGTCCGCCTCGGCATGTCCAACACGTTTCAATTGGCGTGAATAGAACCAGCCGATTCCGATCAGACTGAATCCCAGAGCCATGAAGCTTGCGATGCGCAGAAGACCCTCAAGACCGGCTGCATCAACCAGGAACACCTTGAGCACCGCTAGGAGCATGAAAACCAGGCTGCCTATCCGCCACGAGCGCAGATCCTGTCGCGAACCCCAGGCCAGGAAACCCAGGGCAAGCACGATCCCCAACAAAGAGATGAGTAGGCTTTCGTTCGGACCAATCGGGCTTGCAGTCAGCACTGAGCCAGCGAAAATCTGACGCAGAAGCGACAGGCTGAGCAAGGCGATCAGACCCATAGTCAGCGTGTGACTGACCCAGCCGAAGCGCTCGCCAATGCTGAGCTCGCGGGCGCTCCAGACCAAGCCAGCGATCGCGGTGAAATAGGCTAGCGAAAGCCAATTCGCGACCGGGGTCGGCCCGACATGCTGGACCGACCAGAGCGGATTATGGAGCAGCAAGGTGAACCACGCGAAATATGCGAGCCCGAGCGCGATCAGTGCCATGCCAAACGTTCGGATGATGGGCTTGATCCAGAGGTTTAGCGCTGTGATCCCGCTAGCGATGAGGAAGACTTGCCACAAGGTCCGCTCGCCCATTCCGTATTGCTCAAACCGCAATAACGAGCTGATCTCCCACGCAAGCTTGTAAAGGCTGTGGATCGAAGCAAGAGTCAGGATAGCAACGATCGCAAACAGTCCGACCCGAAGAACAATCGGCAAGGTCTTCGCGCGCCAGGCGATCAGCCCGCCGGCAAGCGCAAAGGGAGCGATCTGTCGAGCCATCGCTTCCAAGGTGACCGCATCATCGACAAAGAACGGCGTGCCGATCAACGCCATCAGGCCAGCGCGAAACCACAGCGCTATTGGAGCAATTGTCCATAGGGCGGCGATCGTGAGTGCTGTCATCCAGCCGAGGAGGCGCTGACTGAGCGCGAAGAAGATGGCGAGGGCGCCAATCGCGGCGCACCAGGCGAGCCAGTCTGCCGGTACAATCTGCGCGACGAGCCCATAGACAAGGACAGCCGCCAGCCCGTCCGCCGGATGATAGATCTTACCGTCTCGGGCGATCACACTGAAGACGAGCACAGGCAAAATCGCCGCGCTCCAGCGCAGCAGTGCCCGGGTTAGTTCGACGCTCTCTCCTGAGCCTACCAGTCGCGTCGCCTCAATCTCGAATTGTGGCGTAACGGCGAGCGCAATCAGGACAATCGCTATGCTCGCCCAGGTGATCACGATTAGTCCTTTGGCATGGCGCAGCCACACCAGCGCGACCAAGGCCAGTGCGGGCAGCGCCGCGGCGGCCGGTGCAATCCAGGCCGGAGATACCAGCAATAACGCGGCGAAAGCCAGTGCATGCGCGCCGGCCAAGACAGTCAGTACTGGGCGAAACGGAAGCTCCTCATCCTGCTTCCACATCAGGGCAAGGCTTGCCGCGGGCACCAATGCCAAGCCTGCAAGCACGGCAGCTAGGCCAGGTTGGTAAGCATCGCCCCAGCCTTCACCGAACTGTACATAGCAGATGGCTCCGATCGCCAGCGGGACCAGTGTCAGCTGGGCGATTTCAAGCAGGCTGGCGCCTTGACGCCATTGAATAGCCAGCGGGACCAGCGCAAAGATGCCGGTCATTGCGCAGGCGACAATCGCGAACTCAAGAGCTGCTGGATCTGGCCAAAGAAGCATCAACCACAGGCCGATGAGCGCTGCAACTGATGCCCCAGGCCGCAGCTCGGCAAATCGCCATCCAAGGCCTGACAAGGCCGCGCCGATCAGCAGATACAGTCCCCAGGTCAAGGGATCATAGCCAGCATTGTCGACCAACACGGCCATCTGAAGAGTGGCCAATCCGCCCGCCGCCAATTGCAGAATGCTCGGGCCACCGCTGGTGTGGAGGAACGCTGGCAAAACTGTACCGAGCACGATGAGATAGAGTCCCAGTGCTGCGAAGTCGGCCAGACTGCCCAACCCGGTGAGCAGCATGAGCACGCCCCAGCCCAGTCCTGCTGCCAAAGCAACATAGGCGAACCAGGGTCGTCCTTGCTTCTGCCCGGTCCACGACAATCCACCGGCTACCAGGGCGAGGTAGAATGCGAGTAAGGGAATATTGGCGGTGTCGCTGTCGACCATCAAAGGAGCAGCAAACCCTCCTATCAGGCCGAGCAGTCCGCAAGGCAGGCCGAACCGGAATGACAATGCGATGGCTGCAGCTGTGACGAAGGCGAGGCCAATGAAGGCTGTGGTTGCGCCGATCATGCCATAGGCTGTGCCCGCCAAATAGAAGGCGCCATAGAGCGTCGCGATGCCGGCTCCAGCAAGCGATTGCCGCACGCGCGGATCGGCCACGCGATCTTCGAATCGGTAAGCGGCTTCGGCACCTGCCAACAATGCCAACCCGAAAGCGAAGCTCATGAGGACCCGGACAAAGGGTGTGATCAGTCCGGCTTCGATCGAATATCGGACCAAGAAGATCCCCGCCACGGCGAGTGCAATCCCGCCTGCCCAAATCGGCAAGCGGCGGCCAAAGATGTCCTCGAAATCGAAAGTGATGCCGGAACTTGCATGTTTTTCAGCCTGGTCTTCGTACTCCAGTTCGCGCTCAACCTCGGGCTCGGTTTCTGTTTCGACGATTGGTTCTGGAAGGGCATGGACTGCGTCTGGTTCCGCGGCCTTCGCCAGGGCCGATTGTGCGTCAGGAGCGTTCTCTCGGGCCTCCTCTTCCTGACCTTCGGAATTCTCGTCTATGCTGGGAACGGACGGAGTGGCTTCTGGTGAAGCGCGGTCGCTGGCAGTTCGCGCATCGTCGTCTTGAGCGAGCTGCAGCAGAGATGACTGCAGACCGTCGATCCGCTGCTGCAGATAATCAATATGGTCCCGAAGGCGCCCAACATCGCGCCGTGAGTCATCGAGCTGCGTGTACAGCCAGGCGCCTCCGCCAAAAATCATGATGAGCAGTAAGACTTCCATGAGACCCCGTCAGCGCATTGCAGATGCGCAAAGCACTTGATCCGCATATCGGTGCTACAAATCAAGTGCTTTCGGAAATCAGATCCCGCCGGGCGTGAAGTCGTAACCGCTGGTCGCCAAGCCATCGGTCAAGCTGTCGACGCAACTGCGCAGATCCTCTTCGCTGGTTGAGCGGATCACGAAATTCGCCCCAACCTTGCCTTCGCGGAAAAAGGGATAGGACCCGATCTGGCAGTTCTCATGCGCGTCTTCGACTTCGCGCAACAGATGAGCGACTTCGCTCTCGGCGATCCAGCAGCCGATCGTTTCGCTGATCAGCGGCACTCCACCTTCGAGCTTTCCGGTCAGGGCATCAAGCATACCGGCGGCGATGTGCGGGACACCTGCCATCAGGATGACATTGCCCCGTCGAATACCGGGCGCGCCAGACATTCGGTTAGGGATCAGTTCGGCACCCTCGGGCACCCGCGCCATACGCAGCCGCCCTTCGTTGAGGCCGCCCTTGTCGGCATAATAGCGTTCAAGCAAAGCGCGCGCGGCTTCGTGGATGACCACAGGAACGCCGAGCGCCTCGGCCACGGCGTCAACCGTTATATCGTCATGGGTCGGACCAATTCCGCCCGTCGTGAAAAGGTAGTCATTCTCAGCCCGAAGAGCATTGACCGCGGCGACGATCTTTTTCTGGACATCGGGCACGACCCGAACTTCGGCCAAACGAATGCCTTGGACTTGAAGCCAGCTTGCGACCTGAGCGATGTTCTTGTCCTGGGTTCGGCCAGAGAGAATCTCATCGCCAATAATGACGAGCCCGGCGGTCCAGATTTTATCCGTTGCAGTCATGCGGTTTGTCTAAGCGAAGTGCTTCGCCAAGGCTACCGCGAAGACGCGATCATTCCGCAGCTTCGAGCTGTTCTTCAGGCGATTGCGCATTGGCTCCGGCACGGGTGAAGGTCAGCAGACCATCGGCAATCGGATCCTCTTTAATCTGCTTGCGATCGATGATGTATTCCTGGTTGAGTCGCCACGGGAATGCGGTAGCGCTCTTCGGATTGATCTCCTTGGCGCGCTGGATGTAGCCCGAAGAGAAATCGTAGATATCGTCTTCTTCGATCTTGGCCTCGGCGTCCGGCGTCAGGACCGGCGTGGCGACATCGCTGCCGGTTGCGCGCATATGGTTGAGCACGCGGCAAATGTAGTCCGAATTGATATCGGCCCGCAGAGTCCAGCTGGCGTTGAGGTAACCGAACACCACCGCGAGGTTGGGCAGGTTCGAGAACATACAGCCCTTGTAGTAGAACCGCCGGGTGAAATCGACCGGCTGCCCATTGTGGCTGATCGCGATCTTGCCAGCGACCGCCATCTTCAGTCCGGTTGCAGTGACAATGATGTCGGCCTCGAGCAGTTCGCCGGATTTGAGGCGGATACCGCCCTTCTCGAACTTCTCTATATGACCGGTGACAACTTCGGCCTTTCCGGCGTTCATAGCCTCGAAGAAATCCGAATCCGGCACCAGGCACAGCCGCTGTTCCCAAGGATTGTAGGGTGGCGTGAAGTCTGCTTTGTCGTAACCAGGGCCGAGCGCCTTTTCGAGCCCTTTGTAGAGGCTCTCCTTGGCTTTCTCAGGCTTGTTGCGGGCCACCTTGAAGGTGAAGTCCTGCATCCGGATATTCTTGAAACGGGTGATCTTGTACGCCAGGCTTTCCGGCAAGATCTTCCGCAGGAAGTTGGCGAGCTTATCCTTCGCCGGCCGCGTGACCATCCAGGTCGGGGTCCGCTGTAGCATTGTGACCTTGGCTGCAGTGTCGGACATGGCAGGAACGATCGTAACCGCCGTTGCGCCCGAACCGATCACCACCACCTTCTTCCCGGAGTAGTCGAGATCGTCCGGCCAGAATTGCGGGTGCACAACCTGCCCGTCATAGTCCGAAAAATCGAACCCAGCGTCATAGGGATCGTCGTAATCGTAATATCCCGAACCGAGATAGAGGAAGTTGGCGGTCAGCAGTTTGCGGGAGCCATCTTCCAATTCGGTTTCGACGTGCCAGCGGGCTTCGTCATCCCGGAAATCGGCAGAAATCACCTTATGGCCAAAGCGGATATGTTCACGAATATCGCGCTCATCGGCAATGCGATTGAGATATTCGAGGATCGAAGGACCGTCAGCGATCGACTTCTCATGCCGCCAGGGTTCAAAATCGAAACCCAGCGTGTGCATGTCGCTGTCCGAGCGAATCCCGGGGTAGCGGAAGAGGTCCCAAGTGCCGCCGATCTCGGCGCGACGCTCAACAATCCCGTAGGAATGGTGCGGGGCCTTCATCTCCATATGCGCGGCCATGCCGATCCCGGAAATCCCGGCACCAACGATCAGGACGTCAAAGTCCGGCGCGGTAGCAAGCATTGATCTCTCTCCCTTACTTACATCAATGTAAGCACAGTCTCTCTTCAAAAGCGAGTCATGATTGCATTTTGCAACTGACTATGTCCACGCGATAGTTTAGGCGCGCTCCCCATGAATAGCATAATCCGGTTCGCAGCCTCCACCTTAGCGCTCTCCCTTACCCTTCCGGCCCTCGCTCAGGAAACCGAGCAAGGGACTGACACAATCATTGTCGTCACCGGGACAGGACTGGATTCTGCGCCATCCGAAGGCGCTTATGCCGTGACCGAGCTTGATCGTGACCTGATCATTTCGAGCGGATCGGGACGAATCGAAGATGTGCTTGAGAATGTCGCGGGGTTCCTGCAATTCCGTCGCTCCGACAGCCGCTCATCCAATCCGAGCGCGCAAGGTGTCACCCTGCGCGCACTGGGCGGCAATGCCACCAGCCGGGCGCTCGTCCTGCTCGACGGCGTACCGGTCAGCGATCCCTTCTTCGGCTATGTTCCGCTGAGCTCAATCGCGCCGGAGCGGCTTGAGTCAATCCGCGTGACCCGTGGTGGCGGATCAGGCCCGTTCGGTGCTGGCGCGCTCGCCGGGACTATCGAGTTGAACAGCGCCGACGCTGACACGACCGGCACGCTCTCAGGTCGCTTTCTGATCAATGATCGCGAAGAGACCGAGACCAGCGCCACGGCGTCGACCAAGCTCGGACAGGGCTTCGTCAGCCTGAGCGGGCGCTGGGACCGTGGCCAAGGCTTCTTTACAACCCCGGAGAGTCAGCGCGTGCCAGCGACGGCGCGCGCGGGTTTCGACAGCTGGTCGGTCGGCCTGCGAGCGGTTGCTCCGCTCAATGCGACGACCGAGCTGCAGGTTCGTGGTCTGATCTATGATGATGCGCGGACCTTGCGGTTTGCGGGGGCGGATTCGACCAGCGAAGGCCAGGATGCCAGCATTCGACTGGTGGGTCGTGGTGACTGGCAGTTTGACGCGCTCGCCTATGTCCAGGCGCGCAACTTCTCCAATGTCGTGATCAGCTCAACCCGCTTCGTCCGCGTGCTTGACCAGCGCGACACGCCCTCGACCGGTCTTGGCGGCAAGATCGAACTGCGGCCTCCCGTCGGTGGCGGGCACACGCTGAGAATCGGAGCTGACTATCGCCAATCAGAAGGAGAGCTTCAGGAGGAATCCTACAGCGCCTTCACCGGTGCATTGCGTGAACGCCGCCGCGCCGGCGGAACCAATTCGGATCTGGGCTTGTTCATCGAGGATGATTGGCGCGCCGGGCCGCTGCTGTTGACCGGAGGCATTCGGGCCGATCACACACGGATCACCGATGGCTTCTTCCGGGCGCGCGATGCCAGCGGGGCATTGGTGAGCGAAACCATCGCTGCGGATCGCAGCGACTGGTCGCTCAGCTGGCGCGCTGGCGCCGCGATCGATTTGGCCGAAGGCGTCACTTTGCGCGGCGCGGCCTACACCGGCCTGCGCTTGCCGACGCTGAATGAGCTCTATCGACCCTTTGTCGTATTCCCGGTTGTGACCCAGGCCAATGCGGCATTGGAAAATGAGCGGCTCGAAGGGTTCGAGCTCGGCATTGACTGGCAGCCAAGTGAGGCCGTTTCGATCGCGCTCACCGCTTTTGACAATGAGGTTGAGAACGCCATCGCCAATGTCACCCTGGCGCCGAATCTGCGCCAGCGGCAGAATTTGCCGGCCATTTCGGCGCAGGGAATCGAAGCGAATCTGTCGCTCAAGCTTGGTGATGTGCGGATTTTGGGCTCGCTAGCCTACACAGATGCCGAAGTTGTTGGGCGCGCAGCATCGCTCGCATTGGACGGAAATCGGCCTCCGCAGACCCCTGAACTGGTCGGATCGTTGACATTGGCTTGGCAGCCGAAAGACGGCTGGAACATCTCGACGACCTTGCGCCACGTGAGCGAGCAATTTGAAAGCGATCAGGAAACCAATGTCCTGCCAGCGGCGACGACCTTGGATGCATTTGTCGAAATTCCGCTACGGAATGGGGTGTCTGTGATCGCTCGCGGCGAGAATTTGTTCGACGAACAGATCCTTACGCGCAACGCTGGCGGCGTGCTTGATCTGGGCGTTCCCCGCACGCTCTGGTTTGGGATCGGCCTCGATCTCTGAGCTCGCGCAGCCGTCGCAAAGCAAGGAAATTACAACAATTATCCGGCCAGTGTAGCTATGCTGCGCTGCAGCACGAATTGTTGCATTTTTGCTACTGTTCTCAAAATGATCCCTATGACTCTTGTTAGGGCGCGCTTCCCTGATAGGGTGCCGCGGCGCAAAGCCCGCAAAGGGCTTGTGAAAACAGGTTTGTGGAGAGGAAACCTATGACACGTAAGCTCGCATTCACTGCGGCTGCCCTGATGGGCGGCACATTTCTGGCCACCCCGGCCATCGCCCAAGATGGTGGAACAACCGCAACCCCTGAGGCTCGCGACAACGTCATTATCGTGACGGCAACCCGCCGTGCCGAAGACGTTCAGGACATTCCGATCGCGGTTACCGCGGTTACGCCTGAAGCGCTCGAGAAGCAGGGCGTGGTCAATGTTCAGAACATCACTCAAGTCAGCCCGAGTTTCTCGACCTCGAGTGCGCAGATCGCCTCGGGATCGGTGGTGCTGCGTATTCGCGGTGTCGGTACGACCTCGAACAACATCGGTTTTGAATCGGCGGTCGGTATCTTCATTGACGGTGCCTATCAGTCGCGGCCTGGCGTCGCGCTGAGCGAATTCGTCGATATCGAGCGGGTTGAGGTTCTGCGTGGTCCGCAAGGCACGCTGTTCGGCCGCAACACGTCGGCCGGTGCTTTGAACATCACCACCGTCGCTCCCGATCTCAGCGAGTTTGGTGGCTTCGCCAACGCAACCTACGGCAATTACGACCTGCTCAACATCCAGGGCGCGGTGAACATCCCGCTGGTGCAGGATGAGCTCGCGGTTCGTCTGACGGGTGCCTATCGCAATCGCGATGGCTTCATTGATCTGATCGATCCGACCGGCACCAAGATTGGTGAATCCAACACGATTGACCAATATCTGATGCGCGGTCAGCTCGCTTACGAATCTGAGAGTGGTTTTCGACTTCGCCTGATCGCCGATTATTCGCATGCCGAAAACGGCTGCTGTGCAGCAATCGAACTGCTTGCCAGCGCGAATGAGAACAACGGCGTGTTCAACGCGGTTGGGCTTGGTCCACGCGGCGGTAACGCCCATGTTCAGCCGGCGACCTTGGCGACTGATACGGCATCAGCCGAAGCCGCGATGGATCGCTTGACTGCGACCGTAAACCGGCCGCCGCTGGCTGATGTTGATCAGTGGGGCATCACCGGTGAGATCGAATTCCCGATCGGCGACAACGCTGACCTGATCTACATCGGGTCGTATCGCGACTTCCAGTCGAACGAGAATTACGACACCGATTTCTCAGGCCTCGACTTCTTTGATGTCGATGATCTGGATGTCAGCATCAAGACCATGACCCACGAGCTTCGCCTGCAAGGTGAAGCGCTGGACGGCAGGCTGCAATGGCTGGTCGGCGGTTACTATTCGGATGAGGAAATCTCCTCAATTACCAGCTTCTCGCTCGGTGCGGATACCGACCAGTTCTATGGTGCATTCGCTGGCGGCGCGGTGGGTCCGTTCCCGATCCAGCTGATCACCGGTACTTTCGGCCTGATCGACGGGGTTGATCCGGCGGGCACCACTTCGGTCAACCGGTACTTCCAGGATGCCGAAAGCTGGTCGCTGTTCACGCACAATGTGCTGGAGATCGTCGACGGTCTGAAGCTGACTGTTGGTCTGCGCTACTCGGATGAGAGCAAATCTGGCGGTTATGACCAGCTGGCCAATAACAACCCAGCCTGTCTGGCCTCGCTGGCGCAAGTCGGCGCTGGCAATGTTCCGGCAAACCTGCTCGCGGTTGCTGTCGGCCTCGGTTGCTTCGGGTTTACCGCTCCGGCAATCGGCGCTCCAAACCTTCCGGCGGAATACAACGTCAGTTTCAGCGATGAAGAGCTGATCTACACCGGTAAGGTCTCTTACGAGTTCGACGCTCCTATAACGGCCTATGCCAGCTTTACGCGCGGCTACAAGGCTGGTGGTATCAACCTCGACGTGACCGCTGCGGTCAATGGCGCCGATCCAAGGTTTGCCTCGGAAGAAGTCGATGCCTATGAAGTCGGCCTGAAGGCTCAGTTCCTCGACGATGCGGTGACGATGAACCTCGCTGTCTTCCGCGAAGAATTCGACAATCTTCAGATCCTCGAGTTCACTGGCGCGGCATTCGCGACGTTCAACGTTCCGCAAGCCAACAGCGCAGGCTTCGAGCTTGAATCGGTCATCCGTCCGGACAACAATCTGACCGTCAATCTCGGTGTGACCTACACCGATGCGGCTTACCCCGAAGATTGCGCGGGCACGTCGACGGCGCCGCAGGTGACTGAGCTGTGCGGCAATCCGCTGACCAACGCTCCGGAATGGGTTGGCATCCTTGGTGCCAATTACGAGCGGGACATTGGCGACAACCTGTTCTGGTTCGTCAACGGCCAGGTCCGGATGGAAAGCGATCGTCGGACCTCGACCCAGGCCTCGAACCCGGGCAGCGGCGGTACGATCCTGCTGCCGTTCGATGTCCAGGATGGCAACACCAAGATCAACGTCCGTGCCGGCATCGGCGCTCAGGATGAAAGCTGGGCGCTGGAGTTCTGGGGTGTGAACATCACCGACGAGATCACTCGCGGTGTGACCTTCAACACCACGCTGCGTGGTAGCCCGGGTTACACCGCACGCTCGGCGTTTGTCCAAGAGCCAGCCACTTACGGAGTGACGGCTCGTACGAAGTTCTAAAGCTTCACGAAAAGCCTTTGGGAGAGGGCTAACGGAGAGGCGGTCTGCGCAAGCAGGCCGCCTCTTTATGTTTCCGCTCCCGCATCCGCGGAAGCGTCCTCGCTAGACGTCCTCCGGCGAATCTTCGCCTACGGACCCGCTGCGGACGCGCAGACGCGCTTGCGAAATCGCAGATTTCGATGCGGCGCTGCCCAGAAAGCTTGGCGGTTCAACGGTCCGCGACAGCGGACCGCGAGGCCACGCGGCCGAGCCGCAGGCGCCCCACCGCCCAAGATTGGGCGGTGGGATTAGCGCCGAGGATGCAGCCCCGGATGGGGCTGCGTAAAGCAAAAGAAAAGGCGGCCTGGTTGCCCAAGCCGCCCAAATTCTTGCGAGGCCGTAGCCACCCACTCCCTCCGCCCTTCCACCCGGATTATCACGCCGGGTTACGATCCGGGTGGAAGGGTGGAGGGAGCGGGTGGCGGGGCTGCACGCTAAGCGTGCAGCTTACATACTCCTCGCGATCAGCATCTTCATCACTTCGTTCGAACCACCGAAAATCCGGGTGATCCGGCCGTCGCGATACATCTTCGCGATCGGATATTCGTTGATGTAGCCGGCGCCGCCATGCAGCTGGAGGCATTTGTCGACCACTTCGCTTTGCAATTCGGTGACCCAATATTTGGCCATCGAAGCGGTGGCGACGTCGAGCTCACCCTTGAGCAGCTTGGCGATGCAATCATTGACGAACACCCGCGCCGCAGTGCCGCGCGCCTTGAGGTCAGCCAGCACGAATTGGGTGTTCTGGAAGTCCCAGATCGTCTGGCCGAACGCCTTGCGGGTCTTAACGTATTCGACCGTCACATCGAGCGCCTTCTCAATCGCCGTGGCCGCGCCCATGGCGATCACCAGACGTTCCTGCGGAAGTTCACCCATCAGCTGGTAGAAGCCCTTGCCTTCGACCCCGCCGAGCACGTTCTCGGCCGGGACGAAAACGTCTTCAAAGAACAATTCCGACGTGTCGGCTGCGTCGAGCCCGATCTTGTCGAGCTTCTTGCCGCGCTGGAAGCCATCTGCGCCCTCGGTTTCGAGCAGCATCAGCGAGATGCCCTTGGCGCGCTCGTTCGGATCGGTCTTGGCGACCACAACGATGAAGTCGGCGGTCTGGCCGTTGGAAATGTAGGTCTTGGCACCGTTGATGCGATAGCCATTGCCATCCTTGAGGGCGGTGGTGGTGATGCTCTGCAGATCGGAGCCGACACCCGGCTCGGTCATGGCGATCGCGCTAACCAGCTCACCCGTGACAAGCTTGGGAAGGTATTTCTTCTTCTGCTCCTCGGTGCCGTGGCGGACGAGATAGGGCAGGATAATGGTGTTGTGCAGGCTCGCAGCGAAGCCATCGACGCCGTGCTTGGCCTGCTGGTCGATCACCACCATGTCGTGACGGAAGTCGCCGCCATGGCCACCATATTCTTCCGGAACCGACACGCCGAGTAGGCCGGCTGCACCGGCTTCGTTCCAGAACTCACGCTCAACCTGGCCGTTCTCGCGCCAGGTGGCCACGCGCTTTTCAGGGGCGTGCTGCTGATAGAATTTGCCCACGGCATCGGCGAAGATCGCAATCTCTTCCTCTTCCATGAATTCGGGCTGGGGCACGTCGATGACGGGCATGTTTTGTCTCCTAATTTAACTCGGTGCGGTTCCCCATCCGAGGAACCTTGGTTCCGGGCCTACCCTCTCCCCCGCCCTTCCACCCGGAAGCCTATTCTCAAGGGGGAAGGGCGGGGGAGCGGGTAGGCTTGGCAAGCGAGCGATAGCTCGCCCTCAAAACAAACTACGCGCGGGCGCCTTGCTTGGACGCCCGCATCTCAAACTTACTTGCCCTTCCAGTTCGGGGCGCGTTTCTCGGCGAAGGCAGCGGCGCCTTCGCGTGCGTCTTCAGACACGAACACTGGTGCGATCAGCTTGCCTTGATTGGTGTAGCGATCCTCCATCGCCCAACCGCGCGATTCCTTCAGAACCTGTTTCGAAACGCGCACCGCCAGCGGGCCATTGGCCGCAATCCGTCCGGCCAGTTCCATCGCGCCTTCGAGCGCGCTGCCTTCGGTCACGGTGTTGATCAGGCCGAGGTCATAGGCACGCGCTGCGTCGATGAAGTCGCCGGTCAGCGCCAGTTCCATCGCGATCCGCTCAGGGATTTGGTCAGGCAGCAGCATCACCCCGCCAGCAGCCGCGACGAGGCCGCGCTTGGCTTCGGGAATGCCGAATTTGGCACCGGCATTGGCGACCACCAGATCGCAGGCGATCATCAGTTCGAGACCGCCCGCCAGCGCATAGCCTTCAACCGCGGCGATCAGCGGCTTCTTCGGCGGGGCCTGGACCACGCCGCCAAACCCACGCCCTTCGATGCTCGGGCTCTCACCGCGCAGGAAGCCCTTGAGGTCCATGCCCGAGCAGAAGGTCCCGCCCGCACCAGTCAGAATGCCGACTCGCAGATCATCGTCTGAATCGAGACGGTCCATCGCAGCGGCGATTCCCTCAGCCGCAGCCTTGGTCATGGCGTTCTTGGCTTCGGGCCGATTGATCGTGACGATCAGAACTCCGTCCTTCACTTCGGTAAGGACTTCTTGGGTGGCGGTGTCGCTCACTGGCTCTCTCTCCCTAGTAAAATTGGCATTTCGAAATGAAACTCAAATCTTGTGCCTGTGGTGCAGGGGGTTTACGGACGCGTCAACCGCATTTTGAATAGAGCAGCGAGGAAATTATGGGCGAGGCATATATTATCGACGCAGTGCGCACTCCGCGTGGGATCGGCAAGCAAGGCAAAGGCGCGCTCTCAGCGGAACATCCGCAGCACCTCGCCGCGACCGTCCTCAAGGCGATCAAGCAGCGCAACAATCTCGACACCTCGACTGTCGACGATGTGATCTGGTCGGTCTCGACCCAGGACGGCATGCAGGCGGGCGATATGGGCCGGATGGCAGCGCTCGACGCTGGCTATGACATCACTTCCAGCGGCACCACGCTCGACCGTTTCTGCGGCGGCGGCATCACCTCAGTCAACCTCGCGGCGGCGCAGGTCATGAGCGGGATGGAAGATTGCATCGTCGCGGGCGGGACCGAGATGATGAGCCTGACCGCTGCGATGTCGAAAGAGAAGATGCAGGCCGGGATCAAGCCGCCGATGATGGGCAGCTATAACGAGCGTCTGCAGGCCGTGCACCCGCAGTCGCACCAGGGCATTTGCGGTGACGCGATCGCCAGCATGGAAGGCTTCAGCCGGGCAGAGCTCGACGAGGTCGGCTATCGCTCGCAACAGCGCGCTGCCGAAGCGATCGGCGAGGGCCGGTTTGAGAAATCGGTCATTCCGGTGGTGGCCGATGACGGCACGGTGATTCTCGACCGCGATGAATATCCGCGCCCGCAAACCACGCTCGAAGGGCTGGCTGAGCTTGAGCCAGCCTTCACCAAGATCGCGGACGTGCCGCTCGACAAGAATGGCACCACTTTCCGCGGTCTGATCAATCAGAAATACCCTGATCTCGAGATTGAGCACTTCCACCATGCCGGCAACAGCTCGGGCGTGGTCGATGGCGCTGCGGCAGTGCTGATCTGCAGCAAGGAATACGCCGAGAAGCATGGCCTCAAGCCCCGCGCGCGGATCGTGCAGACCGCCAATATGGGTGACGATCCGACGCTGATGCTCAACGCGCCGGTTCCGGCCGCCAAGAAGGTGCTTGAGAAAGCCGGGATGTCGCTCGACGACATCGACCTGTTCGAGATCAACGAAGCCTTCGCCGTGGTTGCGGCCAAATTCGTGCGCGACCTCGAGCTCGATTGGGACAAGGTCAATGTCAACGGCGGCTCGATCGCCCTCGGTCACCCGATCGGTGCAACCGGCTCGATCCTGATCGGCACGATCATCGATGAGCTTGAGCGGCGCGACCTCAAGACCGGCCTGGTCACAATGTGCGCCGCGGGCGGCATGGCTCCGGCAATCATCGTCGAGCGCGTTGACGGTTTCGTCGACTAAAGCGGAGCGCAACGCATGATCGCCGATAACACTCCCGTCATCATCGGAGTGGGGCAGTATTCTGAGCGGGTCGGTCAGCCCGGCTACGAAGCGCTGTCCTATATGGATCTTGGCGGCCGCGCTCTGGCTGCAGCGATTGCCAACAGCGAAGCCAGCGGACCGGTTGCCGATGCGATCGACACGCTGGCGGCGATCCGCGCGTTTGAAATGTCTCGCCCCGGGAAAGAGCCACCGTTTGGCGCGCCCGACAATATTCCTGGCGCTCTGGCCAAAAGGGTCGGGGCGTCGCCAGCCAATTTGATCCTCTCGCCCACCGGCGGGCAGACCAACCAGCAATATGTCGGCGAATTTGCTCAGACGATCGCTGCAGGCGACAGCCACTGCGCGGTGATTGTCGGATCAGAAGTGATTTCGACCGCGCTCGACCTCGCCAAGAAGGGCGAAAAGCCAGATTGGTCGGAAGAGATTGGCGGCGAATTCGAAGACCGCGGCTTTGGCCTCGACGGGATGATGGAAATGGCGCTGTTCGCGCATGGTGCGTCAGGCGCGATTCCGCTCTACGCCATCGCCGAAAACGCCCGCCGCCATGCACTGGGCAATAGCCTCGACGATTATCGCGCCGATATTGGCGCGCTGTTCGCCCCGTTCACAAAGGTTGCGGCGAGCAATCCGCATGCCGCTGCCCCGGTTGAGCGCAGCGCCGAAGAACTCGCGACCGTGACCGATCGCAACCGCATCGTCGCGGAGCCTTACACCCGGATGACTGTCGCGCGGGACCAGGTCAACCAGGCGGCGGCGGTGATCATCTGCAGCGCGGGCAAGGCGCGCGAGCTTGGCGTGCCGGAAGAGAATTGGGTGCATGTGCATGCGGTGACCCAAGCGACCGAGCTTGAGCTCTCGGTCCGGCCAGATCTGTCCAAGAACCCGGCTTCGATCGCTTCGGTCGAGGCTGCTCTGGCACGCGCCGGTAAGGGCATGCCCGACATGCGCTTTATCGATTTCTATTCCTGCTTTGCCATTCCGGTGTTTGGTCAACTCGATCATTTCGGTCTCGCGATTGACGACCCGCGCGGATTGACCCTGACCGGCGGGCTGCCGTTCTTTGGTGGCGCCGGTAACAATTACTCCGCCCATGCGATCTGCGAAGCGGTTGAGCGGGTGCGCGGAGAGCGCGGCAGCTATGCTCTGGTCGGCGCGAATGGCGGATGGATGAGCAAATACGCCAGTGGGATCTATTCAACCGAGCCGGCCGATTGGTCCGCCAATGACCGCTTCAGCAAATTGCCAATGGCCACGGACGCCGTGCCGCGCAGCGATGCGCCGTTCGATACAGCCACGGTCGAAAGCTATACGATCAACCACGGCCGCAGCGGCAGCGATGCGGTCTGGATCGGGCGCAATGCCAAGGGTGAGCGGGTTTGCGGCAATGCCGACCTCAGCCATGAGGCGACCCGCGTCCTTTTCGAAGGCGGTGAGCCATTTGGCGCTGCCCTGACGGTCGAGCAGGTCGATGGCCGGAACATCGGCTGGTTATCCTGAAACAAGTTCAGGATGACGTGTTTGGCTTACCGCGACAAATAAACCGCCGTCATGCTGAACTCGTTTGGCCTTTGGCCGTCTTCGACTCCAGCATAACAAAGGCAGAGAGCCGCCCGGTGCCGAGCTAGTCCTTCTTCCGCTCTCCACCGAGGAAATCGAGCGCGTCGAATCCTTCGGGCGCTGGCACCTCCGTGATCGGATCATCGCGATCGTCAAACTCGGTCCGCAGGGCGCGGCTCATCACCGCATGCATTTGGTACATGCAAGTGGTGTAAGTCAGCTCGAGGATCTCCTCGTCGGAGAATTGCGCCTTGAGTTGATCGAACAGCTCGTCGGGCACGCGACCTTGATGCGTTACCAGGCGGTCAGCATAGGCCAGCACAAGCCGCTCGCGCTCATCATAACAATCTGCCGTCTGCCACACGGGTATCGCTTCGATCTTTTCCTCCGGATAGGCCAGCCCGCGCAAGCTCTTGCAATGCTGCGAGAAGACGAACTGGCTGCCGGTCGCCCAACCGGCCCAGGTCTGGCCAAGCTCGCGCAGCACCGGATCGAGCTTGCGGCTGGGATCGCGGTAATAGGCGAAGCCCTGCGCTGCGTGTTTGAGCGTGGCAGGCGAATTTGCAAAGACGGTCCACCAATCACCCGGCGTGCCGGTCGCCGTGCCGGGCTCGGCCACCGGGTCCCGTTCGCCGAACAGCATGCGATAGAGCGGCAGCGCGGTTTTCTCATCCGCCTCTGACTTGGGCACCTGCTTCAACCTTGGCATGGCTCAGGCGTCCTGCGTTGCTGTCGCGGCGGTGGCTGGCTCATGCGCGACATCCTCGGGGCCGAAGCTCTTGGTGGTCGCTGCGAATTCGAGCATGATGCCATTGGGATCGGTGAAATAGACCGAGCGGACGAACACGCCGTCATGCATCTCCTTGGCATAGCCCGAGGGGCTGTCATCGTGATTGAACACCATATGGGTGTATTCGACGCCCGCTTCCTTGAGCCGGTCGAGCGAGGCCTCGAGCTCCTCCTCAGCCATGTCGAAGGCGAGATGGTTCATCGAGCCGACCGCGGTCTTGGCGTCGAAAGGGAATCTCTTGACCGAGGCGATCCCGGGCGCAGCCGGCGGTCCATCTTCCCACCAGAAGAAGGCGACGCTGGTGCCATTTCCGCAATCGAAAAAGAAATGCTGCCCGCCATCAGGCAATTGCACCGTCTTGAACAGCGGCATCTTGAGCACTTCGGTGTAGAAAGCGACGGTCTCCTTCATATCGCGGCAGACCAAGGCGACATGGTTGATTCCGGTGGTTTTGATCATGATCTCTCCTCGCGCGGAGAGACTGCCTTGATCGCGCTGCTCTTGCAATCATTCTGGCTCACGTTCTGGTTCAAGCGGGCTTTGACATTTGCGCTGAATTGGCGTATTTAGTTTCAAACGTAACTAAATTGACATGTTCCAAACATTGCTAAGGACACCCCGCATGACCAAACATCCTGGTGATCTGTTCGACAATCCTACCGGCCTCGACGGCTTCGAATTCGTTGAGTTCTGCGCGCCGGTGAAGGGCGTGCTTGAGCCCGTGTTTGAGAGTATGGGCTTCACCCGGGTGGCGAAGCATCGTTCCAAGGATGTCGATCTGTGGCGCCAGGGCGGGATCAATCTGATCGCCAATTATGAGCCGCGCTCGGCCGCTTGGTATTTTGCCCGCGAGCACGGACCGAGCGCCTGTGGCATGGCTTTCCGCGTGCGCGATGCGGTGCAAGCCTATGACCATCTGATGGCCCAGGGCGCCGAGCCGGTCGCCAATGAGCCAGGCCCGATGGAATTGCGCATTCCGGCGATCCGCGGGATTGGTGGCGCGATCCTCTATCTGGTTGACCGTTATGCCAGCGAAGATCGCAAGGGTCTGACGATCTATGACATCGATTTCGAATATCTGCCCGGGGTCGATCCCTATCCTGAAGGCGCAGGCTTCCACACGATCGATCACCTCACCCACAACGTCTACACCGGCAGGATGAAATACTGGGCCGATTATTACGAGAGCCTGTTCAACTTCCAGGAAATCCGCTTCTTCGACATCAAGGGCGAATACACCGGCCTGACCTCCAAGGCGCTGACCGCACCAGACGGCAAGATCCGCATTCCGCTCAATGAAGAAGGCGAAGGCGGCAAGGGTCAGATCGAAGAGTTCCTGCGCGAATTCAACGGCGAGGGGATTCAGCACATCGCGCTGATCTGCGAAGATCTGGTGGCCTGCTGGGATCGCCTCAAGAGCTTTGGCGTGCCGTTCATGACCGCACCGCCAGCAACCTATTACGAAATGCTCGACGAACGTCTGCCGAGCCATGGCGAGAATGCCGATGAGCTCAAGATGCGCGGCATTCTGCTCGACGGAACAACCGAAGGGGGCCAGCCGCGCCTGCTGCTGCAGATTTTCGCTGAAGCGCAGGTCGGTCCGGTGTTCTTCGAATTCATCCAGCGCAAGGGCGATGACGGCTTTGGCGAGGGCAATTTCAAGGCGCTGTTCGAGAGCATTGAGCGCGACCAGATTGCGCGCGGTGTGCTCGATGTCGAGAAAGAACCGGCGGAATAGCAGGGAGTTCGTCATTGCGAGCCGCAGGCGAAGCAATCCAGCTTCTGACCTTGCGCCACAGCAAACCATCGGAAGATGGATTGCCGCGTCGCCTTCGGCTCCTCGCAATGACGAGGAGGAACGTATGACTGAAGCAAGACAGCACCCCGTCAATCTAGCCGGCGTTCATCACGCCGCCTATCGCTGCAAGGACGCCAAGCAGACGGTCGAATGGTATGGCCGCGTGCTCGGAATGGAATACACGACTGCTTTTGCAGAGGACCATGTGCCCTCGACCGGCGAGTATGATCCCTACATGCATGTCTTCCTCGATGCGGGGAATGGCAATATCCTGGCTTTCTTCGAACTGCCCAATCAGCCAGAGATGGGCAGCGATCCCAACACGCCGCAATGGGTTCAGCATCTGGCCTTTCGGGTTGCCAGCGAAGACGCCTTGCTGGCGGCCAAAGATCATATCGAAGCGCAGGGGATCGACGTGCTGGGTCCGACCCACCACGGGATCTTCAAATCGATCTATTTCTTCGATCCCAATGGCCATCGGGTAGAGCTCGCCGCCGATATCGGCACTGACGAGCAATATGCCGAGCTCAAGCGCGTCGCGCCGCTGATGCTCGACGAATGGAGCGAAACCAAGACCGCTCCACGCCACGCCGATTGGCTGCATGAAATCGCCCGCGCCGAACACGGCAATAGCTGACGCGTTTTTCCAAGTCTGATCCGGGTCCACCCGGTATTCTTCCCGATGAACTGGATTGGGGAGGAAGCTTGTGGTCGTTCGGAAATCTATCCTCGCAGGTCTCATCATCGGCTTGGCAGCGCTTTGCGGGATGACAAGCCCGGCGCTGGCTGACGTCAAGTCGCATGAGCTGGCGCGGGCCTATGAGAAGGGCAAGAAGAACAGCCTGGTCGGCAAAGCGAGCATGCGCGATGATCTGCGTTGCTTCTTCCATTCGATCGTCTGGTCACGCCTTGGGGCGACCTATGAGATCAATCCGGCGGTGATCACCGGAGAGCTCAGCTACGGCTATATGCAATTGCAGTTCAACCATTATGCGTTGCGGTGGTCGCAATATTCGCAAACCCAGCCACAAGCCTATCGCACCACCTGGCTGGCTGTGATCGGCAAGCAGGAAACGCGCAGATGGGAGAAAGAGAAAGAGCAGAAGAAGCTCGCCGAGGAGCTTGGGCAATGCGCGGTTCCGCTCGATCAGTTGAGCCTGACCGACACCGAGCTGGGACGGGCTGAGACTTTCCTCGAACGCCTGACAAACCAACCCTATGAGGATGCCTATCCCAAATGGGTCAAGAACCGCTCCGCCTGGGATAGTTACGCCACTGCATGGCGCAATGGCCAGGTCCTCAAGGCCGCGCAAATTGCCATTCAGACGCATGATGGCGGCGACACCAGCACCTTTGCCGACAGCGAATATTTCGTGGCGGTCAACGCTCTGGTTGAGATCGGCAGCGCCGATTTACTGCCGAGTGAGGCCTACAGGAGAGCGGCCTTCATGAATCCGGAGCGGTTTGCCGTGATCGCCGGCTATGATGTGGCCGACTTCCGTCCACGGATCGAGCCTTTCACAGCGACCTCCTCACGACTTGGTTCGATGTCAGCGGGAACGGCAGCACGGAACACCGCTGAAAATCTCGCGCGTGACAAATGCCGCAATGCCGGCGGCAAGGTCTTCCGCGTCAATTCGGTGCCGACTGAGAGCTATAAGGCGACGGAGACCACCTGGCGGACCACTTATGAAGCGACCGCCCAATGCGAGTTTCCGCCCAAGCTGAGGTAGCAATACGCGCGCTAGGGCGCTGCTTATCACTACTATGGGATCGAGTATTCGCTTGCCGCATGAGAAGGCGAAAAGTGGCGGCGGAGGCAGTCTGGATGCAACTTGTCTCCAGAGCGTGTCCGCTTTTGTCGATCTGCTTATGCCTTCAAGATATCCATTCTTGGGGGTGAAAGCTGGCGTTTCGACCGATACTGAATGTCACGTGCGCAACTTCTTGAATCGAACAGCGGATGAGATCTAATCGGATCACTACCCCGTTTGGTTGCCGGTTCATTTATTACAGAGGCTGACCAGAGCCTTTTATCGCTAAGTCCCTTTTAGCGCGCCGGCCTCTTCCTTAATGGTCCGGTTGAAGCGTTCATACTCGCTGTCGTGCATAGTGATCGCGTCCAAGATCAAAGTTCCGCAAACCTTGGGCTCGGTGTTCTTATTTAAGTATCGTTTGAGATCGCTTAGCGCGCTCTTATGTGTTGCGTTGATGAGCTTTGAGTTCTCGAGCAATGCGATCCCGTTTTGGATCCACTCATTGCACTTCGCGTACCACTGATCGTTCAGTTCGCCGATCACCTTGCCCTCAATCGCGCTATGGTCGCATGGGGTCCCGTTCGCGTTGAGCGGCATGAAGGGTTCGAACAACGGTGACCAGGACTCGCCCCTGTTCAAGTGGATTGAATTGGGTGGGTATCCGGTAGCAAGCATAAAGAAAGAGCAAGGCAAGCACGACGAAAGCTTAGTCGTATCTTCGCCAACCGCGATTTCGTAGGGACGGAACGAAGGCCCCATCATCTTGGCTTTGTAGATCGCCTGGATCATGCCGTGCGGATAGGCGGCTATGTCATTGGCCTGCGGCTCTCCGATAAAGCGCATTTTGTATTTGTAGTGCATCTCATGAGTTGTCTTGTCAGCTTTGTTGCCATGCGCCTTATCTTTAACCGTTCCCAGATTTCCACCGATCAAGCCCCATGGCACTCTGCTGTGGTTGGTGCGTGTGCGCGCCTCCCAGACCTTCGAGCCATCTGCAGGCAACCAGCGCGTAGCGCCCTTTTCCCCGTCGCCCCGAACCAGAAACCTGGCAGTTGGATAGGGGCCAAAGGCCGACTTTATCTCGTCGGAGTCCAACAAACCCGAATAGGCCCCGCGACCAAAATAGTACTTCTCCTTTTTGTCTGCATGATCGACAATTTTGCGCAACAACTCCTCTCCATTCGCTGACAGGGGTGGATGGTTTGCGTCCGTAAGCCTTTCGTCTCCGATGGTCATGCATTGCCCGGCAATCACGGCGCCACCTCCTGGATAATAGCTAGGCGGGCTAGTTCCGACCTTGATATCCTGGAACTCAACTTCATTCTTGAGAACGCCAACCAGTTTTCGCACCGCTTTCTTGTAGGCCTTGTCCTTCTTTAGGTTTTTGGCCTCTTCTATCCAGAGATCGACAAGTTTGTCTGACAACCGGTCGATATCATCTTGAATTGACTTTCTCTGGTTTCGGTCCTTTTCTTTTTTGAGTTGCTTCTCCTTCAACCTCTTCATTTCTTCATATTGATCAATTTCTTTCCGCCAATAATCGTCGATATCGAACCGCAAGGCCCAAGCCTCCTTGCCAGCGAGATTGCGGCTCTGCTCGATCCAATCTTTACAAAATCCAAGCGCCGCCACTGTCATGATCACATCGGCTTGTTTGGCTGATGTTTTCAGCGACTCTCTGACCTTTTTCCCAGGAACATAAGAGGATGTCGGCAAGATCGTGGGGGTGCGTCTGAATTCGTTTTCAAAGATATGATAGCGGACGCGAAGTAATCGCGTCACTTGCGAACCCTCTGAAGCCCCCAAAACGTTGGCGCGTGCATGATAGCGGGATTCGCGTGCTTCACCTTGGGCCAAGCCCCAACCAGACGTTTTGACCTCGCACCACTTCAGCTTATCGACAAGATCGATGTCCTGATAGTTGTTCGCACCTTGGGTCGATTTGACTTCGCCAAAGATCCCCTGATCGTTGTTGAGGCCGATGGCTTTGCCATTGCCGAGTGAGATCATCGCGTGCGCAAGCGCCCTGCGCCCCTCAGCTTTGCCCCCATCGGCCGCTGGTTGAGGATTCTTGCTTATCGAGATGAAGGCAATGATTGCCCCAGCGGGAATCGCCTTGATGTCCTCAGCGGAGTTGGCGCGGCGATCGAACTTTGAAACAAAGCTCGAAAAGTCCTTCGTGAAATCTGCTTTAGCCCAGGCGTCAGCAGGAAATACCTTCTTGCCGGTGGTCTTGTTGTATTCCTTCGCGAGCGCAATGACCACTTTATGAGATGTGAGCGGCGGGTCGTCTTTGTTCACCTCTTTTGCGATCTGACTAACGAACTTTCTCGCTTTATTGGACGCTGCCCATTCGCCGAAATTGTCCACCATCACTTAAGCCTCTTTTTCCAAAGTCGAATGTGTCGGTCGTCTGAGCCGGTCACTCGTCTATCTCTTCGACTTCATCCTCGGGTAATGGGCCTTCGCCAGCGCCCTTAGGCTTGCCAGTATGTGCATCTTTCCCTCCTTTCTCGTGCACCGCTCCTTCGGCCGCCTGCGCGACTTCTTCGCCAATCTTGGTGGTGACATCGCCCTTCGCCATCCCTGAGAGTTTCGCCAGCACATCACCGTTCCCGCCAGCATCTTTCGCGTTCAAAACGCCGCCAAGCAGGCTTGATCCGCCGCCATCCTTGGAGCTTGTAAGCGAGCCAAGCAGGCTACCTCCGCCGGTTTCCGGAGCAGCTGCGACGGAGATCGCCTTGTCGGCCATGCCGGAGAAGAAGTTGAGCCCGGCTTGCAGGTTCTTGGACGCGGTTTCCATCGCGTCCTTGTTGGCGGACTTCGCTGCCTCGGTTGTCGCTTGTGCGAGCGCCTGTGTCGTGCCTTGCATGCTCATATCGCGGAACATCTGTGCCTGGGTGGTCGCAGCAAGCGCACCGAAGCCCGATGGCGCCGGCAAATCCTGAAGCTGTCCTAGTTTGGCCGAGGATTCGTCCAGGTTCATGGGTTGAGCGCTCAAGTTTTGCATCGTTGTCTTGGTTGCGCTGAGTGGATTGATACTGGTCGGCAGGATCGGGATCATCGAATCTTTCCAATTCCAGAAGCGCGACAAGTCGATCTTCTCAGCGGCAACAGCCTCGCCCAACACAGCCTCGCCAAAGACACCGCCGGTGGGAACGGCGATATCTTTTTGGACTGTCGCCAATTCCTGCTCTGGATCGCCGGTGTAGGGTTCAACAAACTTGGCCTTGAATGCCCGGTCTGCGGCAGGATCCGGATTGCGCCAGCGATAGGCGACATAGTTGCCGGTGATCGCGACAGGGTTCGGATCGATATTGCCCAGCAGGCTGTCGCCTTTGAACGAGCCGAGAGTCCGCGCCATGCTCAAGATTTCGCCAGGTGACAGGCTTAGCCAAACGGCTTGGTTGAAATAGAGGCGGTTGTCGCTCATCGGGCCGGAACTTGATGGCTTCAAAAGGTCCAGAATGCGCTTGGATTCGTTTAGCTTAGCCAGCTGCAACTTAGTTCGCCGCACCAGTTCCTTCAGCTCCGCCAATTCCTGTTCCAACCCCTGACGGGCATGCGCTTCCTCAGCAACAACCTCCTCAAGCTTTCTGGTGGTGTCTTCGATCTTCAACCGCTGTGATTGCAATTGGCTTTGAATGCCTTGCGCGACCATTATGCCCAGTGGGTCTGAGATATCGGAGAAATTTGCACAATTCCCCAATGCGGTTTCGTAAGCGCCTGTCTGGCTGACTAGCAAATTGTCGAGTTTGTCTTTACTGTCGTGATACACATCTGGAAGATTGGCAACTTTGGCCTCAAGAGCCTCAATCTCCGCATACATTCCAGTTCCAGGTTTTGCAGGAACCGCTGCACCTCCACCCTTGGCAGCCGCGCCGGGCACGCCGGGTTCTCCCAGCCGGGTTTTAACCAGATTGATTTTTCCATCAAGGTCGACGGGGCCCTTACCTGCGGCGTCATAATCGCGGATCGCATCTGCTAATTCGATAAGGCCGGCATCGTTAGCTGCATCGACCAAGACGGCCCGGTATTTTGGTATCAGTTCGATAACGTCGCGTACCTTGTAAGGCAGGAACACGACCCGCTCTGCGTCCACCACCTTGGTCTTCAGGCTGAAGACTTCGATCACCTCGAAATACATCATCGTGAGCGAATGCATATGATTGTAGTTCGCCAGAACGCGCGTGGTCAGCGTTTCATCCTCGCTCTGCACGACCTCGCGCACAACCGTCGCGCGGCGCGTACGCGCGGCTTCGGCATGGCGCTCTGTTGCGGCTGCAATTTTCTGATTGGCTTGCATACCAACATGCTTGCTGCCGTCACTGTGAGACACCGAATTTGAGACGGTGTTGGTTGAGCCGGAACTCGTGCTGGAGCCTGAAATCTTGGCCTTTGCCGACCAAAAGCTGAGACTGCCATCCGCTTCTGTCGACGAAGTTGCAGAAGACTTCGTCGAAGAGGAGGAATTGGCTGAACTGCCACCAGATTGATGCTCTGCGACAGCCGCATCCTGAATTTCGGATACGGCGCGGTCCTGACTGCCGGTTTCGCCGGTCGTATCGGATTGGGAAACGCTTTCGCTGTCGGTTGAGCGGGTGGCATGGTTCCAGTTCTTAACTGCAATTTGCGTGACTTCGCCCGGCGCCAAAGCCACCGAATGCAAGAGATTGCCAAGCGCCAGCCCGCGTGCGTACCAGCCTTGCTCGTGATGAAGGATCACGCCCTCGGCGAGGATGTCCATGTCGTCTTCGCTTACATCCTCGAGCGGATCGAGACGCACCGGCTCCCCTGGCTGGCGAGGACCCGCTAAGTCCCGCAGGTACTCCAGCATAGTCGCCGCGTCAGACAAAATGTCCAAATTCGAAACCAAGAGGCCAGTTTGAGATATTCTATCCGCCAATTCCGAAAGCGAACTAGGCCAGGGGGAAAACAGGTGGGTCCTCAAGACTTCAGGGGTAAGCGGGAGGCTGAAGTCTAACTCGATCTCTTCTCCCATTTGATGGGAAGATTTGGTTATGATTCCATAACGGGCATATTCGAGATAAAGGACGCAGCCGACCTTCCCGGCAAGGATTGGGAACTGAGTGGCATTGAAGTAGAAGCTGATTTGGTTTCTGATCTCAAGATCGTCGACGTCTGAGGTAACATCAACATCGTCAGTACCGTCCGAGAAGGTTATGGTTGCCTTGATCAGTTTAAACAACCAAGGCGGATGCTTGGGTAGATGACTGGTCATTGCAGAGTAGTGCAATTTGTCTCGCACGGCATTTATGGCACTTTGATCTCCGACCCCGTCCATGTCCGTCATCACAACGGACTGAAAATGCACGGTCGAGGAAACCGGCAGCTTTCCCATTCCCGGGATCAGATAATCGGGCGTCGGCTTTGTCGGCCAATCACGTTCAACCGGCTGAGCGCTTTGCGCCGCTTCATTCTTTTCGGCCTGAAGGCGCGCATGGGCTGCAAACGCCTTATCAAAATCTATGGTGTCGGTGGTGTCTTCGGCTGAAGGGCTGTCACTTACCTCGCCTGCTTCTTCTTCTTCAGCCGTCGGCGCGTCTTTTGCTGTGTCGCCATCCGCCTCTTTGTTATCCGCTGTGGGGTAATCTTTCTGAGCGTCGCGACCACTTCCACGCCCGCTGCCGGTGGTTTCAGTTTTCGCTGCTTTGTCTTTTCCTACCATCAACGCCCCCAACTATTGCTTAGAAAAATGGACCTTGGGCCAAACATGCACGTAAGTGAAGCAAATAGAAGTTTCGCCTTTGATCGGGCTAGCTTAGTGGCCGAATCTGTTAATCTAATGTCTGTAATTGGGTCGTTAGCCGACCAGCCGCTTTCGGCTGGCACCGTGCTAAAGCCGACCGGCCGTTGTCAGCACAGCCTCCGGGACCGCTGTAAGGCTGATTCTGGGGGTGTAAGCGGACTTTGGTGGTCCACGAAGATCAAGCCGTTTTCCCCGGCAGCATCCTGCGCAGTACACCGTCCTTCTGCACAAACTGATGTAGGAAGGCAGCGGAGATATGCAGTGCGAGCAAGCCGATCAAAACCCAGGTCGCATATTCGTGCAGCGAGCGCCGGCCGTCAAAATCGCTTGCGCCGAAGAATGCAATAACTTCACGCAGATCAAACGCGCCATAGGACATCACCGGCAATTCATGCGCTGCTGCGGTGTAGAAGCCGGTCAGCGGAACTGCGAACATCAAGCCATAAAGCAGCAAGTGCGAGATGCGCGCGGCCTTTTTCTGAGGCTCACCGACACTCTCGGGCAGCGCAGGCGGCTGGTGGGCTAAGCGCCACAAGACCCGCAGCAGGATCAGGCCGAAGACGGTGATCCCGAGGCTCGAATGCGCGGTCAGGCTTTCGCTGAGCTGAGCCCCGCTCTCTCCGTCAAAGCCCTGCCCAAAGACCAGCATGATGATCATGATGAGCGCGATGATCCAATGCAGGAACTTGGCGATGCCGGTGTAGCGGCTTGGCTTGGCGGCTTGGCTCATGCGTGTTTCTCCGCGCGCTCGGCATCGCTCATCATGGAAGGGGGACGCGGTTCGCTCATATTGGCCGTTATGACTTCGTCGGGGGTCGCGATCATGCCTTTGAGCATCTCTTCGGGAAGGTTGGGATGATAGCTTGCAGGATCGTATTCGGGCTGAGGCCGCACGCCGCCTTCGCCTGCAAATTCGGGAGGATTGACGAAGCGTTGCAGCTCTTCGTCGCTGATCCCGGCCAGTTCCTGAACCTCCGGGTCAATCCAGTCGTCTGCGCCGATAGGATATTCTGCATCCCCATTGGTGGCGATTTCGAGGCTGATATCCTCTGGCCCATGGAAATAGATGCTGTGGCACATGCCGTGATTGAGCGGGCCGGTGACATTGACCCCGCGCGATCGGATGCGGTCGCGGATATTGAGCAGGTCTTCGAGCGTGTCGACGTTGAGCGCGACGTGCTGCATGGTGCCGGGCGCTGACGGCGCCATCATATTGCCCGGCTGGGTCACTCCATGCTGCACTTTCGCACCGGCATTCGCAGGATTGAAGACAAAGGCGATTTGGCTGTTTTCGTTGAGCTCGAGAAAGCCATGCCAGCAGCCTTGGACCCCGTGCATCCAATAGAGCGCGACCAGACGCATCCCGAGCACATCGGTGAAATACTCGATCTGCTCTTTCATATTGTTGGTCGAAAGCGCGAGGTGGTTGATGCCATTGGGCTTGATGTTGGTGGCCATTTTTCGGTCTCCTCAGATTTGCTCGAGCGCCCAGTTGTGGACGGCGTCAGAATATTTCTCGGTTTCAAAAAGCATCAGCTGGTGACCCGCACCTTCGAAGACTCGAAAGTCGACAGGGCCGCCAATTCCCTCAGCCACGGTCTTCACGACCTCTGGCGAAAAGGTCGGATCTTCACTCCCGACCGAGTAGAGCACCGGCTTGGTGTTTGCGCTGATAGGGGCCGGGGGATCGTACTGAAACAAGCTCGCCCAGCTTTCGAGATCGTAGTCCCAGGTGTTCCACGGATCGGCCTTCTTCTGCTCTTGAGCTCCGGCATAGCCATAGTCTTCGTCGAAGTTGAAGAAGCGGCCAATGTCGAGTTTCCCGGCACCTCGAAAAAGCGCGACCGCTTCCTTCCAGCCATCGGTTCGGAAAGGCGAGCCAATTTGATCGAACAATGGGTGGCTCGGGACTATGGTTGAGCCCATCAGGATCGCACCCGCCACATCTTCGTGGCTGATGGCCGAAATCGCCGCCCCTACGCCAAGGCTGGACCCCATTGTGAACACCGGGAGGCCGGTTAGTTGTTTCACATAGGTGGCATAGTCGCGGCTGCCCTGCACCCACTCTTCCAAACGCCACTGGCCGCGCGGACGATTGGTGGTTGACCGGCCATGTCCAGGCGCATCGAAGGTCCAAATCTCACAACCTTTTGGCGCGTGATGTTGGCAGAAGACATCGTAGATTCCTGCATGCCCGCCAATTCCGTGCGAGACGACCAGCGCGTATCTCGGATTCTCGCCTTTGTAGCGAAAGCTGTGCAGCTCATTGAGGACGTGTTGTTCCATTTTCATGAGGCGGCTCCTTAGAATGCGGTTTGCGGCGCAAGTTCAGTGGCGGGAATGGGTGGGGCGAAGAACTGAGCTCGGAAATCGCGATCGGTGAGCGCCCCGTATGCGACTAAATGCGATGGCACGACTTCAACATTCGGGGCGGCGCTGATCGCGTCGACAAAGTCTTGAAACGCGGCCATGCGCGCTGCGTCCTCGGCCAGCAGATAAGGGTGGAAGATCACGGATCGCAGCCCGCCGTTTTCAGCAAGCTCTTCAAGCAAATCCGACAAGGCGCGCTCCCAAACACCAACGTCGGTTGTGGCGCGCGTGCCGAACAAACGATCGCGGCCGTTGGCGAGCAATGGTTCGAAGTAGAGCGCATCAACATGCTCCCACTCGAAGGGTAGCTCGGCAAAGCCGTCTGCGATCCGCGGTCGATGGCCGAGGGCCGATGTGTAGGTGAAACCTCGCGATGCGAGCATCTCAGCAGTCTGGGCAGTCACCGCTCCTCCAGGCGGTCGCAGCCCTTTGGGATAGATCGCCAGCTTGGCAAAGGCCTGGCGGCACTGTTCGATAATGGTGATCTGTTGCGCGGGTTTCTGATTTTGCCAGATCTCGTGCATCCAGCCGTGAACACCGACTTCATGGCCGTTTGTCACCAGTTGATGCAGTTGGCGCGGATAGCGATCGGCGTTCCATCCCTCGATGAAGAACGTCGCTCGGGCTTGGGCCTTGCTCAGCGTGTCGAGAATGGCTGGCAGAATCTGCACCGAGCGATGCTTGCCGATCGCGCGTCCATTGGGATGCAGCCCGTTTTGCAAGTCAAAAGCTTCTCCGAAATTGTCGAAGGTAAGGCAAAGGATGGCTGGCTTGCTGCTCATCGTGTCAGGTCCACTCACATGCGTTTTCAAGCCGACCGAGGCCCTCGATTGAGGACTCAATTACCCAACCGTTTTGGATGTAGCGTGGTGGATTGTAGCCGAGGCCTACGCCAGCGGGCGTGCCAGTGAAGATCAGATCGCCTGTGCGCAGCTCGCAGATGCCTGAAAGATAGGCGATGAGCGTCGGCACATCGAAGATCATTTGCGAGGTGTGGCCATCTTGAAGAACCGCGTCTTGGTGCCGACATCTGATGGTAAGGGACGCCGGGTCGACTTCTTCAGCCGTTGTAATCCAAGGGCCGATCGGCGCAAAGTTTGGGTAGCTTTTGGCAAGACTGAATTGCGGCGGTTGGTTCGCCATCTGCAGGGCGCGTTCGGAGTAGTCTTGGCCAACGCAAAATCCCGCGACATGCGCGAGCGCGTTCGCCTTGGTTATGTTGCGCCCGCCCTTGCCGATAACCGCAACCAATTCGACTTCCCAGTCGCATGTCTGTGTTGGCAGAGCTACGCGCGCACTCGGCGCGCCAATGGAGGATTGGAACTTGGTGAAGATCATCGGCTGATCGGGGATCGCCATTTCGACCTCGGCACCGTGCATCGAATAGTTCAGCCCAACCGCGAAGATCTGCGAGGGATTGCTAAGCGGGGCGTCGAGGCGCTCCAGCTCCTTATCGAGCGCACCTATCGATAGGGTCGCATCAAAGGTGAGTTCCGCACTCAAGAGCCAGGCTTTGAGCTCTTGCAGCTCCCCTAGAAGGCTCTTCATGTCCGCTGCAAACCGTCCATCGGAGGCGTGCGCGATATCCACGCCGCCCTGTGGCGTCACCCAATGCGCTCGGCCTTTGATGTTCGCGAGTTTCATCGCCTGTCTCCCACTTCGCGACTCCAAATATCAAAGTATACATAAATGTCAATTTGGATCTTAGTGTCATTATGGACATGCGTATCAATTTGGGTTAGAAGCGCCTTTGCAATTTCCAGCAAGAAGGAGCGATCTTGGTTGATCAGAAGAATCTGAAACGGCGCGCGGAAATCGGCCAGGAACGGCGGTCCAAAACCCGCAAGCATCTGATTGATGTCGCGACGATCGTTTTTGCAGAGAAAGGCTTGGAGCAGGCAACCACCCAAGATTTTTATGATGCGGCAGGCGTCTCAAGGGGCACCTTCTACAACTACTTCGAGACCAAGGAGGACGTGCTCACCGCCGTTGCCAACCATATTGCCGACGCGCTCAATGAAGAGATTCTGGCCGAAACTGATGATATCAAAGCCGCGCCTGAGCGCGTTGCCTGGACGATCGGAAGGTTTATTGGCCGTGCGTCTACTCACCCGGATGAAACGAAAGTGATGGTCGATATTGCCGCGCGTCAGAATTCTAACCTGATTGGCGAGACCAGCGAGAAGAATCTTAGAGCCGATTTAGAGGCCGGTCGCTCCCAAAAACTATTCACAATTGAGAGTGACGAATTAGCCGCAAACATCATTGTCGGCATTACCATGCAAGCGATGAAATCCGTATTGGCCGGGAGGGCTGCGCCTGATCATGCCTTACTCGTTGCTCGTAGCGTTCTTCTTGCTTTTGGCACGGAGCCGGGAAAGGCGCAGGCTGCGGCTCGCTTCGCAGCAAGCGACTTTGGGCAATAGGCGATAAGCCTCTTACGTTCTTTCATCGTATCGGAGACCTCTCCATCGCGCCGGCAGCATGGCTGGATATGGGTCGCTAGCCGACCAGCCGGTTCTGGCTCGAATATCATTGAAGCGGTCTGACAGCTCTCAGGTTAGCCTCTGAAGGCGCTATAGGGCCGCTATTGGGGGTGTTTGCGGAATGTCTGGTTTCGGTGGGGCGTTTGACAAAGCCGCCTCTTTTGCTCCGACGCAACGCCAGCTTTCGAACACTGCTTTGGCCGAATGCGGATTCGCGAGCAAGTCCTCATATCGCTCTCTCAACGTGGCTAACCGGCAAGCAATAATGCCAGCTTGTAGCCAACATGGGTTGGCTCAAATCCAAGCCGCTCATAGAAACGATGTGCATCTGTTCTAAGTCTGCCGGTTGTCAACTGGACCAAGGAGCAATTCCGCTTGGTGCATTCTTCGATTGCCCAGGCGAATAAAGCTTCACCGAGCTGTTCGCCCCTGCGATGCCTAGCGATTCGCACAGCTTCGATTTGCCCGCGCTTGGCCCCGCGACGAGCCAATCCTGGAATGAAACTCAGTTGAAGGGTCCCTATGATTTCCCCGGTGTCTTCGACTACAACTAGCAATTGGTTAGGATCCGAATCCAGGTCCTGAAATGCTGCCCGATAGGGGGCAAGATGATTCCCCGGATCAGCCTCCCGTTGCGATCCAAGCTCATCGTCTGCAAGCAATCGCACAATTTCTGGAACATCTTGTTGCGCCGCCCGGCGAATTGTCTGCTCTGTCATTCGCATAGTATCCGATCAGGCCCTAACCGGTGAAATAGACATACCAACCAACAAGCAACACCGTTCTTCCGACAAAGGCGGACTTAGTCAGGTAGGCTGAAACTCCGGCTACGAATCCAGCAACTCCGCCGAGTGCGCCAACTTCGACGGCCGGACCAATTGATAGAGTGGACAATGAAGCTGGGACTGAAGCAATGACTGCGATCAGGGTTCCAGCAACGAGAAAGGCTGCGCGTTGACACCAGGCATTTATGGCAGCGGTTCTGGTCAATAAGCGATAGCCACTCGCTTCTGTTCGGCCAGCATGGTTGGAGTAAGAGAATATCAGGAGCAGCAACATGGCGGCAATTGCGGTCTCGCGCATTACGGGAATTGCGGCGGCGAACGCTGCTGCTAGGAGCAGCCAAACCTGCAGATTTGATCCTGCTAGGAGCTTTGCTTCGACGAAGAGCAATCCCAACGCAGCCGACCTTGTTGGTTTCGCTAAGGGAGGACGCTCGGACACTGTCGGAGCTCCGGGGCGACGATTGATCCGGCTCGCAAATGGAAGCGAGGCTCTTCGTTGGGCTTGTCGGGTGCGATAAAGCAGTCCTGCCAGCAGAACCATCCCAATTGCGGCAAGAACCCAGAACAGTCGCGAGAGCCAATATCCGTCGGCCCAGAGACCCTTGTTCACATCAAGTTGCACAAGCCCAGACTCTAGGACGAGGCTCCCAACAGCAAACTCTCGGCTGCCTGCAGGAGCCCCTTCGATCAGAGGGCGCGCATAGCCACCAACATCGATGATATTGACCAGCAGGCTGGATGGGGCGTCTTGCTGAAGTAACGGTACGGACAATGCCAGCGCCCAAAGAATGAGGAATGTCGTTTCTCCCATTGCGCCTTGCAAGGGGGGCACAGCGTCAAAGAGGGTCTTTATCGCGGCGACGACAAGCAAGCTTGGCGCAGCGACAATCCATAATGGGTAAACGATTTCAATCGGGGACCAATCCCTGTCCAACAAGACCCAGCCCAGGAAGATGCCCGAGGCGGACAACACGATTAGGGCAAGTAGCAGGATTGCTGAGTCTGCCAGGAATCGACCCATCAGGATGGATCTTGGATGCGCGCCCGTTACATCCTCCAATTGCCAGGGCCGGATCCGTGTTGTGTTAGCGCGCAAATAGACGAAGGCTATTGGTAGGATCAGTGTTGAGACCACAATACCAAGCCACACACCGATCACAGGAGACGTCATCACCGGGAGCTGATTGCCAATCGCAATGGCTACTCCGCGCCCTTGTTCATCGGATATCATCAGCCGGGCAGCGATCGGTGCAGCGATGATCATCAGCCAAAGTCCCTTGCTTCGGCGATAGCGATGCAGGTCGCTGCGCAAGGTGGACATCATTGCATTCACGACAGTAGAACCGTTTTGATTTGGGTATCGGCCACTACGAGTTCTTGGGCAGCGGTACTGCGCAGTTGCTCGGCGAGATGTGTTGTCATCACCACGACGGCGCTTTTGGCCTGTTCTTTGATAAGCGCGTGAACAGCCCGTGAGTTATGCGCATCTAATTCGGCGGTTGGCTCATCAAGCACTACGGCTTCAGGAGACCCGAGCAGACTTTGCGCGACAGTCAAACGTCGACGCATTCCTCCTGAGTAGCTGCCGATGGGATTCGATATTTCCGCATGCAAATTGAGCCGCTCCGCCAGCCATAGAAACTGATCATCGGCCATTCTTCGGTCGAGCCCCTTGAGAGCGGCTATGTGTTGCCCAAGCTCTCTGCCGGTAAGGTCAGGAGGGAAATCAACCGACTGCGGTGCATAGCCCAAGGTCTTGCGGAATGTCCTTCTTACCCGGGGAAAAGGTTGGCCGTTCCATGTTACTCGCCCCTGATCGGCAGTCTCGGCGGTTGCCAGAATTCTCAGCAAGGTCGACTTTCCTGCGCCGCTTGGGCCTGTAAGCAGGGTGAGGCCATGATCGAACACGCCATTTGCTTCCCACAGGACTCGCTTTGACTTGTACGTCTTTGAAAGACCAGAAATCCTTAAGGTCATAGCGTCCGTCCAACATAGCTGAGGATATGGTCCGGAGTTTCGACGTCGACGGGATCACCGCTTCGCGTTTCGTTGATGGAAAAGACCTGCTGTAGGTCCAAAACACCCGTCCAGATTGGAAGTGCGGCGTCTTCCACATCATCAATCGCTGGACCTGTGCGGACTTTGGCCGCGCATTCTTCGATTGGCATGCGGGCGATCAGGGTTGCCTTTAGCTCTTGGTCCTTGATCGGGCGAAGGGTCTCCCAACGACCGGGAAAGTGCTTATCCATAAACGCTTTGAGGCTAGCGATCTTGGCAACTCGTTCGACCACTTGTTCGCCTTGGCCGAACAGCATGACGCTGCGATAGTTTGCGGAATGATGGAAGGCCGACTTTGCCATCACAATGCCGTCCAGATGCGTGACGGTTACGCAGACTTCGGCATCGACGGTATTTCTCATAACCCGGCTTGCCGTGGAACCGTGCCAATAGATGAAGTCACCTTCCCGCCAGTACAGGACAGGCGTGGCGATCGGTATATCATCATGGAGGTAGCCCAGATGCGCCAGAAAGCCATTGTCGAGAATAGTCTTGATGCTGTCTTTGTCATACTCGGCAAGTCGATTGACCCGCCTGATACGGCTCCGTTCGCTGCGAGCTGAGGATTTGCCATTCATTGCGCGTGTCCTTCTTTCGTTTCTGTTTGAAGGGAAGTTTGACGCGTAACCTGCACGACCGCACTTCGGATTGCCTCAAGAGATCGCTGAACATCGGCGTCATTCGTCGCGGCAGATGAGACGGAAATACGCAGAGCATAGGCGCCTCTCCAAGTCGTTGGTCCGAGCCACAACACTCCGCTGTTCTGAATCCGCTCAAGCACTTGCTTGGTTTGCTCGGCCGACCCGGCTCTGAAGACGACCTGGTTGAGCACAACATCGTTCAGCACTTCGAGTCCCGATTGTGCAATGCCATCGGCAAATACTCGGGCGTGTCGACAGGTCTCATCGACAATATTGGCGATGCCATTGCGACCCAAGGACTTTAGCGCAGCCCAGAACTCCACCCCTCGCGCCCGACGGCTTAATTCGGGGGTGAAGTTGTTTCCCTGCCGATTGCCATCACGGATCAGATAGGTTGCGTCTACTCCAAACGCGTCGTGAATGGCCTCGCCGTCCCTGCAGAAATAGACCGCAGAATCCTGCGGCAGGTTGAGCCATTTGTGGCCGTCGACGCTCCAGGAGTCGGCTAACTCTATGCCTTCAACTAAGTGTTTCTTGTGCTCACTAACACGCGCCCAGAGGCCAAAGGCCGCATCGACATGTGTCCATGCCCCCGCTTCCTTGGCCAATTCACAGATGGTTTGAAAATCATCCGATGCGCCTGAATTGATGTTGCCAGACTGGAGCATGACCAAGCTCAGATCATCGAGCGGCGGCATCTTCTCAGGAATCATCCGGCCCTGATCATCCACTGGCACATATTCAATTTGATCGGTCCCAAAGCCGGCGTATCCCAGCGCGGCTTTGTTCGTTGGATGGATCTCTTCGCTCATGATGAGGCGAATTGGCGGCACACCAGCCAGACCTGACCTCTTCACATCGAACCCGCGGCGGCGGAGCAATGCCGATCGCGCTGCTGCGATTGAAGAGAACGTCGCCATTGTGGCGCCTGTCACAAACCCAAAAACCGCATCGCGGGGCAGGCCGAACAGTTCGAGCATCCACTCACCGGAAACAGTCTCTAAGTCTCCCGCAATGGGAGACAATACCCATGTTCCAGCGTTCTGATCCCAACTCGAAGCGAGCCAGCTGGCAGCGACGGCAACCGGAAGTGCGCCACCCACGACGAAGCCGAAGAACCGACCTCCAGTAGACGCAACCGTATTGGGAGATCCCAATTCGTGAAGGCGATCGATGACTTGGGCTGCAGGTTCCCCTTCAAACGGAAGAGGTTCGCGTAACTGTGGTAGCTTCTGCAACGCTTCCTCGCTTGGCATAACGGCACGCTCGGGAATGTCGCGCATATAGGCTCGCGAGTGGCGATAAGCCGTTTCAAACACGTCATCCTGTTCAGACATTTACGCACTCCTTTGATGTGGTCGTGAACTAAGGTGATGCGGCATTGCGCGCGACTGCCTGAACGAACAAAAACCGTGCAAATAGTGACAAAATTGCCTATTTCGCATGGATTATGGAGCGAATTGACCGTTCATCGTTGACCGGACCCAAGGTCGTTACAGTCGTTTATGACAAGCTTTCTGTGTTCGAATTTGGCATTGCAGTGGAGGTTTTCGGACTAGCCAGACCGGAGTTTGGCGAAGACTGGTATCGCTTCGAAGTGTGCAGCGCTGACGGCTCAAACATCTCCGCCATAGGTGTCGAAATGGCGGTCGCGACGGGCTTGGAGGCGCTGGACCGGGCCGACATTATCGTACTTCCTGGGTGGCGCGCACCATATAAGGATGTACCCAACAGTCTTGCGGCCCGTTTGCGAGCAGCAAACCAGCGCGGCTCTCGGATTGTTGCAATCTGCGGGGGAGCTTATGTGCTCGCTGCCACAGGCCTTCTTAAGGGCAAATCCGCAACCACGCATTGGCAGTTTGTCGAAGACTTCCTAAGGGCGTTTCCCGATGTCAACGTGCAAGACGCACCGCTGTTTTGCAAGGACGGCAACCTTTACACATCCGCTGGCAGCGCGGCTGGGATCGACCTCTGTTTAGAAATCGTGAGAGAAGACTTTGGTCAGAACAAGGCGAATGCGGTTGCCAAACGATTGGTGGTGCCTGCACTCCGAGCTGGGGCTCAACTTCAGCGCGCTCGCCAGCCCATCTTGCCGCAAAATAAACATCACCGTATTGCAGCAATTCTGGACACTCTCCGCGCAGATCTTGCCGCGAGGCACAAAATTGATGACGCAGCTCGCCTTGCCGGCCTTACGCCGCGCACCTTCATGCGCCATTTCGAAGAGATGACAGGGTCAAAGTTTGGTGACTGGATGGCGCTCCAACGGATAGAACGCGCCAAGGCTCTATTGTCGGAAACAGACATCTCCATAGAATTGGTCGCCGACGCCTGCGGCTACGAATCCCCGAGCTCGTTGAGGCGCCTGTTCCAAGGACTTGAAGGATGCAGTCCATCCGCCTTTCGTAGCACGCCTCCACCCGAATGACGTCCGCATCTGGGTCGGTTAGCCGAATGCCGACTTTCCGTTCCCATTCAGTCCTGAGCCGACATTCCGCCGCCGGCCCGACCAGTGTCGTCCAGGATGAACCATCGTACACCATGCGCCTCGACGGGTTCCACAGATCTACGCGGTCCGCCTTTCAGAGATCCTCGGGCGGGAAGAGAGGTCCCGCTGCTTCGCTTGGTCGGCAGTCTGAGTACCACTTCATTGGGTGTCGCTGTGGGATACGCGCTATGAATTGTCCTGAATGTGGTGCAAACCAAACAGCGTCAAAAGAACCATCGGTGGAAAGGGTAGCCCACCACTCCACTACTTGCTCTGTACCTCCAAATCTTTCCAGCCTTGGATGATTCTCTGAAAAGTTACCGAGGGCCTCCAAGTTCGTGATGAGACCTCCGATCTGAGCCTTGATGAACTCTTGGTTCCGGACGCTAATCCAACTAACTTCCGACACATGTTCAATGCTCGATATTGGATGGGACGTACGCCTTGAGCCCCACGCTACGCGCAGCCTGCATCCATTGCGGACAGCGTTGATTACCTGGAGTTTGGAGCCCGCTTCAATTTGCCCGGTCCGGTCATGCGAAAGCAACATATGCCAAGTGAAATCGGCCGCATGGCTAGTCGATGAAAAACAGGATCCTGAGAGAATGAGTGGAGATACCTGAAGCGATTTTGCCAGTCTCATGAGCAAACCTCGTGGTCTTTGGTCTGAAAAATTTGCCTTCATATTCTCGACCGTGGACGCAGCTGCCCCCCTCGGACGACAGCACGGCAATGCAATAGATGCTATCGCACTTTCCAACCCTGGCAGATTGGTCGATTTCGGCGGCAGACTTGTGGCACACCCTTAGCCAAAGCTGCCTCAAATTCACGCCATGCAACCGGATTTCGCCCTGAGCCAGACAACAGGATGCGGGGCGAAACTGCTCTTGCTCTGAGTGCATCGGCAAACGTCACTGCGACGTCCATTACGAAGAATGGAGCATCGCGATAGGGATTGGCATAGTGGTAGACTTGGCTGATTGTCTCACCGTCAGGAGACAGAACAGCAAGCACTTTTGCCGCGTGAGATGTTGAAAACGCTAAAACCTGCACACCCGCGATTTCGATCCTGTCCTCGACTGCGATGAGCTTTCCAGACTCGATGTAACCCGGATATTGCGTCTCCAACTCCGCAAGGCTTGGAGCAGTGATATAGATTGGAGCTTGGTCTGCGACCGCGTCAGGGATGCCAGCTAATTCGACTGCGTGATGGTCAGCTGTGACATAGGCAAGAACGGGCTGATCGTTGGCAGTTCGTTGGCGGAATAGAGCAATTCGGTTGTCCAGACCCGCGCGCGTTCCGAAGACGACAAACCCATCGGGTCTGATGAAGATTGTGCTATATGCCTCGTTCTGGCCCACGTGGAATACATCTTTGGCGACCTCTTCAACGGAAGGCTCAGAGGTAGGCGAACGCGCAGGCTCTGCTACCACAAATGGATCGGCTCCAATCGCTAGCATATCACCTGGCGCGTTGATTGCGTAGTGCCGATCTATGCTGAGATAGAGCAAACGATCGCCTGCAAATACGCTTTGCTCTGACGCAAACCGAAGCCCGTCGCGCGAAACGGGACGGTCAAAGGTGTAGCTCACTTGCAACCCAGAGCCGAGTACTCGATGCATTCGGCTAATGCGTCCTGTTTGCTCGTTCACGAAGATAATGAGTTCGGGCCCTCCCTGAGCGTCAGACAGGTGCACTCGCCGATGCCACCGCCCAAGCCACATCTCTCTTCCGCCAAGTGTCGCGTTTTCAGGTCGCGCAATAAGCTCTCTCGCCAACAGCAGGTCGGACGACCGGATGACTGATCCAAACTGAGCGTAGAACTCTTGGCGTCCCAACAATTGGTAAGTCTCGTTGCCATAATCGACCATCAGACCCGCTCCGTTCATCAATACAGCCCGAGCATGAAACGTATTTGAGCCAATCTGTGTGAGATACTCAGCGCTGCCTTCCTGGTCTTTGGGGGCCAAGATGAAATGCCTCTTTTGCGCGGTTAGATCATGAAAATCTGTCCCGTAACTGTATCCGTCATAAAAGGTGCGGATGTCTTCCTCGAGCCGGATTGTTTGTGCAGCAAGCAGCGCTTCGGCGCCGTAGTACTCACCGACCTGCGCAACGATCGCATCCGTGTTCGCAGGCGAGCGGGCAGAAACGGCTAGAGGTAAAAGGGAAAGCGCAAATGCAAGAAAGAGGATGGGATAGCGCACTGCTTACTCCGTATTACGTCAAATGACGTACTACTTGCCTGGTTGCAATACGTCAAGCGACGTAATACTCAGCTGACGATGAGCGAGCGCCAACCATCCGAGTCTGAGCTTGAAGCTCTGGAGATCCTTTGGGATCTGGGCGAGGCGACTGTCTCTGACCTGCACGAGATTGTCTGTCGTGCTACGAGTGTGGGCTACACGACCATCCTCAAGCGACTACAGCGAATGGAGCAAAAGGGTCTTGTCGCGCGAGTCCCTAAACAAAGCAGGCAGATCACGTATAGACCAATTGCCAAGCCAGAATCGGCGCGGGAGAACATTCTGAAGCGCATGATTCGAAACGTCTTTGGCAACTCCACCAATGCATTGGTCCAGCAGGCTATTGGAACTGGAGATCTGTCTGCAGAGGACATCGCCGGCATTCGGCAGTTGTTGGATGAGATCGAGCGGAGCGAAGATTGAGCAGCATAGCCTTCGCGATCGCTCTCCATAGTATATTGGTAGCAGCTCTTGTGCTGTTCACCTACTGGTTGACGTTGCCTTTAATACCCCGCGAGCAGGCCATATTGCGGGCAAATCTTGGGATCGCCTTGGTCTACCTTATCCCTCCAGGAATCACGATGTCATTCCTTTGGGTGCCTCATCAGACTTCAACCGCCCTGCAGCTTCCTATCTGGCATTTCCCTTTGCTTGAGATATGGGCCTTGGGCACAGGCGCCATGCTCGCGAATACCGCGCTTGATTGGAAGAAGGCACAACAAGTACGCGATGAAGTTCGCCCGCTAAATGACGCTGCACTTGAAGCGCGCTTTGCCAACCTCCTGAGCAGAGCCAAACTGAAGGAAAGAGTCACAATTGGTCAGTCTGATAGGCTTCTGGTTCCCGCCGTTATCGGCTTCTGCAGGGCGACGGTTTTGTTTCCGCCTGCCGCTCTTGTCCAGCTCAGTCACGACGAACTTGAAGCGGTTTTGGCGCATGAGCTTGCACACGTCCTCAGGCATGACGCGATCCACGTTTTCGTCGAAGCCGTGCTAAAGGCCCTGCTATTCTTCAATCCTCTAGTGTGGATCCTACTTAGACTTGTCGCGATTGAGCGAGAAGCAGCTTGCGATAGGCTCGCGATCGGCATGATATCTCAACCCAAGCCTCTGGCATCAGGCTTGTTGAAGCTAAGCATCTCCAAATCCGTCAATCCCATAATCCTAACTGCATTCTCGTCAGAGTATTCTGGTCCTTTGCGAGATAGAGTGGACCGGATCCTTCGCCGGAATGCTGAAAGTGCCTCACCATCCAATTCTAAGGGCCTGTTAGCCGCGCTAGTCGTTGTCTCGATGCTTGTGGGAAATATGCTCCCTTTGGAGCCCCGAAGCCAAGCCAATGAAACAGAATACGCTAACCTGATCAGCCTAAAGGACGAGGTCTGCGATATCTTGAAGCGTGACAACATTTACTGGAACCCGGTCTACGATGAGGGCGGTGAGGCCACAGTCGTCATGCAGTCTGGGAATTACTATATGAATGGGGCCCAGCTCCCTCCAGCTACTAGCGCGTCACTTGCCACAGTATTCTCAAGGTACAGACTGTCCACGCATGAAACCGCACAGCTGACCTACTTCGGAAGTCGAGTGAAGCTCATCACAGGATGATTTGCCTGCGGGAAAGTATGCGCCTCACATGCTCCGGCATACATGCGCAACCTTACTGTTGGAGGAGGGCGCTGACCTTAGATTTCCTCAGAGACTGCTCAATCATGAGGACATCACCACTACAGCAATCTACGCGTACGCAAGCGAAATGGGATTGAAGGACGCTCTCATCAGATCTGATCTGATGAGTGTCCTGGCCTAAGGCACATGAAGTAGGTCCAGCTCGACAAGCATTTGGGCCGTTTGCAGAATGTCCGCTCGTAGCAGCCGGAAGCTAGAAGCCGGCCACCAGCTACCGACCCAGTCTTGGCCTTTGTCGATCAGGTCGACTACCATGCCGGCGGGCTGATGCTTCGAATGTTACCCTATCCCTCAGGAATTGCAGGACGACGCAAAAACTCCGATACACCTGCGCTCTATTCGATTGCGGCTCAAGTTGGAGAGGCGTTAGCTGCGCTGCGTGTGGTTGTTCGACCGCACTCCCTTGGGTGTCTTCTTAGCCAGAGTTTCGGGTCAGGTCGTGCGATCGTGTGCACTATCGCATTGGATGGTTGTCACTGCAAAACGTCGAACAACATCGCGCAGGGTTTCCCCTTCGCGCGCTGTGAAAGCACCACGCATATGGTGACGCTTCGTGCGATCAAAATCTACGATGTGCACGATCTGCCAACTCCTCGCTTTCTATCAGCGAGGCGGGTTGTAGAAGCAGAACCCTAAGATTTACCTTAGAGCGATCCTGTCTGCGCGCGGTCGTCGCTATCGACCCTAATGAGATTGTCGGCGATCTTTCCGTCAGGGCGCATCACCAGAGAAGGATTGATCCGGGCCAGAAACTCAAGCTCTTCACGGGTCGTGGCGTAAAGCGAGTGGTTGAATTTTCGGGGTGGAATTTTTTCCTCGAACTCGTTTTGAGCCTTGGGAAAGGTCAGGAAGCCGGGACCCGTATTGATGCTCAGCGCTGAATAAAACGGAGTGATGTAGGCGAGCTGCTCTGACATCAATACGCGTGAAGGCAACAGGCCTTGTTCGACCTTGATGAAGCGGAATGTGCCGCTGGGATCGTCAGGAGATGAAAGCGTTACAAGGGCCTCGATCTGCTGCCGCACTTTGCTCGTAGTCTTGCGAACCTGTCGCTGAAAATCCTCGATCTCATCGTCAGGGTCGCTTTGGGGGCTGACAAGGATTTGATCCAGCGCCGGGTGGTTCTCGGACAGAATCATCACGTTGATGTCGACGCCGAGGCGGCACTGCGCACTTAGGATCTCATAGACAAAAACATTCGCTATCGTCTCTTCACCGTTGACCTCGTCTTCCACAGGCATTTCAAACTCGTCGCGCTTGTAGAAGAATTCATAAAGTGTTGACCCTGCAAGCCAAATCGACTCACGGGCGTCTAAGAGGGTTTCGCTCCATTCGGAAAATGCTGGCCGCACGCGGTCGAGCGCGATGCAACGGGCCGGAGGTGCCGCGTGCTGTGTCAATCGGCCGGGCGTAAAATCATGCGCTCCGTTAGCGGGTAAGTGGACACGCAATGTGTCCGCAAGTTTTGAGACCAGCCCAACTTGGGGAGCAGATCCGACTTCCAGCTGCGCATCGGCGAAAACGATTCGCTCAAGGCCGATAATGTCGCTGGGCATCTCGTAGCTGTCGTGAGAAAGAAGGATGACCGGGCGCCCCAAGGCGTGAGCCAGACCCACTTCATACGCCACGTTCTCATTGGCTCTCAAGAACACTGCAATGCAAACGTCGTCGCGATAGATCGACGTTTGCACCTTCTGACCGATTTCTTTTCCTCCGGGGACGAAATCGCTGCGATAGTATTCAAGGCCAATAAGTCCTTGCTCGGTAAGCTCCTTATCGATCAGTTCGACGGCGGGTCTGATCAGCGTTTCGACAACAGCGGTGCTTCGTTCCCAAGTAAGTCGCGCTGGATCACCTTCATCGGCATGCTCATTTCCATAAGCGGAAATTATGAAACACTTCCGTTTACGCTGTTTCATTTGAGTGCCTTCCGCGAATCACTTCGAAGCTCTTTGTATAATCAAGAATATCATGTTTCGAAGGCTATGTGTGCCAAATCGGGACATCCGATTTACTGAATTTTTACCATAATCGACAAGAAAGGCGAAGTACCTATCCAAGGAGCTGAGGCTGTGGCCAAGATCTTGAAATTCTCCGCTGGTGGCAAGGCCAGATCCGCTTCGGCCAAAGCCAAAGGCTCTATTATTGCATTTCCGAGAGCCAATGCGCGGTTAATCGAAAAGCGAGCTGAATATTTGCGGAAGCGACGCGGACGCTGATCGCTACCAATCGCCTTTCGCATGCGCGCGGCGAGTTGCTTCAAAGCACAAGATCCCAGCACTCATTGCAGTGTTGAGAACCGGCTTATCGTCCTTGGACTCGAATCCCACACGGGTCGGATCAAGCGGTGTGGCGGAACGCGGTTTAGGCGTCCGGACCAATGGCATCGGAATGTGAACCACGATGTCGGCCTTCGCGATAACCGCCTTTGGAAGCCCGTCATACTCGTTCCCCACCGCGACGAGGTCGGTCTCTCGAAATTCGAAATCGGGCAAGCTGACCGGATCCACCTCATCCAGCGCTGTTGCAATGAAGCGTCCTGCCTGTCTGCCGGGTGTTGGCTCTGAGGCGAGGATGCGTGTGTTCGGCCTTTCAAGTGCCCCGCACGCGAAATCGCTGACCGTGCGAGCGCGCGACTTGTCCAGAAGCACGCCGCGAGGATCCCAGACATCAACCGGGATGGCAAATCCCTCCGCGACGCGCAGGATCATTCCGAGGTTGATCGGAGACTGGACGTCCCATACCAACAATCGAAAAGCTTGGGTGATCAAGCCGCGATCTGGCGTAAAGTCCGCCGGTCCCCAATGCCAACTTCGGGGAAGACTGCATCGTCAATGCGTGGAGGTTCCGCGAAGCGGGCTTTGTCAATGATCGGTTCGCTGGCAAATCGTGCGCTCCGCAAATCAAGATGACCCGCAAAGCCGCTTTCCGAGAAATCTACCAGGTCGGCGAATTGGCATCCTTCGAAGCTAATCGTGTCGTCGAATTGGGTCCTGTGAAACTGCGTCAGCGAAGAAAACACACTGCGGTGAAAGGTGACATCGCGGGCGAACCGCGCCTCTGCAAAGGTCACTGGGCCATCGAATTGTCCGTCCGCAAAGGCCATGAATTTCCCGATGGTAAGGCGGCGCGCATCGAGGGTTTCAGCAACCCGCAGCCAGCGCGCCTGGCCGCCCTCCATAAAAGATGCGTTTTCCAGCTTCAGGCTGCTGGCGAAGCGGGCTTTGCTGAGTTCGGCAGACCCCAGAAAGCGCGCATTGGAGAAGTCAGCCGGCCCAAGGCAGGTCATTTGATCGGCGTAGAATTCAGCCTCGAAAGTGGCATCAGCCAGCGATAGCCCTGTCGGGAAACTAATCGAATTCAAGCTAATCGTCTGACTAAATTGCAGCCCACCCAAGTCCACAAAGCCGGTCAATCTGAATAGTTCTTCATCGAGCCCCGTATCTTGGCCTGCCCGGTACGCTTCCATTGCGTCAGACCATCGATTCCAGGCGGCCATCCCTTTACTGAGCAGATCGAGGTGAAAGGTTTGCCGATCCGCAGCCATCGCTTGAACCGCTTCTGTCGCCCCATCCTTTGGTCCACCAGTGAGCGTCACCTTCGCTTCAGCGGGCAGCGTTTTTGCCACAGCCAGATGGCGCGCTAGCCATGGATTTATGCTAACAAGCGCCTTTTCCGATGTACTATGCCTGCGCCGGAACATCGTCATTCTCCAATTGCGAAGGGGTCAGTGTCGAAGCCTTATAGCGCTTGACGTCAGCGCTGGAAATTTCCCTCACCATAATCTTGCGGTCGCGAGCTTGATCGACGGTGTGAGCTGCGCCGGCTACTTCGAGTTTGGGCGGCTCGTTCTGGTAGTCTCGATGCGTCTGAGACTCGTGACACACGGCAATCAACAAAGCGGAATGATCGAGAATCTCCCGTTGCACTTCCAGATGTGCAGCCTCGCCTGTTTTGATCACCTCCGTTCGGCGCACGGTGAAACCCAATCCATTCCACTTGCGATCATCGATTGCGCAGTCATTTTGATCATCGAACAAGAAGGTCTCGGCGACCCCAACAAACGGAGCCAAGATGGTGACATGGGGAGGGTTGTGCCATTTGGCCTCGTTCTTGAGCGTCGCAACCGCCTCAAGGAATATCTCATCGGCTCCCGATGCAGCTCCGGTCATGATATGCGCCCCCTCAGGTATCAATCGCGGCAGCTCATCCAGGAAAAGGGCCCGCAGCTGGTCGGGATCCATATCGTATTTGGCGAGATTGATATGCCCGGTAAAGCCGATGGTCTTGGAGGGCAGGGTCACGCCTTCGCGCCGTCTTACTTCACCTGGCTCCAGACTTTCGTCGCGGGGCGGCATCCACTCGAACACCTCACCTCGCCACCGCCGGAACTGAAGCGCGGCCTTTTCAAGATCGGGCGTCTCCGCCTCCCAGCGGTTGATTGCCGCCTCGATCGCGTTCTGTACCTGCGCCTTGTGTTCATTCCAGTTTTTGAAGCCTGTGACGTCAAAATTGGGCTCACGTGGAAGTAGAATTTGACGACGCATCAGCAGGTTTGGGTCCTCTTTTTGCCACTGCTTCAGCTGCGGATGATCGCGCAGACCATCTGGCAAGTCGAGCCGCAACGTCCTTGAATTCGGCTCTCCTCCGGTGTCTGGCACGAGCGTCCATCGGGGCGCCGCGCCGCAATGGAAGTTGTCAACTACACGCCGTGTTCCCCAACCCGTGTTTGCTCCGTCTTTCGAATGCGACCGAAACTCTTCGTAATGCGCGGCGTCTTTGAGTATCTCGTCGCGGTAATAGTCTTCAGTCCTCCAGAAGTTCTCCAGAAGCTGATAGCGCTTTCTCCGGTCGTCGTCCCTTTCTCGCTCTTTCTCGGTTTCGGTCCAACCTTCGAGGAACCGATCCGTGCGCCATCGCATGTGCTCAAAGATATTCCAGCGCTCAAACTCAGTGGTCGGAGATCGGTTACCGTCGATTGGTTCATCAACGTCGCCAGTTTCGTGGCTTGTCTCACCTTCGTGGCAAAGGAGTTTGCCAATCGACCGGATCCCATTTGCGTCAAGCCGAAACGTCCTTTGGTCTGGAAAGGCGCCCTCAAAACCAAGCAGTCGCAATTTCTGCACAAAGTGGAACGCTGCGCGCCGATTGGAAAGCTGCATGGTAAAGGTTTGTTGATCAAATGGACCGGGATCGACGTGTTGTGCCCTGGTCTTTGGGTCTCCGTTCCTATCCGGTTTCCGATACTTCTCATGCAGCGCGCGCGCGAACTCTTCCAGATGCCGTCCACCAAAGCCGGTGAACTCCGTCGCGCTCCAAGGATCACCTACAATCATAACCTGGTTTTGCCGGATCGCGCTCTCCGCGACGAGATCGCTCTTGTTGGCGCCAATCCTAGGAGCGAACACCGCTATAGGAGCGGCTGCCCGATAGGCGCGCTTCATGGCCGCGCGCATTGACAGAGCGTTGGTCAGACTCACCGTCTGATCTTCATGGGCAAAGACATGGAGGCTGGGCGGCGGGCCGTTGTCGATGCCTTGGTATCTTCCATCTTTCGGACCAGCGAACAACTCACACATCGAGTTGTGCCATTCGATTTCCTCGAACTGGTCCACTTCGATGAAATCCACTTGGAGATCGTCTCGCGCGTTGCCGTGGGCGTCGCGCAAAGAGGCGTGGCGAGCGTTCCAGCGCTTTTCGGCACTTTCGTCCTTCGACACGACAAAGGTGACCTTTGGGGCGGCAAAAGTGGGTGCGGGCATGCGCGCATTCATCAGCACCTGCTCAGCCATGTGCCAGGAAAAGTCGCTGAACCCGTATATTACGACGTGCGCGCGCTGCAGACCTGCTTGTCGTGCTTCGAGCGCGGGAGAATGCCTTAGCAAGAGATCAAGTGCACTGGCTTCGTAGAGCTCGAATGGGCTGATCTTGTCCGACGGTTCCCCAATATCGGCTTGCGCGTCGCGCAATCGCTCGGCCAAGTGGTGGTGGTCCAGATGCACCCAAACGCCATGATAATAGGGCAATTGGACCTCGACTTTCTTGGCATCTTGGTGGGTCGGGCCGGTTCTATCGCTACGCAAAACTTCTCGGACATGGGCAAACGCCTTTCGCAGGCCTCGTCCAAATTGCCAGGACTTACTCTTCTGCCACTTTGGCATGAGGCTGTCGCGCTTGCGGCGCTCGCGACGCCATTCGGATACCTCACGCGCAACCGCCAGGTTGGTTTCATCACTGCCGCTTGTAATGATGATCGCTTCCGCTGTTTCGATACGGACCGGAACCTTGGAGAGCTTTTCACGGTCAAACGCGTCCATTTCCACAAGCGCGAAATTTGATATCTCGCGCGCGGCGGTGCGGTCAACCGAGGCGATCTCCCGATCGATTGCAATGACCCGCAGACGTCTATTCTTTTCGGCAAGCCGGTCTGCCACTGCTTTGCCTAGGTGACCATACCCTATGACAACAGCGTGGGGGTCACCCCAGAATGAGTGCCAGAGGCTAGCGAGGTTGGTGATGAGATTGCGACCGAAATTCACGATCACTGTGCCGACCAGGAAAACGATCGCGCATATCCCCGCGACCCATTGCGGCCATTCCACATCTTTGAATTGATCCGCATTCATTTCGACAGTGAATAGCTGCGCGGTACGATAAAGCGCTTCGGCCCAGGCGGTCAGCGAGGCAGGATTGTCAGTCCTTTCGATCCACCCGCCGACACCAAAACTTACTGCGCCTAGCAACGCCAGACCGAGCACGCGATTGATCGTGTGGCGTTTGGATGCCCCGACCACAAATCGCCAGAATTTTCGTCTTTGCGAGATCGTCTCTCTTGAATCTCTGGAACGGTTGCCCAACGAATCGCCCTCAATACAAAGGTGTTAACCATAAAGTAGCGGTGCGGTTCTCTGTCGAAAAGCACTTAGATAGCACTGCCGCATTATTAGCGAATATCGTCGGGAGAGTGACTTCTCTTTGACGAAGCAGCGTCTCTCTTGTAATTTGCGATGGGTTGTTGGAGCGATGCCCAATGGATACACGAAGAAACGCCTTGCAGCGTGCGGTTGGTCTTGCTGCATTTGCGATTTGGCCGAGACTCGAAGAGGTGCGTTTCCAGCCCAACGCGGAGGACAAGCGTTACCTTGCGCTGATCCGCGCATTTGTGTCCGAAGGAGTTGAACTGCCCAATCTTTCATTGCTTCGCGGCTCCGTCGGAGTTGACCACTGCAGTCGTTTTCAACTTGGCTCGGTGATTGCCGGGAGACAACGCTCTCCGAGACAGGAACAAGGTCGAGCCAAGGCGCTGCGCGGTCGATTGCGTTCTATTCGACAGGGCTACTTGAGCGAGCCCATGAAGCGTCACTACCAACTAGTGATGGATAGAATTCAGCGCTCCGCCGAAGCTGCTTGAGTTAGCTTTATGACTTCGTTTCGGCTGGACAATTTCTGCCCGCTTCTTTTCCCAGTCTCAGCCGATGAGAAGCCCCTCTGGCATTGAGTCGTGTCTCTTTGCCGAACCGCTTCTAAGGGTCCAGTCTTGAGCCAGAGCCAGAGACCAGTGCTGGGGGTGGGTGGCGGCGGAGGCAGTCTGGATGCAACTTGTCTCCAGAGCGTGTCCGCTTTTGTCGATCTGCTTATGCCTTCAAGATATCCGTTCTGGGGGTGAAAGCGGACGCGACCGGCACCTTATCTGCACAGGCCCTGCGATCGCGCTGGATCTCCATTATGCAATCAAGCAAGAGGTTGCATAATCTAAGAGAGATTCAGACATGGGTTCGCGAACTGTTCCAGCCCACCGCTCTACAATAGTCGTCAGAGCGGTAAGTAGCCCTTTGTGGGGGCGCACACGTGAATTTCATTCTCGGATTCGAACTGGCGGGTTCAGACTCGGTGAAGCCGCGCCTTATCGATCAATTCAAATGGCTGGATGTTCAAGAAGGGAAGTAGGTGCCAACCTCGATAGGGTAGGGATTTGGGCCTCCTCGAGTTTCACCAATGCCCGTGCGGCGAATGATCTTTGGTGCGCTCCATTCGCGCTTATTCTGTTCTTTATTGGCCATGCCGTTCAGACCCACTTTCTATCTCTCTTGGCTTCCAAGACTAAAAATCTCTGCTCCACTCAGCTGATTCAGCTTGGCCGTGTGCGAATCGCAAAAGCGCCATCTGATCAAACCTACTCCACAGACCTTGACCGTTTGCATAGATTGCAAGCCATTTCAACGCGAGTTTTTTGCAGTGCAACCGTATTCGCGGCTGCTCAGAGATCAAACTGTCTATCACTTGAGAGCAATGCGCATTGCCTGCGACCCCGCATTCGCATGGCGCTTGATTGGCGCTTGAAGAGACACCTGAATGATCACATATACCAGCCATGGCGCAACATGAGACAGACGATGTGACGACCAATCCCAGGGATGATCTGGGTATGCTGAAAGTTACAAAGCCGAGAGATTATCGTGATCTGGGGCAAGTCGACATCGCGCCGTTGCTGGCGGTGGTCGAGCGGATGGGCGAACGGCTTTGGCTCTTCGAGGATTCGATCAAAGAGAATAAGTTCGAGGTGCTTGGTAAGACCCAACACATGGTGTTCCGCTTCACGCCGGGGAACATGGACCCAAGAGAGAGTTACGACAACCCAAGTTGGACGATGTGGAAGCGCATTCTGTTGCCAATCATGGACGCAGTGACAGACCAGTATGACCATAGAGACCGCGCGTATTCCAAGGTAATGCTCGCACGCATGCCTGCGGGTGCGCGCATTGAGCCACACCGCGACGGCGGAGGTTCAAACCGCACTACGCATAAAGTGCATGTCCCCCTCAAGACTAATTCTGAGACCATGTTCTTTGTCGATGGCACCAAAAGGCATCTCAAGGTCGGCCAAGCATATGAGGTCAATAACATTGTAAGCCATGGCGCCGTGAACCGCGGCAAAGACGAGCGCATTCATCTGATCTTTGAGCATTTTGATCGTGCGGCAAGCCCAACCTTACCCGATCAAGCAGCATCAAGACACGCGTGAGCCTCATGCCTCAGACAGAATTGAGATATCGCGCCTTTGGGCTCAATATCGTGTCGGACTGGCCATTGCCGTCGCTTGCAACTGCAGACTTCGAAACTCCCGACCTGAGTATCCTCCATGAAGCGGTAGGCTCGCACCTTGGGGCAGATTGGTCAGAGAATCGCAAGACCTTTGCCAATTGGGAGGCGATGCCAGGTAAGTTCCTGATGAAGGTCACGGGCGTCGCCAGTTTTCTCGCGCTCGACGGAAAGATGTTGCTGATCGAACGGGAAAATGATGCGGTCGGGGACGACGCAGTCACCGCTTACATGATGGGGTCAATGATGGCGGCGATCTTGCAACAGCGCGGCAAGAGTTTGCTGCACAGCAGTGCAGTGGAGATCTGCGGCAAAGCGGCCGTTTTTGCCGGACCATCCGGGATGGGCAAATCCACATTGGCAGCTCGATTGGTGCAAGCTGGTCATGCACTGATCGCTGACGACGTGGTGGCGCTCACCCAGGATCAGTCGGGTCGGTTCTGCGCCACCCCTTCCTTCCCCACATCACGGCTTTGGGATGACGCGTTGGGCAAGCTGTCTTTGGAGGAAAAAACTAGCAGCCGAGTCAGACCCGAATTGGACAAATACCTGCTGCCGAGCGAAAGTTATTGCGATACTCCGCGCCCGATTGGCGCCATCTATATCCTAAAGCAAGACAATCAATCCGAGGTCACCATTGAGCGCGTACCGCTGCGAGACGCGCATCACCGGCTGAATATGCAGGGCTTCCGCAAAGGCTTCTTGAAAGGCCACAAGATGTTACCTCAACACTTCAAGACCATGATTGCCCTCGCTCGGCAGGTTCCGGCTTTTAGCGTTTTGAGACCAAGAGATGGCTTTGCGTTGGATCAGTTGGCTGATGCAGTGACAACCCATGCACAAAAGTTCGCAGATCAGGCGGTCTGACCGCATCGCTTAATGGTATCAGAAATCCCTCCAATCGTGTGGTTGGCCTCCTTCCCTAAGAGCGGCAACACGTGGGTTCGCGTGTTCCTGACCAACTATCAGCGCGATGGTGAGGAGCCAGCGCACATAAACGACCTCGAAGGCGGATGGTCGTATCTCCTACGCGAGCATTTCGATGACCTAATGGGTATGGCATCTTCCGACATGACCGGAGACGAGCTCAATTACTATCGCCCAATCTTCCATCAGCACTTGGTCAGCAATCTAGCGAAGCCGCTCTTCATCAAGACCCACGAAGCCTATCGCAGGTTTCCTTCGGGCGTGTCACTGTTTGGTCCGTTGTCCGGATGTAAGACGATTCATCTGGTACGGAATCCGCTGGATGTTGCCGTCTCGTTTGCACACCATAACGCGATGAGCTTGGACCAAACAATCAGGAAGATGGCGAACCCCAATTCGACTATGAGCGGTGGATCATTGCGCTTTGTCGAGCATATGGGAACATGGAGCGATCATTCCGCAAGCTGGTTGGAGCAGAGTGAGCTCACGCGTTTGACCATCCGGTATGAAGATTTGCTGGAAGATGCTGCTGGCTGCTTTGAGAAGATCGTTCGGTTCGTTGGGTTGGAGTTTGACGCACAGAGATTGGAGAAAGCGATCCGTTTCTCAAGTTTTGATCGCCTCCAACAGCAGGAAGCCGCCACCGGGTTTCAAGAGCGTATGCCCCGCGCCGAGAGTTTCTTCAGGAGCGGCGTCTCTGGCGATTGGGCAACCAAACTGACACAAGATCAAGTCGAGAAAATTGTTCGAAAACATGGTGCAATGATGCAACGGCTTGGCTATGAGCTGCCACAGTGCTTTTGACCGCTCCAGACAAAATTGAAGATAGCGAGGAATTAAAGTGGAGATAGCGAGGAATTAAAGTGGAGATAACAGCGGATACGGTGATCACACTGTCGGAAGGGGTACTCTATTCCGATCTCGACGACCAGGTCGTGGTAATGAACATCGAGAGCGGCGAGTATTTTGACATTGATCCGGTCGGCGCATTTATCTGGAAGAGGATCGAAGAACTGCAAACCGTTGCGGCGGTCTGCGCGGCCCTGGTTGACGAATATGATGTGGCACCAGATCAATGCGAGAAAGAGACCATTGAGTTCTTGCAAGAGCTCAGCGAGCTTGGCGCAATCGAAGCGAATGAGCCCTAGGGGCTAGCGATTACGAGTGAGAGATGACCATTCTAGCCGGACTGCTTGCCGGTGAAAGAGATTTTGCCTCAAGATGGTTCGATCTTGACGAGGCATTGCCGACACTAAGCAAACAAGGAATCGACCTTTCAAAAAACTGGCACGACGAGATGTCGCGTCTGACCAAGTTTGGTCGCAGCGCTATGCCCGGAGATTGGGTGCAGCCGCCGAAGTTTGATCCAGACCATCGACTTGCGATTTTAGCTGATGCTCGGTTGCATGACCGGGAAAGCTTGATGGCTGCGTTGGGTCAAAACGCCGCCGACAATCCGACAGACTTAACCCTTATCTTGTCGGCATATCGAAAATGGGGAAGTGACTGCCCCAAACATCTGCTTGGCGACTATGTCTTTGCGATCTGGGATCCGGTAAAGCGCACATTGTTTTGTGCCCGCGATCATATCGGGGCCAAGCCATTCTATTTTGCCACCCGCGGCTCGGCTTTCGCTTTCGCCAATGATCTGGGCGTCATTTTGGATTCAGCCACAGAGCCTTTTGCCCTGGATGAAGAGTGGATCGCCAGCTCACTCACAAACTGGGGTGATATCGACGTAGGCCGCACGTTCTTTCGTGGGGTTAAGACATTGCCACCCGGCCACAGTTTGACGCTCGTTGGTTCGGGCGCGCCAAGGATCGTTCGTTATTGGCATCCAGAAGCGGTGGCAGCGCTCTCACTTGAGTCTGACCAGGACTACGCCGAAGCGTTGCATGATTTGGTCGATCGAGCGGTTGGCGATTGTCTATATTCACCCCAGGCTGGCGCAAAGGACGGGCACGCAACCGGGTTGGGAATGCACGTTTCGGGCGGGCTCGACTCATCAGCGATCGCCATTCTCGCGATGCGGCGTCTCGAGGGGGTGGGACAGGCCAAGCCAGAGGCATTTTGTTGGCAACCTCGCCCCACTCCCGAAAGCCGTTCTTCGCCAGAGCATCAATGGTTGGAAGCCATTGTTGAACAGGAAAGGCTGACACTGAACTACTTCCAACCCGATTTGGAGCGGCTCTATCATTTGTTTGTCGGCGACACCTTGCGCTCGCCAATGGAACGCACTTTCACCACTGAGGTGCATGTTCAGGCCCAAGCCAAGACCAAAGATATTGGGATGATACTATCCGGTTGGGGCGGCGATGAGTTGGCTTCGCACAATGGCCGCACCTACTATCCGTGGTTGTTCAGGACGGGGCGCTGGCACACGCTGGCGCAAAACCTGCGCGACTTTGACGGGCCATTCTTCAAGCGTATTTTGACCCACGCCGTGTTGCCTTCTCTTCCATCAAATGTCTCAGATTGGCTGTTACAAAGAACGGGCCACGCTGTTGACGGCGCGCGCTCGTCGGTTGAGCCGTTGCTGAACCAGGACTGGCTCGCGCGCTCGAAGACAAACCGGGCACCGCAGCAACCCAAGGTTTGCTCCGTCCGCGAAATGCAGATGTTTCTGCTTAACAACGGACATATGACCGCGCGCATTGAGAGTTGGGCGATCCACGGGCGCAAACAAGCTCTCGAATACCGCTATCCCTTGCTTGATCGTCGCGTAATGGAATTTGCGCTGTCGATGCTGGAAAACAGTTCCGCAGGGGGAAATGGAAGCGTTTCGTCTTCCGCAATGCCATGCGTCGAATGTTGCCCGACAGAGTTGTCGACAACCTCAGCAAGTTTGAAACGGTCCGTGTCGAAGCAGGCGCTGCAGCAGTCGATGCGGTTTACAAGCGTATTGCTGATGAGATTCGTTCGGGGGCACTCACGCCTCAACGCAGCGAGTACATTGATATGGACAGGCTGTTGGGTTTGCTAGAGAGGTCCGGAACCTCGAAGCGGGCGGCAATTGCGCAGGCGATGCAGGTCTTGAACTTCGAATGATTGTCTCGTTTCGCCATAAGTTCATATTCATCGCGATCCCCAAGACGGCAGGGCATACAATCCGCAGTGCGCTACGACCCTTGCTCGCAGACGATGATTGGGAGCAATGTAGGCTGTTTTTGAAGAAGAGTTTTCCAATACCCGAGCTGGCGAAGTTCGGCCACGGGCACCTCACGGCATGTCAGATCGAACGGCATCTTCCCAATGCCAATTATGACGAGTTCTTTAGCTTCGCTTTCGTGCGCAATCCCTATGATCGTTTCGTTTCTTATAACGCATTCCGAAACCAGAAGAATGGGCGAATGCAACGAGATCCTTTGGGCACAATGAAGGCCTCGCTTGAGGACAAAGACCAGTTACTCAATATCTGGATGCGTCCACAGGCAGAATTTGTGACCAACCGCAAGACGGGTAAACTGATGGTCAGCTACGTTGCTCGATACGAGGACATCCAGACCGAGATTGACGCCATCCGTGCCAGGTTTGGGGGACCGCCTTTCCCGCTGCCCCGTGTCAATGCGTCCATGCGCGGCCACTTTTTGGATTACTATGATGCGGAACTCAGAGAGATGGTCGCTTATCGCTATGAGCGCGACTTTCGATTGTTCGGATATGATGTGGTCAATCGTTGATTTTCTGACCGGTGCAGATTGAGTTTCGGATCTCCTCATGAGGGTCTTCAGTCAGACATCTTTTTTGGGTCGCAGACGGATTGTCTGCCTCCAAACTAAATCGCTTTCGAAGCTAGATCACTCGAAAACAGACATACCGCTCTCCGTCCAAATCGAGCATAACTCAATGACCGATATTGGGTCGGTTGCGGACTGTCGGGTTTGTGCGGCTAGGTCCTCTCAAGCCGACGTCAGCCCGTCAGACAACGATTGCAACGCTTGGTCGGGTGACATGCCGCTGAAAGATAATCAGGGGTTATGGTTCAAGAGCGGAGGTTTCTCCCAGACGATATCGAAAGAATCCAGCGCAAATATTTCGACGGATTACGTGGCAAAGGTGAAGTCGCAGCTGATCCATCATTCTGGTTCAACAATCACTCGGAAGTAGCCCAAAGAGCCGAGTACGCGGGTGTCCGTCACTACCGAAGTGACTATTCTGGCGGGCTTTCTAGCGAAAAAGCTATAGTCACGGATGCAATCAGTCGTTGGGATGAGCAGCCTTATGGCGCTGACAATCTCACGTTCTGCAGCTCTGCCACGACTGGTTCCTTAGCGGTACTCGCTTACATTAAGGGCGAGCTGGGTATTGACCGAGTATTGTTCGAAACGCCTAGCTACTTCGCAAGCGTGAAGCAGGCGCAGTACCTGAGTTTCGAAACTATCCTACTTCCGACCTATATCGGTGAGGGTTTTCAGTCACCGCTCAATGAGTTGTTCTCATACTCTTCTCCGAAGGCCATATGGCTAACGCAACCGCGCTATGGCATCGGCCAAAATTACGACATCGCGAGAGTCCAGGACATCTTGGCCAGGCTGTCGCCCAAGGATGTAGTCGTAATCGATGAAGCGACGGAACAGATGTTTCCATCCCATCTTAGCGAAGTTAGCGTTCTAGATGATCCCAGAATATTCAAGATACGCAGCCCCTTTAAGGGGCTTGGCATCAACGGGCCCAGACTTTCAATCTTGGCTCATCATGCGCGGCACACTCAGAAACTTCGAATTGCAAGAGAAAACACGCAGGGTTCAATCGATGCCTTTAGTCTAGGCTTCGCGACTGAGCTATTTTCTAAGTCCGACTATTTCTTTGATTTGCTTCGCGTGGCGAACTCACAGATCCAAAAGTTACACCAAAGCTTGCAAACGCAGTGTCTTGGTACAACACTCGAATTGTCCAGTATGCAAAATGGCTACATCGGCTCGGTTGGCGTCGATCTAGGGACGTCGTCGTTGCCATATTTCAGGAAACGGGAGAGGCTACTTCAGTTTTGCGCTCGAGAAAGAATGCCGGTCATTCTGGGGGCAACAATGAACTTCGCTATCGACCCTCGACTGGAATTTGTCCGCTTAAGCTATTTCGCCAAGGAGCAAGACCTTAAGAAAGCGATTAAAATTCTATCGACTTTTGTCCCCGCCAACGTTTAGCAGCTCCACTACCAGATCTCTAAATGCCGCGATTTTCTTGGTCGATATATGCAACCCCAATTCCATCATGATGTCACCAGGGAATATCGATCTAAGCTTGAGGCCGTATAGGTAGCTCGCATTCTCGTCGAACCCGAGGTTGATCTCAAAGAGCCGGTCGGCCGAAAGAGAGGGTTGGGGAACTTGTGCGATTTGTTGTTGGCCTTGTTTCGCTTCGGTCTCAATCTTTGATACTGCATTGCCGACACGCTGAAACTCTAGCTTGAATCTAGATGCGCAGAATAGGGCGACGAACGGCAAAATGCTCATTGCCGTATCCCAAGCGACAGCCAATTCGTTCGGAGAATTGTGCTTCTTTATGCTTACAATTTTCAGGTCACCAACAGCGAACACAAATGGAAAGTTGGACGTATAATACTCGCGATCAATCGGGCCATTCACTAGGATCACAGCCGAGCTACCGAATTTCTCGAAGGCGTTTTTGACGGCATCCAAATAGCTTTCCATGAAACGAGAAAGCATCATGTGGACACCGTAGAGTACGGGCATTGCGGGCTTCGCTATCAATTCTTCGTTGACGATTTTTCCTGTCAGCGAATGGAGTTGTAAGAGCGGGAAAAGTGAGATGTGTCCCGCCTCATAGAGAGTTTCCAGGAACTCGGCGTAGAGTGAAATCAGGTTCGTGAACGTCAGGGGTATCTTGGCTGTATCGACCCAACTTTCTAGATGAAAAGTCTCATCAAAGATGTCGGAGCCATCGAAGAGGCAGGATGGGTCAACGAAATAAGCGACCTTGAAAGCTTCCAGCGGGTTGGCGACCGGGTAGCCAGAAAGCTCCGCAGCGCTCAATAACCGAAAATCCTCCGCAACGCTTTTGTTGCGGACGCCTGCATTTTTGACATGCTCGTTAGCGATACCGAAGCTGTTCAAGAGGGTCTGAACCTGGAGTTCGGTTTGATCAAAACTACAGTCGATAAACAGACAATACTCAAACAGCTTGTTCGAAGTTGAGCAATTAATGAATGCGCAATCAAAGAACCGACAAGACTCAATGACCATATGATCAAGATTGCAGTCTCTAAAAATTGTCTTGCGAAACGTTGCGCCGGTGACGGAAACGTTATGGAAGTGACAATTCGAGAAAACGGTGTTGTCGAACTCACAGTTGATGATCGCGCCATAATCGAATGAGCACTGATTGAACGCCGAATCTTCGACAATCGAGTCTTTTATGTCGACGTACTCGAATGGCCCGCCATCGGAGCATAGCTGCGTGACTTTTGAGAGAACTATGTTCGCGGGGCGGAGCACATGAGACTTGTTATGACGGCCCGTTAGGACTGATTTCCTTATTTCCTGGGCGCGCGTTGACAGCATATCGATTTCGGAGAAGTCCAAAAGGATATCGGTCGCATTCTCGAGAACGACATTCCTCGCCAATTCTTTGCTTGGATCGTCGATAGACATAACCCCTGATTATCCTTCGTCTTTGCGGATGATTTGCCGCACTTCTCCGCCAATTTAGCCAGAGAATGGGGCAAAGAGCAATTAACTATGTTGCACTTAAAGTTAGGCGTTTCACTTTAGTTGCCCCTCGAATTCTGAGGAGGTGAGCGTGAATACAAACGAAGCGATAGGAAGATACATAGAACGGCTCATCTACTTACGCGACCCATCGGAACACACGATCAAGGCGTACAGTGCTGACTTGAGAGACTTCGCCAAGTTCGTTGGAGGCAAGAACCTGGCCGAGATCGATGGAGATCTCATCATTCAGTATGTCCGCTTGTTGAAGTTAGAGCGCGTCGCCGCAGTTAGGACCATTCGCAGGCGAATTGCGTGTCTTCGCGGGTTCTTCCGTGACTTGGAGCGCACTGAAACGATAAAAAGTTCGCCTTTCTTGGGCTTGGACTTAGCGTTGCCAAGACCAAAGTCTCTTCCGCGCGGATTGTCGCGCGCAGAGGCGAGACGACTGAGCGGTCATGTTAAGCTGCTCGCGCACAATACAGAAATACCCCTGAGCGAACGAGCTCTGCCTGCCTCAATCCTTGTAATGCTTACCACAGGAATACGAGTTGGCGAGCTTGTCAGCCTCACTCGAGAACAATTCGATCCCGAAAGTGGCGCACTTCAGGTACTGGGAAAAGGGCGCAAAGAACGCCTAGTTTTCATCGTTGATACGGCCCTCAAACGAACGATGGCGGAATACTCGCGGAGATCGTCCGCCTCGCTATTACTGGCGCCAAATGGGGAGTTCTGGACGACCCAGATCGTTAGGCGTTCACTATCGCACCACGCCATCGACGCTGGCCTGACTCGTCGTGTAACGCCTCACATGCTTCGGCATACTTGCGCAACGCTACTTTTGGAGGAGGGCGTTGACCTTAGATATCTTCAGAGGCTGCTCGGTCATGAGGACATCACCACTACGGCGATCTACGCGCATGCAAGCGAAATGGGCTTGAAAGACGCCCTAGTCAGATCTAATCTGATGAATGTTCTGGCCTAAAACATCTGAGGCAGGGACTGACCCGACAGGCTTTGGGCCGTAAGCCGACTGTCTGCTTCTGGCAAAGAGGCGCAATAGCCAGGCCTTCCGCTCCCGACCCAAAAGCGGTCGCCGCTGATTCGCTTTGCGCGGCCAAATTAATGCTGTTTGCCCCCTAAGCGTTCGGTTCGCCTGAGTAGGTCGGATATCGGTGATAGGTTTCGAGCCAGACCCATGTTCCGTTACTGAGGCGTTTGGGAAGATAGGCGAAGCGCGTATTGCGTGCTTGCCTGCTGAGCTGTCGCTTTGGGGATTTGTAGCGGAAGCGCATGGCTGATCACCGATGTCGTTTGAAAGGGGGTAAGTTGATCCTGTCTTGGGGGCCGTATGGGCCGCCGTGGAAAGGGACGGCGGGATCTTGCAAAGCGGATTAAGAGGTATGGGCGTAGGGCCCGTCAGTAGCCATGCCGCTGAACAGCGCTATGTCGTCCAACTCTCCGCCTATGATTGTGAGCTTTGGTTTGCTCCAGACCCGTTTGATGGATGGAGTTTGCGTGTTTGGTTGAGTGATCATGGTCGCTGATCCTTTTGGTGTTTTGAGATGATGATGTGATTGAGTGATGGGTTGCAGGCGAGCTCGCTCAGAACTCGCCGGCAATCCCTGCCCTCACGCTGGTTGAGTTGCCGCCGGCATAGGTGACCCCTGCGGTGATCGCGAAGTCGCCTTCAAAGCGGTGCATTAGCGCTGCTGAGACCCCGACCTCCCCGCGATAGATCGCAAAGTTGGAGGCATAGCTGGTCTTGCCCGCTTCGCTGGGGAAGTGCGGCTGAGCCTGGGCTGCGATCGAAGCGATCCCGCGCCGCGCATCACGGTCGATGGTTGCGCTCAGATCAAACAGAGTGGTGACCTGACCTTCCAGAGTGCTGACCCGATTGGTCAGCGCACCGAACTCGGCGGTCGAGACCTGGCTGATCGCCGGGACATTGTTCGGCGTCAGCGCTGCAGGATTGCTGCTGGTGGCCGAGGTGGCAACCTGCTGCGTGCCAGCGCTGGTGTTCGCGTTGGTAGGCGGCTCGGGCACGTTCTGAGTATCCTCGAACAGAGCAACCTCTGCTGGACCTCCGCTCTCGCTGACCGGCGAAGGAGCGGTCCGGACGTCAGTCGTGTTGCCAGAGCCGTTATCGGCCAGAACAACGCTCTCAGGCTGCGGTGCATCGATAGCTGCGCCGGGTGTGAGCCGCTCGCTCATCGCGGCAGACCCATCACCGGTTCCATTGACCGCCAGCAGATCCTCGCGGGTCACTGGAGCGGTCGGGACCGGAGCTGGTGCAGGCGCTGACGCGGTCATCACGCCTACGCCTGCAGCGCTCGCCGGACCGCCATCCACGCTGGTCTGGTCATAGCCTGGTGCAGCGCTGGCCAGGCTGGGAGAGGAACCCGCTGCAGCGCCAGACGACGGGGCGTCAGATGCAGGCGCCGCAGCGGGTGCACTCGCCACCACGGGCGATGTGGCAGGAGCGCTAGCCAAAGCCGGAGCAGCGGGGACGCTGACCGGCTGAGCAGAGGTTGAGGGTGATGGTGCTGCGGAGGGTGATGGTGCTGCGGAGGGTGTGGGCGCTGCAACAGGCTCAGCTGATGCCACGGTAGCAGGCTGAGGTGCCTGCGTGGCAAGGTCCATCGCCGGAGCGGGTGCGCGGATCGCTGCATTCGAGGGTGCCGGGATATCGGCAAAGCCAAGGTTTCCGTTGGCATCGACCGTCACGTAGTACAGCTCACCTGACTGCGCCGCGTTGGAGATATTCTGCGGAATACCTGGCAGGGTCACCGTCTGCGTGGTCGTTCCGATCACGATCTGGTTGGCCCGCGTGGTGGCAGCTTGGAAGCCCAATGCCAGCGAGTTCTGGAACGCCGAGCTCGCCAGCGGACCAATCGCGGCTGCAAAGTTCGCGGTCGCAGAGCTCTGGGTGCCCAGCGCCAGCGCGCCGGCACCAGCGGTGCTCGCCAAAGCGCCAATCGCAAAGGACGAATTGCCGGTCGCGCTCGAGCCAGCGCCAATTGCAAACGAGATCGCTGAGTTGCTCTGCGCGTTAGGACCGAGCGCCAGCGAGAAGTTACCGAGCGCCTGCGCACCGGTCTCATCCGGATCATCGCCCGGCGCATCCCCCCCAATCGCAATCGCACCGGTACCCGAAGCAATTGCTGCACCGCCCAAGGCAACCGCATCGTCGCCTGTGGCTGACGCCGCACCAGCCGTCGAATTGGTCGCAAGATAGGTGAGGTCCGAAATCTGACCGACCGTCGCAGCGTCAGTCGCATCGACGCCATCCGCCACGTTCACAATGCGGCGTTGATTGGTCGAGCTACCGACAGAGACCGTGTTGGCAACATCCGCGATCGAATCCGAGCCAAGCGCGACGCTGGACTGCGCGCTGGCGTTCGCTAATTGACCGAAAGCCGTGGCGTTATCGCCTGATGCCAGTGATCCAGCGCCGACAGCAGTGGCCGTCTCACCAGATGCGGTGGCTTGGAAACCGCCCGCAAAAGCGCCATCGTTTGAGGCCACGGCGGACTGGCCGAGCGCTACAGCGAAGTCATCCGAAGCGCTCGCTAGCGCACCAAGAGCGGCAGATCCCTCACCGGTTGACTGCCCACCCGTACCGATGGCGACGCTGTTGCCGCCATTTGCGGCGGTGGATGCAAAGTTATCCGTGCTGCCCGTCGCGCTGAACGTGTCGCTGCCGATGGCGATATTGCCGCCCAACTGGCTGACGGTGTTTTCGGTGCTGGCGAGTGAACCCAGAGTGATGTCGCCGCCACCGGCGGAATTCGTGTTCGTACCCACAGCATTTGACCGAATCCCGGTCGAGGTCGCCCCGACACCCAAGGCAAGACTCGCGTCACCTCCGGCGTTGGCGTTGTCACCAAAAGCCGTGGCCGACGTTCCGGTCGCGTCCGAGAAGTTGCCGATCGCCGTCGATGCGAGGCCACTGGCGGTGCTTCCAGCGCCCAAAGCAATAGCGCTCTGGCCTGTCGCATTGGCTGCAATTCCGTTGGAATTCACATCAAGGAAGAGGCTGCCCGGATTGATATTGCTGATGGCGGTGTTGAGGGTGCTGACGGCGTTGTCCAACTGGCCAACCGTCGCCGCATCGCTGGCATCAATACCGTCTGAAACGTTCACGAGACGACGGGTGAGGGTCTCATCCACCGTCGTCGTGGTCAGATCATCGAGCCGGCCAAATGATACGGTATCGTCCCCGGTCGAAATCGAGTTCGAGCCGATGGCTACGCTTCGGTTGCCATTTGCGGTCGCTCCCAATCCCAAGGCGATCGCATCAGTATCGCGTGTCACAGCCTGATAGCCGAGAGCGATCCCTCCAGGACCCCCTACAAGGCTATCCACGCCAATCGCCAAAGCGAAATCACCTTGCGTGCTGGAATCATCGCCAATGGCAATTGCTGAATCCGCGTCTGCAAATGAGTCGGCCCCCAGTGCAAGAGAGAATTCTCCAAGCGCCCGAGCCCCCGCACCAAGCGCTACGGCATCGTCATCCGAGGTTTGAGCTTGATAGCCCAGTGCGATGCTACGAGCGCTCCCGGCGGTAGATTCGACACCGATGGCCAAGGCGAAGTCGCCTTGCGTGTTGGCATTCGCACCGATGGCGACAGCCGAATCCGCGTCTGCGAATGACTGAGCTCCCAGCGCAAGGCTAAGCTGTCCAAGTGCTTGCGACGCGGAGCCAATCGCTGTGGCATCTGTCGCCGAAGCCGTCGCGTCAGCGCCAATCGCGGTCGCATTATCCTGAGTTGCCGATGCACCTGTGCCGTCTTCATCGACGTCAGAGCCAAGCGCAAGAGCACCGGTTCCGCTCGCACTGGCTGATGCGCCAAAGGCAGCGGCGAGGCGGCCCGATGCGGAGGAACCAGTGCCGACGGCAGTGGCTTGGAAAGCGGAGCTTGTCGCAAACGACCCAATGGCGATGCTGGTACTGGATGTGGAACTCGCCTGAAGCCCGAGCGCGATCGATCCCGCACCATTGGCGAATGTCGAATCGCCGATAGCAATTGAAGAATTGCCCTGGTTGCTTGCCTGAAAGCCCAGTGCGACTGATCTATCGCCATTGGCCAGAGCCACAGGGCCGAACGCGACGCTGCTCTCCCCTCGAGAGTCAGCCTGCAGGCCAATTGCGAGCGAACCCGCCCCGCTGGTGATCGCACCCCCGCCAATCGCAATGGAATTTGCGCCACCTGCGGAGGCGTTGGATTCGCCGATTGTGTTATCTATGGCCACAAAATCGAGGACTTGGGTAGCCGTGGTCAGTGTGTCGGTAACCGTGGTCAGTGTGTCGGTAACCGTGGTCAGTGTGTCGGTGGTCGTGGTCAGTGTGTCTGTTGTGGACTGCAAATCGGCCAATTGCGTATCTGTAGCGGTTTGCAGATCGGTCAGCTGACCAACCGTCGCCGCATCGCTTGCGGCGGTGCCGTCAGCAACATTGGTGATGCGCCGCTGTACGGTTTCGTCTGTATTCGGGGTCGTCGCATCGTCCGTGCGGCCGACGGAAACAGTCAGTTCCCCAGTCGCAATCGAATTCGCACCAAGCGCAACCGAGTTGTCGGCGAGAACTTGCGCGTCAGCACCGAGTGCGGTGCTATTTGTACCTGCAGCCGAAGAGCGCGCGCCGATAGCCGTAGCGTTCAATCCCCCCGCGACAGAGATCACACCCAAGGCGATGCTGCTCTCACCGGCTGCAAGCGAGCCGGCACCAACGGCGGTCGAGCCAAGGGCAAGAGCCGACGAGATGCGCCCAATAGAAACGGAATCCCGCCCCGCTCCATTGGCACGAGTGCCGAAGACGGTGGCAAATTGCGTGGCGCTCGAGTCCGCGCCAATGGCAATCGCGCGCTGGCCGCTGGCGTCAGCGCCGGTTCCATTGCCGTCCAGATCGCTACCAATAGCGATACTGCCCGGAAATTGCGTCCCGGACACTCTCGCATTTTCACCAATAGCAATGGAATCGACGGATATTGCGGAGGAGCCCGTCCCGAGTGCAACAGCGCTTAGCCCGGTGGCCCGCGCGTTGGCCCCGACAGCGAGCGCCTCAAAGGCGCTTGCTAGCGCATTGGAACCGAGCGCTGTGGAGGCATCCGCAGTAGATTGTGCGTTGAAGCCAAAGGCGCTGGCGTTTAGACCGCTTACCAAGCCACCGGAACCGACAAGCGTGCCGTTGATTCCAGTGACCGACGCGTCGGTTCCGATCGCCGTCGAACGGTCGGCTTGCGAGCTGGTTCGGTCGCCGATCGCAATCGAATTCACGCCCCCCGCTTGAGCATTGTTACCGATGGCGACGGCCTCAGCGCCATTTGCGTTCGCACCTGAGCCGCATTCGAACCCATCGTCCTCACTGAATACGGTGTTGTCAGGCCCGTCATCGACCCGGCAATTGGCAATGCGATCAGCGCGCGCTTCGGTCGGAGTGATCAGCAGCGCGGAACTCGCACCCGCTGCAAGAATCGTAGAGATCAGAAGTTTGTTTTTCATCGTCTTCGCCCTTTCGCCCATCGGAATCGAGATGAGCCCAGGGGGCGCGAGAATCGTGGCGATTCCCGCTAGCGGCTGATCATCTCGTTCGTGATGGACATTGAATGGCGCGAAGGTTCCGGGCCGATCAACGGTTTCTGAATATCCTGAGGGCACCCTTAGAAAATCCTCAGAATTCCCTCCGACTTGGCTTGAGTGCGCTTGGAAAAGGGCACATCAAAAGGTAGTCTCCTCACCGGCATGATCTACGAATTCGACGGCTTTCGGCTCGACGAAGAGCGTTATGAGCTCACCGATAGGACTGGTGAGCTGGTTCAGCTAATGCCGCTGACAATGGACCTGCTGCTGGTTCTCATTCGGTCGCCGGGTGCCCTGCTCTCCAAAGAGATGATCATGCGGGAGGTCTGGAAAGGGCTCCACGTTTCGGAGTCGGCTCTGACCTATCAGCTGCGCGAATTGCGCACGGCTCTCAGCGATACCGAGAAACCACACCGCATTATAAAGACAGTGCATGGCAAGGGGCTGCGCTTCATAGCGGAGGTTGAGAAGCAGGCCGCATCGGCCGAACCCGCGGCTGTTGCGCCCGCAATGATGGAAGGTTCGGAGTCAGAAACAGCGAGATCACATCAAACTAATGAAGCCCAGAGCCATGGCTCGTTAGCGAAATCTTGGGTCAAGCTCGCCGCGCTGGGCGCGACAATGGTAGCTGCAGTCCTACTGCTGTTCTTCGCATTGCAAGATGGCGACAGCCGGCCAGAAGAGGATTTCGATGCGGCCGTGGCCGTCCTCCCGTTCAGCGAATTGGGCGGTGAAGAGGAAGCTCAATATCTCGGCGAGGGACTTGCTCTCGAGCTCACATCGACGCTCGCTCAGATTGACCGGTTGAAGGTAAGTTCCAGCACTTCCGCGTTCCGGTTTTCGGAATCCTCAGAAGCAACAATCGATCAGATTGCCGCGGCCCTGGGGGTCACCCACATTGTCGAAGGCAGTGTCAGGCGGGAAGAAGACGCAGTCCGCATTGCTGTTCAACTGATCGAAGCGGAGACAAATACGACCGTTTGGTCGCAAACCTTCAACCGTTCGTTCTCGGCCGATAACCTGCTGCGAATTCAGGACGAGATTGTCAGCCATATCGTCACTGATGTGTTGGGGACAATTGCCGCTCCGGCGCAGGAAGAACCGTCCTTCGCGCAATCGACGGAGGCTTACGATCTCTATCTCAGAGCGGAAATGCAGCGGCGGGACAAATCCGAAGCCTCGCTCTCCAAGGCGATCGGTTATCTCAAGCAAGCGGTGGCTGTGGATCCCGACTATGTCGATGCGCACAGCGCGCTCGCCTTGGCCTATCTGGACGCTCTCTACTATGGCGGAGCCCCTCCGGAAGAGATCGATCAAGGTCTGACGATGCACATATCCAGGGGCCTGGAATTGGCGCCAAACGACCCCAAAGTCCTGCTCGCCAGTGCAATCGAAATGCGTGAGCGCAGATTGGAAATCCGCGAAGCGATTCCGCTGTTTCAGCGCTCCTTGGCGTCCGAACCTCAAAATGTTGAGGCGCTTCGCGAGATTGCTGAAGCCTACCGAATGCTCGGCCGTTCGAATGAAAGGACCCAGTTCCTGCGTCGTGCCCGCCAGCTCGACCCCTTGAACCCGATCACCCTGTCAGCGCTGACGCGCGCCGAATTCAACAATGGCGACATGCCTGCGGCTCTGGAAGTGGCGAGAGCAAGTCTCGAGTGGAATCCGGACAATAGCGACGCGCAAGGAGGATTGGCCGAACTGCTGATCCAGACAGGAGAGTATGAAGAGGCTCACCCCTTGCTCTTGTCCGCCCGTCTACAGAACCCGCAGTACTATTTCTTCACGGCTTGGTCCGCCCAATTGTATGCGAGCGTGGGCTGGGATGAGGGTGTGAAAGCGGTGGCCGCTTCAAATGAGAGGGTCTCTTTGGAGTGGAACGCTAGGTTCGGTGAGAGACTTGCCGTTGACCAGTATCTGGCGGCCAATCCCGACTTCGATCCGACCGGGGATACGCGCGGGCCGTTGTACTTCCACCTTCGAGATTTCGAGACGGCCTTGCCTCTGATGCAGAAAGCAGTGCGCGAGCTGGAGATTACCGGTCCGACCGGCTTGGGCGCGCGTGAAGTCGTTTGGTATTTGAGATTTGCGCATGTCCTTTCGCAAGCCGGCGATAAGGATGGTGAAATCCTGCTGACCAAGATTGGTGAAGTGACCTCGCAGTTCACTCCCGAGAATTCCAACATCCTCGACATATCCATCGCGGCTGCCGGCGCGCGCATGCTGCGCGACGACGAGGTAGGTGCTCTGGAGTGGCTGGAGGGCGCTGTCGCCCGGGGACACGTCTTCCTCGATCTGACACGCGATCCCACCTTCGAACCGCTAGTCAGCAACCCGCGATACCAAAGACTAGAACGGCGGATGGAAGCCAAGGCGGCCGAATACCGCGCCACGTTTGAACGCCAGATTGCGGAAGGCCAAAGCTAGCTGGTTCGACGGGACGTCAACGACCATCCGCGCCTTAAGAAGCGGACGCCAGCCCGAATGAGGCCAGCGTCCAAATCCAGTCAGATCTCGGTCTTCTCTGCAAGGGCAAGAGCGTCTTCTATGTCGACGCCAAGATAACGCACGGTGTTTTCGATCTTGGAGTGGCCGAGCAAAATCTGGATTGCCCGGATGTTTCCAGTGGCTTTGTAGATGATTGAAGCCTTGGTGCGGCGAAGCGAATGTGTCCCGTATTCTTCGGGTCGTAGGCCAATCGCTTCAACCCACTCATCGACAAGCCGAGCGTATTGTCGCGTGCTCAAATGACGGGTGTGGTCCGCTCGGCTAGGAAAGACGAAGTCCTCGACGTCACCGCCTCTTAGCTCCAGCCATGCGAACAGACTTGCACGCGCATCAGATGCAATCTCAAACTGAACAGGTCGGCCAGTCTTGCGCTGCGTAATCGTCGCGCGCGTCCTGATTTCCGGGCCGCTGACTAAGTCGCCGATCTTCAACTAAACGAGATCACAGCCTCGCAGTTTGCTATCTATCGCTAGGTCAAACAGCGCTCGATCTCTGATCCGCTCCTCCCGATCTAGGAAGAAACGGATCGCCCAGATCTGCTTTTGATTGAATGGTCGTTTGGGACCGACCTTAGCACCGAAGTTCCAAGGCACTCGGTTTTGAGCGGCAGGATCAAAATGTGAATACGTCATAGTCATTCTCCTTGGCCGGAATGGCCTTGGAGAACGTCCGCTCTTGGGAACTAAGATCTTGGATTGCTATGTCTTGGATTAGGGCGCAAAGCAGTCATTCCCCGAAGTGGCTCCACCATTCCGGCCATCTCACCTTGCTTGGTGTGCGTGACGCGCTCCAGACCTCGCGCTGGTACTCCTTGGTCAGACGCCTGTCGCCCAGCTTCTCAAGCGCCGCCTCGACGATCCACGGGCTGAGCTCCCAACGCACACGAGCCTTTTCGGTAGGGTACTTGAGACTTGCTATCCCAAGCTTGCCGATGGTGGAGTCAGCCCCGCTTTCGACAACTGACCAGATGATCTTCGATGGGCCAGCAATGCTCTGAGATCGCAACTCCCTTGCCGCTTCGATCGCTTCCAGCGAAGCGCGTGCAGCAACGGTGTCACCTGCTAGCCCTTTCTGCGTTAGCTGTAGCAGGAACGCCTCAGCGGCTGTAACCCTGCGCTCGCGGCCATCTTCGCGGATCGTCACCATCTGTCCAAGAACAGTGTCGTAGGGGATCTCGCGGCGACGGTTCTTGGGGCGGCCGCGCGGATTACCCGACTGACCTTTCTTGAACCGCGTCGATTTGGGCGGCTGACTGAAGCCGATTGCTTCCTCGCTCATTCGATCCGCCCCGGAGGCCACCTCAGTTCGCTCGAGTTTGCGGTGAACAACTTGATGCTATCAACATCCCTAGGGTTGAACTTCTTGCGGCCAGGCCGACCAAGAGCTGCTTGGGTAGCCCAAGCACTAACCTTCCAGCGATTGGGATGGTTGGGATCGGTGCCAGCAATACCAAGGATCCGCATGGCCTCATTGGCATTGTCCGCGCTGTAATGGGTGACCATCTTGACGGGAGCTCTTGGCCGTGTGTTCTTCTTGGCGAGTGCCGCCTCGCGCTTCTCGATCATCTTGAGCACTTTTCGGATCGCCATGCGCTTGCCAGCAAGCGCGTCTTTCAAGGTCTGCTGCTGCAGAACCTCCTCGACCGTGAGCTCGTGATCCTTGCCTCCCACATTTGCGGTGAGCCTTCGATCAAGCACGATCTCGAACGCAGAGATATTGGGACGCCTCGGTTTGGGAGGCCGCCCCCTGGGATTACCGGACTGGCCAGGCTTGAACCGTGTGTCCTTGCTCATGCTGCCTCCTCCGCCGGGTTGTCACGGTGCACGAGTTTTGGCTCCTTGCCTGTCAGGTCGCACCAACGTTGCATCGCAAGATCAACGTAGGCTGGATCGATATCAAGACCGCGGAATCGGCGCCCCACGCGCTCGGCTGCTATGAGGCTGGTTCCGGAGCCCAAGAATATGTCGAGCACAAGCTCCCCCCGCTTGGTCACGTCCTGGTAAGCGTCAGCCACCATAGCCACTGGCTTAACCGTAGGATGAAGCGCCAGATCCTCTCGCCGCGATCCCTTCATCGAGTTGACGCTTGGATAATCCCAGACATTGGTGCGATTACGCCCGTGCCTACCCAGCTCGACATTGTTGGCATGAGCAGCATCGCCAACCCGGTAGACGAACACCATTTCGTGCTTGGAACGATAGAGCGATCCCATCCCGGCATTGCTCTTGTTCCACACGCAGATGTTGAGGAGTTCTTCGTAGACCCCGGTGACCGACGAGGTGACATCATCCATATGGCGCCAGTCCATGCACACGAAGTGCACCGCCCCATCGCGCGAGACTGTGGCGCAAGCACCCAGAGTATCAGCGAGGAATGAGCGGAACTCGGCTTCGCTCATCTCTCCCGAAGCCATGGCGAACTCGCGATGGCGCCCCCTGGCATTTGCATGGCCATTGATCTTTACATTGTAAGGCGGGTCGAGGAATGCGCAGGCGATCTTCTCGCTTTCACCTACCAAGCGCCTAAGGAACGCGGCATCGCGGCCATCGCCGCAAGCGATGCGATGCTCACCAAGCCGCCAGATGTCGCCGACCTGCACACGCGGGCTGGTCGGCACCGGTGGGATTACCTCTTCATCAGGGTCTACGCTGTCAGCAAGGACTACATCGATTTCGCCGGGACTGAAGCCCGTCAGGTCAAGATCGATCTCGACATCGGGTAGTGACAGCTCTCGAAGCTCTAGCTTGAGGATTTCGGTGTCCCAGCCGGCATTCAAGGCGATCTTATTGTCAGCAAGCCGCAGTGCTTTCTTTTGTGCTTCGCTAAGGCCCTCGAGCGTAATCACCGGAACGGTCTCAAGGCTCATTTCTCTTGCCGCACGCAACCGACCATGGCCAGCGATCAAACTACCGTCAGGATCAGCAAGAATCGGATTGGTGAACCCGAACGCCTCGACTGACGCCACGATCTGCCCGACCTGATGTTTCGAGTGTGTCCTCGCATTGCGCGGGTCAGGGATAAGCTCTGCTAGCGGCCTGTAGACCACTTCGAGCGTGCGATTGGCATAAGGGGATGCCATGGAAGAGGTTGTGCTCATAAAGTGAACATACCATGATCAAAGCAGCATTCGAAGGGGTGTGCGCACTATTTGTGGGGATCCCTCTGTGGATTGCGGGGGTTTCGCAGATTTGACTGGACTGTTCGCGATTCCTGAGCATCAGTGTCGCACACGCCCGGCCATCCGGGCCTGTCTCGGTGACAGCGGCCATTCCGGCCGCTGCAAGAACCGGAGACAGATATGGCCCACGCAACCACGAAGACGCCCGCGATCAAGCTCGATACGCTCGAGAAGCTATTGCGGCGCAAAAGCGGCGCAAGCATTGCCGAGATGGCCAAGGCTACCGGATGGCAGCAGCACTCCGTGCGCGGAGCGATGGCCGGCGCCCTTAACAAGCGGGGTCACACCATCGCATCCGAAAAGGTCAATGGCACGCGCCGTTATCGGATTGAAGCGGCACAATGAACGGCGCGGTTGAAGAATTGGTCGAGCAGGTTGAGGCGCTCGACCTCGATGGACTGCGCCGCTTCTGGTGGGAGCGCTACGGCGTTCCCCCACCTTTGCGCTCAGAGCCGATCATACGCCAACTCCTCGCATGGCGCGCACAGGCGCAGGCCATCGGCGGGCTGGATGTTGATACGCGCAAGGTTCTTGCGCGATCTGGCGCCGTTCAACCCGAAGGCAAGCACCTTGGCGTCGGCGCGCGCCTGACACGTATCTGGAAGGGCCGCGAGTTCACCGTGGTGGTCGAGGAGAAAGGATTTCGCTGGGAGGACCAGCTGTTTCCCAGTCTTTCGGCAGCCGCCACAGCGATTGCAGGTACTCGCTGGAATGGGCCTAGATTTTTTGGTCTACGAGACAGCTGATGGCAAGCACAACTAAGCGCTGCGCGATCTACACCCGCAAGTCGGTCGAGCAAGGTCTCGACCAGTCGTTCAATAGCCTCGATGCGCAGCGCGAAGCGTGTAAGGCCTACGTCCTGAGCCAGGCTTGTGAGGGTTGGGAAGCAATGCCCGATCGCTACGATGATGGCGGGTTCTCAGGGGGCAACACCGAGCGACCGGGATTGCGTCAACTGCTTTGTGATATTGAAGCTGGCCGGATCGACAACGTGGTCGTCTACAAGATTGATCGGCTCACCCGCAGCCTTGCCGACTTTGCGCGCATCGTCGACATTTTCGAGAAGCACGATTGCAGCTTTGTGTCGATCACTCAGTCGTTCAATACGACGGGATCGATGGGCAAGCTAATGCTCAACGTTCTGCTCTCTTTCGCGCAGTTCGAGCGCGAGGTCACTGGTGAGCGGATCCGGGACAAGATCGCTGCGTCCAAGGCCAAAGGCATGTGGATGGGTGGCGTGCCCCCGCTTGGATACGATCCGCCAACCGATGGATCGCGCACGCTCAAGGTCAATGAACAGGAAGCGGAGCGCATACGGTATATTTTTGCTCGCTATCTTGAGCTTGGTTCGGTTCACGCGCTGCAGCGTGAGCTTGAAGCGAATGGCATCCACTCCAAACTCCACATCACCGCGAAAGGGCGCAGGATGGGCGGCCTGCCTTTCAGTCGAGGCGCGCTGTTCCACCTTCTGCGTAACTGTGTCTACCTTGGCCAGATCACCCACAAGGGTGAGGTGCACCAAGGCGAGCACGACGCGATTGTCGATGCCGACCTGTTCGATCGGGTACAAGCTAAGCTCAATGCCCAGGCGCGCCGGCACAGCACCAAAGCCGATCGCCGGAAGGTTAAGGCACCGCTCATCGGCAAGCTGTTCGACGCTGTTGGCGAGCCCATGAGCCCAACCACCTCGCGAGGGAAGTCGGGCCGGAGGTATCGCTACTATGTCTCGGCATCGCTCCAGCAGGGATCACAGGCGCCGCATCCTGACCACGTGCAGCGCATCTCGGCTATCGAGATCGAGCGAGTGGTCGCAGGAGCAATTGGCCGTTGGTCTGAGCAAATCGACGATCCGTTTGCGTCCGTCCGCTCGGTCTACCTGAGCGAAAGGGGACTTCAAATCAGCATCGATGGCGCAGCTGCAAATGGCATCGCGGTAAGGCTCGCAGAAGATGAGATTGTCCTTGATCGCATCGCCGGCATGGTCACGGTCCTACTGCCCATCCTATTTTCGACGCGCGGCAGCAAGCAAAAAATTGTGCCTGCCAACATGCGGCAGCGGCTACCCGATGAGGTGCTGATCGCGGCTCTACGCAAGGCGCACTCCATGCTGCGCTCTGAACGCGGGATGCCGATAATCGAGACTGCACCGCGCTCTCCCTATGATCGCAACATTCTTCGGCTTGCTTTCCTTGCGCCCGATATTCAGCGCGCGATACTCGACGGAAGTCAGCCGCTTCATCTCAACCTGGAAACGCTCAAGAAAACGGCAATCCCGCTCGCCTGGTCAAAACAGCGCAAGGCGCTGGGATTTAGCGAACCAGACCCTCTCTGATCATCCGATCAAACCCTCTGATACCGGCGATTAGGGTCTCTGTTCTGGGAGAGTTAATTGCCTGTTCCATCGAAGAACAGGGAAACGCCGCTCTCATGCCTGCAAACTACTGAAAAGGTGAACCTTTATCGGCGAGCGAAACGCCAGAACAGCACGAAGTCGCCTGTTTTGGGCTTCAATCCTGCAAAATTCCCTGTTCTTTCCCTGCTTAACAGGGAAACCGAACCGATGCTCGCAAGCCAAGAGACGGAGCCTTCAATCGGCCCCTGAAACGCGCTCAGAGACCGCCCAGATGTTGCGGGCGTTACGGTTTGGCGTTTGAAAAGCCGCCTGTTTCCGCGCGTTTGCGCGTAAGCCTGAAGCTAGAGACCAGTGCTGGGGGTGGGTGGCGGAGACGGAGGGATTCGAACCCTCGATACCGCTATAAACGGTATGGTCCCTTAGCAGGGGACTGGTTTCAGCCACTCACCCACGTCTCCGCACTTGTTCGCGTCGGGCATTCTGACTGCGAGGGGCGCGCTATAATCGGCTGATCCGGACGCGGCAAGCCATCCGCGCAAAAAACTCTGATTGCTCAGGAAATCCTCGGTTCAGACGGGGCTGTGCACATTGGCCGACTCGGTTCGTCCTGTTTTGGATTCGCTTCGCCGACGCGCGATTGTCGATCCGCTCAGGAAGGACTCTGCTGCGCAGCGGCAACGCTGTTTGACAGGCTTTGGGCCGCGAAAGGTTGGACAAATGAAGATCGCAGAGACATTCGCCAGACTCGCATTGGGATTGGCCGGAGGTGCCGCGCTGCTGAGCGCGCCGCTTGCTGCGCAAGATGTCGAAAGCTTCGATCCAGACGAGGTCTACACTTCGGTCGCGCCGAGTGAGGCAATCGATGCAGATCTGGTTGATCCCGCGCTCGCCGCTGCGCCAGAAGTCGCGCCAAGGCCAACCGCGCCCGTGCCGGTGCCCGCCGCACCTGACCGTGTGGCGGTTGTCACGACATCCAGCGCCCTGCCCAATCCCGCGTTCGATCAGGAATTTGCCGAATATGCTGACGAGAGCCAGCCCCAGGTTGCGCCCGCTTGGTCAGAACCGGCTGCCGGTGCGGAAGCGCCAGCGGCACCGGCTGAAACCGCTTACCAGGATGAGACCACCTATGGCGAAGACGATCTGATTGGTGCTGCCGAGGGCGTCTTTGGCAAAGGAGCCGAAGGGCTCGCCAAGATGATCGAAGGTCTGCTCAAGGATCAGGGCCGTCCGAATGGCTATATCGTGGGCCGTGAGGCCGGCGGTGCCTTCATCTTCGGCGCGCGCTATGGTTCGGGTACCTTGCATCACAAGATCGAGGGCGAGCGGAAGGTCTATTGGACCGGCCCGTCGGTCGGGTTTGATGCCGGCGCCAATGCCGGGAACACTTTCGTGCTGGTCTACAATCTCTACGACACCGAAGAGCTGTTCGAACGCTATCCTGCGGGCGAGGGGCAGGCCTATCTAGTCGGCGGTCTCAACGCGAGTTACCTGCGCAAGGGCGATGTTGTCCTGATCCCGATCCGCGTCGGAGCGGGTCTTCGTCTTGGCGTGAACGCGGGCTATCTCAAGTTTTCCAAGAAGCAGCGCTGGCTGCCATTCTAAAAACCCTGTTGCGGATGGCTCCGCTTGACGGCATGGGCATGCCATCATGCTCGAACGTCTCGATTCACAGCCGCCTGACGCGCTGCTCGCCCTAATCAAGCTCCACGCCGCCGATGAGCGGACGGACAAGATCGACCTCGGTGTCGGGGTCTATCGCACCGGTCAGGGCGATACACCGGTGTTCGGTGCCATCAAGGCGGCGGAACAACGCCTCGTCGATGAGCAGGACAGCAAGAGCTATCTTGGCCCAGAAGGCGATATGGGCTTCGTCAACGCGCTGATGCCTTACATCTTTGGCGCAGATGCCACGATGGGCGGTCGGATCGCAGGGATGCAGACGCCAGGGGGAACCGGCGCGGTTCGCCTGGCGGCGGCATTGGCGCAAAATGCCGGTGTCGAGCGGCTCCTGATAGGCGTGCCGAGTTGGCCCAACCACGCGCAGATCTTCAACGATATCGATCTCGCATTTGTCCCGTTCGAGCATGCAAAGCCCGATGGCAGCGCCAATCTCGATGCGCTGCTGGGCGCGATCCGATCGGCTGGTCCCAATGATGCCGTGCTGCTGCACGGTTGCTGCCACAACCCGACAGGTGTGGATTACAGCCCGGAGGATTGGGTGGCGATCGCCGATGCGATCGCAGAGACCGGCATCTTCCCGATCATCGACACGGCCTATCAGGGGCTCGGCAATGGGATGGAAGAGGACGCGGTGGGCCTGCGTACAGTCCTGGCCAAGGTCCCCGAAGCGTTTGTCGCCTATAGCTGTGACAAGAACTTCGGTATGTATCGCGACCGGGTCGGCGCGTTCTATATCCTGGCTGACAACACCGAGACTCTGGACACAGCCTTCTCCAATGCCAATGCCTTGGCGCGGGCGAGCTGGTCAATGCCACCCGATCATGGCGGGGCTGCGGTCCGCATCATCCTGCGCGATCCCGAATTGACGCAGCTTTGGCTGGATGAGCTGGACCAGATGCGCGCGCGGATGCGGCAGGTCCGGGCCCGCCTGGCAGAGGCTGGTCAGGCCGGGAATGTCGATCTGACGCCCTTGGGCACTCAGAACGGTCTGTTCTCGGTCCTTCCGGTCACAAAGGAACAGGTTGTCCAACTGCGCGAGGAGCACGGCATCTACATGGCGGGATCTGGCCGCATCAATGTCGCTGGCCTGACAATGGACAATATCGACAAGTTCATTGCCGCCCTCGCTGAGGTGACTGGCTAAGCGAAGCTAGTCGCCCTTGGGCATCAGCCCCTGCATCCGCTTGAGATAACGCGCCAGAACATCAATCTCGAGATTGACCTGATCGCCCAGGTTGAGCGCGCCCAGGGTCGTGACCTCGCCCGTGTGCGGGATGATATTGAGCGCAAAGTCACAGGCGCCATCGGCACGGTCGCGGACATCATTGACCGTCAGCGAAACGCCGTCGACTGTGATCGATCCTTTGGCGGCGATAAAAGGAGCCATCTCGGCGCGCGCGCGGATCGCCAATCGGATCGAGCCGCCTTCTTCCTTGCGCATCACGACTTCGCCAACCGAATCGACATGGCCCGTCACGATGTGACCGCCAAGCTCATCACCGACGCGCAGGGAGGGTTCGATATTGAGCTTGCGGCCCGATTCCCACATGCCATTTGGCGTGCGCGAAATCGTCTCGCCTGAAACATCGACATCAAACCAGGCTGCGCCGGCCTCTCCACCACGGTCGACCACCGTCAGGCACACGCCTGAGCAAGCAATCGAAGCACCAATGTCGATCCGGGCCGGATCAAGCGGTGCCGCTATCCGAACGCGAAGATCGCCGCGTTGTTCTGTGCTCTCAATGGTGCCGAGTGCGATAACAATGCCGGTGAACATGCTGGACCCTTATGCCTTAGTTTGTGCGTGGAGCGCGGGTTCGCTGATAGGCAGTGAATTCGTCGCTGCCAAGTTGTCGGCGCTCAACAAGGGCCCAACGATCGTGGGCTTGCACTAGCGCTTCGAGTTCGAGCGAGTCCAGGGCTCTAAGCCCATCGCCAATCACAATCGGTGCTCGATAGAGATGGAGTGTGTCGATGAGATCAGCCTTGAGGAAGCTCGCCGCCGTTTCTGCACCGCCTTCGACATAGAGATATTGCACGCCCTCCAGCTCAGCAATCTGTTGTGGCCGGTTGATCACGCGCACATCGTCAGGCGCGACCCCGCGGGTCAGCAAGACCCGATCCGGGCTGCGTTTGTCGAGCCCGGGCAGGCGGACGTTGAGCTGTGGCCGATCGGCGCGCCAGGTGCCGCCTCCGACGAGAATGGCGTCATGCCGCGCACGCTGGGCATGGACATGCGCCCGGGCGGCCTCTCCGGTGATCCATTGGCTCGAACCATCCGCCAGAGCGATGCAGCCATCCAGCGAAACGGCCAGTTTGAGCGTTACAGCCGGGCGCCCATGCGCTTGGCGGCACAGGAATCCTTCGACGCTGGAGCGAGCAGCCGCGTGCTCGAGCACGGTGACCTCCACCCCCGCAGCCTTGAGTGCGGCAATGCCCTTGCCTGCGGTTCTGGGATCGGGATCAATTGCGCCAATCACCACTCGCGCGGGATTGGCCTCGACCAAGAGATCGGTGCAGGCAGGGCCGCGCGCGGAGACATGCGCGCAAGGCTCCAGTGTCACATAGATCGTGGCGCCCCTGGCGTCGCCCGTGCCGAGACCGGCCAGTGCCTGCGCCTCTGCATGGGGTCGACCGCCGGCTTGGGTCCAACCGCGCGCGAGGACTTTGCCATCGCGGACGATCAAGGCTGCCACGCCGGGATTGGGGCAGCTCAAGGGACGCGCACGCTGTGCCAGCCGCGCAGTGGCGGCCATCCAATCGGCATCACTCGGGGGCCGCAGAGCCGCCGCTGCGCTTATGGCGTTCCGCCTTCAGATTCGTCCGAGCTGACGAGGCCAGGGAACATCTCGGCCCGGCGCGCTTCTTCGGCAGCGGTTTCTGCTGCACGATCCGCTTCAGCCTGTGCTTCCATCGCTTCGACATCCATGCCGCTGGCCGCGCCAAGCGCTTTGTAGAGCTCACGCTTGCGTTCAGCCAATTCTTCTACCTGAGCGGCTTCTGCGTCCTTGCGACGCTGGTTCTCTTCATTCGACTCGATGATCTCGGCATCGCTGCGATCGGGCGAATAGGTCGAGATATAGGTCACGCTGGGCCGTTCTGGCGGGATATAGACCGCCTCTGACCCGGCCCAGGCAAGAATCAGGGCGAAAGGGATCACCGACACCCCAAGGATCGGCCAGCGATAGGGGTTGGGCTTCTTGAACTCATTCCAGAAGTCCAGTGCGCCCGTGGTCGGGTTGAAGCGCGAATTCCTCAGCATTCGGCAAATATAGGGATACGAGCGCGCGAGCGCCAGCCCGTCTCGTCTATTGGTATTCGACGCTGATCGGAACGCGGCCGCGAAGTTTGCCGCCGCGCGCGGTTTCGGCGGAGGTCACGAGAGTTCCCGAGAAGCTGAATTCCAACTGCCCATCAATGTCGAGCAATGGGAGAGCCGGGAGGTTGGTCACAACCTCGCGCAGTTCGGCGGTCCCGCCGGCGGGATCGTTCATCACGACAATGCTGGGCAGGAACACCCTGATCGCTTCATTGGGAGCGCCAGTGATGCGCGCAGTGCCAGAAACGGCCATACCGCCGAGGTCGTCGATTTCACCAAAGGTGCGTTTCTCGCCAGTGTTGAGATCGAGAAGCACGCGGCCAATCCCGTCGCCGATCAAGACCAGGCGGCCAAAATCGATATCGGTCTCAATCGTGATTTCGAGTGTTTGGCAATTGCGGTTTCCATTGCCGCGGCCATTGCCATTCCCATTGCCATTTCCGCGGCATCCGGGCGGCAGATCACAATTGGGGCATTGCCCTTGCGCACGCAAAGGTGCGTCCGCAGGCACGGCAAGGCTCAAGCTGGCCAAAATCAAGACCAAGATCCGAAACATGACCAAAATTTAGCATTTCAGGGTTAACGGACTGTTGAGAATCTCGCGGTCGCCCGAAGCGATCAACCAAAGCTGCTATAGAGCGTGCGACCATTTTGTTTGAGCCAGGCATCGGCCTGTTTCACATCGCCTTCGTAGATTGTGGCGAGCAGGGCGTGAAACGCCGGGCTGTGATCGAAGTGTACCAGATGAGCCACTTCATGGGCCACTACCGACCGGCGGACGAAATCGGGCGCCTGAATCAATCGCCAATTGACCCTGATACGTTGCTTGTCGGAACAGCTACCCCAGCGCTTCTGCGCGCGTGAGAGGCTGACCGGGGCGATCGGCAGCTTGGCTGAACCACAATAGTCTTCGACATCGCTCTGAAAGGCTTCCAGCGCTTCGCGCTCTAGCCAGGTCCTCAAGCGCCGCTCGATCGCATTGAGCGGCCCGCCAATCGCGACCGTCTTGGATGACAATTGCGGTCGTCTTGGGGCGGTCTCGTCCCAGTCAATGCGATAGCTTTCGCCGCGATACATCAGGCATTCGCCAGGCGCCGGCTCGGCCCGGCTGGGGATCCTGTCCATCTGTTGCTGGAGCCATTCGTGACGCGCATGGGCAAAGGCAATCGCCTCCTGCGAGCGGGCCCAGCGTGGCAGCGTTATCCGCACTTCGGTACCGTCCGGGGCAAGGCGCAATGTCAGCCGCGTGGCCCTTGGATGGCGCTTGAGCACGATCGGGACCAGTTGATCACCCAAGGTTATCTCTGGGTTGAGATGTTCCTGGCGGAGCCAGTCGATCATTCGACCTCCTCCTCGGGCTCTTCAATCGCAAAGCCGATCGGGCGCCGCGGCGTCTCCCATTCGACGATATGATGTTCAAGCGGTCCGGCATCCACTTCGTTGACGACACGTCCGATCACCGAGACTCCAGCGCGCTCGACCGCTTCGCGGTCGCCGCTGATGAGATAGTGCCACGAAGGCAGCGAACGCCCTGCTGCGCGTCGGCGATAGGCGCAGGTGGTCGGCAGCCATGGCACATCTTCGACGATCTGCAGTGTCAGGCGCAGGCAATCAGGCACGAATGCGCGGCGATTGCGGTAATTGGTGCATTGCGCGGTTCCGGTATCGAGCAGTTTGCAGGCGACATTGGTATCCGCGATTGCGCCCGTGTCATCGTCCTCAATCTTGTGCAGGCAACAGCGCCCACAACCATCGCACAGAGCTTCCCACTCGGCTCGAGTCAGCTCGCCAAGCGGGAGCTCCCAGAATTTGTCTCTTAGCGAATCCATTTCTCGAGCTCGCGCTTGACGCCATCCGCACCTTTGTCGGTCGGGATGACGCCTAGGGGTTCGCCGCTCGGGCTGAAGAGATAGGTGAGCGTGGAATGGGCAACATCATAGACACCAGGCGCGGTTTCAGGACCGAGAGTGGCTCCGGCACCGAACAAGGTCTTGACCTGTTCGATCTGCTCGGTGGAGCCGGTCAGACCGATCAGGCGAGGGTGGAAATTGCCGACAAACTGATCGATTATCTCAGGCGTATCGCGGTCCGGATCGACCGAAATGAAGATCGGTTGGACGCTGGCACCCAGCTCTGGCTGGTCGCGCTCAAACTGCATCAAGCCCTGGCTGAACCGTTGCACATCCGTTGGGCAAATGTCGGGGCAATAGGTGAAGCCGAAATAGACCAAGCGATACTGGCCATTGAAATCTGACCAGCTGGTCTCTCCACCAGTGTTGTCCGTAAGTGTAAACTCTCCGCCCAAGGTAGAGCCTCGCAGATCGACACCGTCGGGAGAAGGGCCGATCTGCTCCTCGGCGCATCCAGCGGCCAGAAGGGTCAGTGGAGCGGCCGCCATAAGAATCAGCGTTCGCAGTGGTTCGGACTTGGCGCGGCGGTTCATGGTCTGCTAACCCTCGATGGACGATGGCAGATCGTCGGGGAAACCCTTGGATCTGTGTGACAGGAAATTCGAAAGGATCAAAGCGTGGGGCGCTCTGTTTTGCGCAAGTTAGCGATTGTCTTTGGTTTTGCCAGTCTGGCGGTGACAGCGCCGCTTGCTGCGCAGGGCTTTTCTGACGGATATGAATTCCTCAAGGCGGTCAAGGATCGCGATGGCGAAGTTGCAACCGACATGCTCAACCAACCGGGCACGACGATTGTCAATTCGCGCGATATTACGAGCGGCGACACTGGCCTGCATATTGTGGTCGAGCGCCGCGATACCGTGTGGGTGCAATTCCTGCTGCAACGTGGCGCGGATCCGAACATCCGCAACAAGCGCGGCGTGACCCCGCTCCAGCTGGCCGCACGGTTGGGCTTCATCGAGGGTGTCGAAGAGCTTATTAAAAAGGGCGCCGAGGTCGACGTTACCGATCGCACCGGTGAGACACCCCTGATGTCAGCGGTCCACGAACGCAACGTGCCGATCATTCGATTGCTGCTCGCCAAGGGTGCAGACCCGGACAAGAATGACAATTCTGGGCGGTCCGCCCGTGAACACGCCAGCGTTTTGGTCGGCAACAGCCGAGTTATGGCGGAGTTTGCGCGAGCCGACAAAGAGCGCGAGGAAAAGGGAACCAACCGCAGCTACGGGCCTTCCTTCTGATATGGTCGATTTCTCCGACATGACGCTCGACGAATTGCGGATCGCGCTTGCGCCAGACATTGCCGCTTCAGCGATCTTTGATGGCTGGAACGACACCGCATTGATGAATGCGGTCGAGATGGCCGGAGCCGACCCCGATGTCGCCAAACTGGCCTTTCCCGCAGACGCGCCGGGCGGCCGGGCAATGGATATGATCGAAGCCTGGATCGCCAGTATCGATGCGGCGATGGTTGAGGCATGGCCCCAGGACAAGCTCGCCGAACTCAAGATCCGCGAGCGGATTCGCACTTTGGTCGCGTTTCGGCTGGAAGCCGTTGACGGGCTCGACGAAGCTCTCCGCCGCGCGCTGACGATCATGGCGATGCCGATCAATGCACCGCGCGCGCTCAAGACTGGCTGGCACTCGGCCGACCTGATGTGGCGACTGGCCGGCGACACCGCGACCGACTACAATCACTACACCAAGCGCACGATCCTCGCGGGAATCTACAGCGCAACGCTGGCCGTCTACGTCAATGACGACAGCCCGGGCAAAGAAGACACATTTGCCTTCCTGGATCGACGAATCGACGGGGTAATGAAGTTCGAAAAGTTCAAGGCCAAGGTCCTCGGCGGTGAACGCGAGCATTTCAGCCTGACCCGTTTCCTCGGCCGACTGCGCTACCCGGTTCCTAAATTTACACGCAAGGGTGGATAAGCGGGCTTGCGAGTCCTCGCATCGCCATGAGCGCTGTCCTATGGTCAATGGGGAATCGCAACACAGCGCGATGAGTCGCGCGCATAAATCGAGACAATGAGGTAAATCATGGCGGGTTCGCTCAATAAGGTAATGCTGATCGGCAATCTCGGGGCGGATCCCGAAGTGCGCAGCTTCCAGAATGGTGGTCGGGTGGCGAATCTGCGGATCGCGACCAGCGAGACTTGGAAGGACCGCAACACTGGCGAGCGGCAAGAGCGGACCGAATGGCACAATGTCGCGATTTTCTCGGAAGGCCTCGTCAACGTGGTCGAGAATTATCTGCGCAAAGGTTCCAAGGTCTTCATCGAAGGCAAACTACAGACCCGCAAATGGCAGGATCAGTCCGGTCAGGATCGTTACACCACCGAGGTCGTATTGCGCGGCTATGATGGCACGCTGACCATGCTCGACGGGCGCGGCGAAGGTGGCGGCGGCACGGGCGGCGGTGGAGGTCGCTCAGGCGGTGGCTATGGCGGCGGAGGCGGCGGCCAAGGCGGCGGCGGTTCTGGCGGTGGTTCTGGTGGTGGCTGGAACCAAGGCGGCGGCGGTAGCGGCCAAGGCGGCGGCTATGACGACCTGGATGATGATATCCCGTTCTGAGTTTGCCGTAGCTAATCCTTCTTGAGCGCAGACAGGGCCGCCGCGAGCGGCCCTTCCTGCTCGCCTTCAGCGACAATCCCGGCGGCTTTTCGCGCTGCATTGGCATTGGGTCCCTCGGCATAGGGATCAATCGCCAGCCCCAGGGTTTGTGCGATCGCTTCGCCCAGATCGAATGTCTCGCCAGAATATTCAATCTCGTCACAATCATCGGCTTCCAGCTCGATTTCGATCTCGCCGTCTTCGCTCAGCGCGGGCTCAAGCGAACCTTCTTCGACGAAGCGCAGGGAGATTTGTTCGTCCACTGCGGTGGTGAACTCTTCGCCGGAGACCGCGCAGATTTGCTGAATGCTGGCAGTCAGGCGGCCATTGGCTTTGACGGATTTGCCGCTCTTTTCCAGTTCGATCGTGGCTGACAGGCTTTCGATTGCGGGCAATCCGAACCTCGCGGCCAAAGACGCTCGTTCGTCCTTGCTGGCCTTCACCTCAACTGCATCGCCGGGCAGCAGCCGTGCCTTGATAATTCGCGAAAGCTCGGGCGCGCTCATGCGATCGACTTCGCTGCAATCAGATCGGCGTCGCTGATAGCTGAAAGGCGCTGTGACAAATCGAGCAAGCGGTCAGCAATGCCCTCTGCTGAGCCGTTGTCAGCGAATGTAACATTGCGCGAAACCGCGCCGATCAGGCGTTCCCGGTCGCGCTCGACCAAGGCGCTGCGGTAGGCACCGAGCCGGCCGCCCAGCACGCTCATCAACCTACCGACGTGTTTGCCAACAACCACGTCATTGATCCCCAGCTCGCGCAATTGGCCGTCCATATCCTCGACGAACAGCTCCGCGAGCAGCGCGCTTTCGGCCCGCATATCGGAGGCTTCGACCCGCACGATCATGGCGCACAGCACAGCTGTAATCATGTCGAACCGGCCGCCGACCGAATCCTCCACCCCGCATTCGGCAAAAAATTCGCGATTCCGCGCAAGCTCGACCACGCGGTGCCACAGCGGGCGTAGTTCTTCGCGGGGATCCGGCGCAGTGCCGAGCAGTTTGGAAAGAAAGGACATGAAATCTAACACCTCAGATGGCCGACGACGCTCAATCGAAACACTTGTTCAGCCGCAATTCAACGCATTCACCCCAGCTGTTTGCACCACAGCGTTGCAAGGCTGCGACCATAGCCGTAAAGCCTTGTCGCACGTGATATAGGAAGCCGCTAAGGCGCGGCAATAGACAGCCGGACGCTGTTTTTGAGAAGGGTTAGTCGAGACGATGGGAAAGCGAGTGGCTTTGGGGCGCAATATCAAGATGGTCGCACTGTTGGCGGGCGTCGGAGTTTCGCTTGCTGGTTGCAATTCGATCCGCGAATCGCGGGGCTATGTGATCGACAATGTCCTGCTCACCTCGGTTCAACCTGGCATCGACAACCGCCGGTCGGTCGAAGGCACGCTGGGACGCCCGACTTTCACCAGCCAATTTGGCGAGCAGACCTGGTATTATGTTTCAAGCATCACCGGTCGACGTCCGCTGGTCCGGCCCAGGATCCGCACCCACACCGTAACCGCGGTCAAATTTGACGAAGCTGGAAATGTCCTTTCGGTCGATCGCAAAGGCATCGATCAGGTCGTGTTTCTGCAACCGGACGGCGATTCGACCCCGACCCTCGGGCGCGAGCGTGGCTTCCTCGAAGACTTGTTCGGGAATATCGGCCGTGTTGGCGGTGGCCCGGGTGGTGGCGTTGGTTCTGGCCAACCCTAGGTCGAACTTGATCGCTCTGCGGCAAGGCCCATATCTGCGGGCATGAGCAATTCAAACGACAGCCACGGCCTGACTCAATGGCACGGCACAACCATTATTGGCGTCAAACGTGGCGGCACTACCGTTATAGCCGGCGATGGCCAGGTTTCGATGGGCAACACCGTCATGAAGCCGAACGCGCGCAAGGTGCGCCGCATTGGTGAGGGCGGGAAGGTTATCGCCGGCTTCGCTGGCGCTACCGCAGATGCCTTCACCCTGTTCGAACGGCTGGAGAAGAAGCTCGAACAATATTCAGGGCAATTGCTGCGCGCTGCGGTCGAACTGGCCAAGGATTGGCGGACCGATAAATATCTGCGCAATCTCGAAGCGCTGATGATCGTCGCGGATGAGGAAAGCCTGCTGGTCCTGACTGGCAATGGCGATGTGCTCGAGCCCGAAGGCGATATCGCGGCAATCGGATCGGGCGGCAATTACGCGCTCGCTGCCGCGCGGGCGCTGGCTGACTACGAAGACGATGCTGAACAGATCGCGCGCAAGGCAATGAAGGTTGCGGCGGACATTTGCGTCTTCACCAATGGCAATTTGACGGTCGAAACGATTTGATCAACGACGGCTCATTTCACGGATATCAATGACAGACAATCTCACCCCCAAGGCCATTGTGGCCGCGCTCGATGAACACATTATCGGCCAGAAGGACGCCAAGCGCGCCGTCGCGGTGGCGCTGCGCAACCGCTGGCGCCGCCAGCGTCTGGGGCCGGAATTGCGCGACGAGGTTACGCCCAAGAACATCCTCATGATCGGCCCGACCGGCTGCGGTAAGACCGAGATCAGCCGTCGGCTGGCGAAGCTGGCCGAGGCACCCTTCGTCAAGGTCGAAGCGACCAAGTTCACCGAAGTCGGCTATGTCGGTCGTGACGTTGAACAGATCGCGCGCGACCTGGTTGAAGAAGCGATCCGGTTGGAAAAAGAGCGCCGCCGTGAAGCGGTCCGCGAAGCGGCTTCGGATGCAGCGATGGAGCGCCTGCTCACCGCCTTGGTCGGCGACAATGCGTCTGAGGCCACACGCGAGAGCTTTCGCGAGCGGATTGTGCAGGATGCAATGAACGAGGTTGAGGTCGAGATCGATGTCGCCGAAGCACCGAGCATGCCGTTCGACATGGGCAATATGGGTGGCAATGTCGGTATGATTGATCTGTCCGACATGATGGGCAAGGCGTTGGGTCGCACCCCGACCAAGCGCCGCAAATTGCGCGTACCCGAAGCCTGGGACAAGCTGGTCGATGAAGAAGCTGAAAAGCGGATGGACCAGGATGATGTCGCGCGGGTCGCGCTGCAGAATGCCGAGACCAATGGGATCGTGTTCCTGGATGAGATCGACAAGATCGCCGTTTCTGACGTGCGCGGCGGCTCAGTCAGCCGTGAAGGCGTGCAGCGCGATCTGCTGCCGCTGATCGAGGGCACCACCGTCTCGACCAAATATGGTCCGATGAAGACCGACCATGTGCTGTTCATTGCCAGCGGCGCTTTCCACGTGGCCAAGCCCTCCGATATGTTGCCCGAGTTGCAGGGACGCCTGCCGATCCGGGTCGAACTGCGCGCTCTGACCGAAGAGGATTTCGTGCGGATCCTGGGTGAGACCCGCGCCAATTTGGTGCATCAGTACAAGGCGCTGATCGCGACCGAGAAGGTCGAGCTAGACTTTGGTGACGATGCCGTGCGCGAAGTCGCCAAGATCGCTGCTCAGGTCAATGAGAGCGTCGAGAATATCGGCGCCCGTCGATTGCAGACTGTGATGGAAAAGCTGCTCGAAGAAATCAGCTTTGAAGCCGAAGAGCACGAAGGCGAGAGCATTACGATCGATGCCGATTATGTCCGAGCACGACTGGGTGAGCTGGCCAGCGACAGTGATCTCTCCAAGTATATCCTGTGATGGGTGGGGGGCCGGTCAGTGACAGCCAGGCGATGATCTCAGGCATGGACCCTGTGCTCGACACACAATCCTATGCCTTCGCCGTCTTGAGCGATGGTGAAGAGCCGCCTGGATCCGCTTTTGCTGTTGTCCGCGAGGCCGAGGGTACCACTGCGGTTTTGCCAGTGGGTCTCGAGGGAAACCCTGAGAGTCTTGCTTGCATCACCCTGCAAGTGCATTCCGATCTGCAGGGCGTGGGACTGACAGCGGCGGTTTCGAACGCGCTGGCTGAGCAAGGTATCGCCTGCAATGTCATCGCAGGGTTCTATCATGATCATTTGTTCGTTCCGTGGGATCGCCGCGATGAGGCGATGCAGATATTGCGGGAACTTGCCGAAAGCGCCGGTCGATAATTCTCGGCACTTTGCCGGAGCATGCGGGTTAGTCACTTGTGTCGCCGCTGTGGCGGCGGTTAGGTCAAGCCGACTATGCTCAGGGGCTTATTGTGATCAAAAAACTGTCTTTGGTAGGCGCCGCTTTGGCGATCGTCTGCGCCGCACCCATTCCTGCGCTGGCGCATGGAACTGGCGAGCATGGCCATTCACCAGAGCTCAGCGCTCCGCGGATCAAGTACACTATGTGGACTCTCGAGAACGGCCTGCGGGTGATCGCGTTGCCGGATGAGAGCACCAGCACCGTCACCACTTCGCTCTGGTACGACATCGGCTCCAAGCTCGATCCCGAAGGCCGAAGCGGCTTTGCTCATTTGTTCGAGCATATCCTCAGCCGCAAGACCGAGAATATGCCGTACAATATGATCTATTCGCTGACAGCGGATATTGGCGGCACGCGCAATGCCTCGAACTGGATCGATCGCACGAATTACTATGAGCAGGTTCCGGCGCAATATCTTGAGCGCATGCTGTGGACCCATCGTGAGCGGATGGCCAATGTCGTGGTCGATGATGAAGTGTTCGAAACCGAGCGGGGCGTCGTCAAGGAAGAGCTGCGCCAGCGCGTGCTCGCGCCACCCTATGGCCGATTGATCCGCTTCGTCATTCCCGAGAATGCCTATGACGTGCTGCCGCATCGCCGCCCGGGCATTGGCAGTATCGAGGACCTCGACAATGCCACACTCGACGACGCTCTGTCCTTCTACGAAGCCTATTATGGCCCGGACACCGCGACACTGATCGTTGCTGGCAATTTCGAGATTGAAGGGTTGCGCGCCCTTGTTGATCAATATTTCGGTGACATTGCCCCGCGACAAAGCCCGGTCGATCTGGCGCTCAATCTGAGCGAGCCTGAGCGGACTGAGCCACGCTCGATCAGCGTCACTTCGCCCAATGTTCCGCTGCCCGTAGTGGGCAGTATTTGGAAAGCTCCGCCGATCGTGCATGCCGATGCAGCAGCGCTGGAGGTGCTTGAGGCGATCCTGACCCGGGGCGACAACAATCGCCTGGCAACAGCACTGATCCGCTCAGGCCTGGCGGTTGATGCCGCCATCGCCGTCTCGATGTTCAGGGATGGCGGGCAAATCGCCGCCTATGCTTTTGTCTCGGACGGCGAAGCTGTGGTGCCCGCTCAGGCGAGCCTCGACGAAGAAATCGAACGTCTGCGGAGCGAGCGCGTCAGTGAGGCGGAGCTCGACGAAGCCGTGAGCGAGATTGTCGCCAGCACATTGCGACGGCGTGAGACCGCACGCGGACGTGCATTCGAGCTGGGCGAGGCGCTGGTGTCGAGCGGTGACCCGGACTTTGCCGATCGGCAATTGGCCAATATCGCCCGCGTCACCGCCGAAGATGTTCAGCGGGTTGCGCAGCTTTACCTCGATCCGCAGAAACGCACCGCTTTCACCTATAGCGCGGGCGAAGACGATCCGACGCAATATGCCAATCCGATTGCCTTGCCAGAATTTCGCACCCTACCGCCGGCAACCATCACCAGCCGCACGGTGAAACCGGAGGAAGAGCGCATGGCTCCTCCAGGGCCTGGCGAAGCGCCTGTTGTGGAAACGCCAGAGGTTCTCACGCGCACCTTCGACAATGGTCTGACAGTGGTCGCTGCTAGAACCAGCGAGGTCCCGATTGCCTCGATCGCCATCCTTGCCCCCGGTGGAAGCAAGACCGATCCGAGAGAACAGGCTGGGCTGTCGCAGATGGCAGCGGCCTTGGCCGACAAAGGCGTCGGGAATCTCAGCGCGACCGAGATCGCGGCCAGATTTGAAAGTCTGGGTGCATCCTTCAGCGGCGGGGCGAGCAGCGATGGGACGACCTTTGCCTTGTCGGCGCCGGTTGCAAATTTGGAAGAAGCAAGCGCACTGGCTGCCAAGATCATCACTGGCGCGACCTATCCCGAGGACGAATTTGAACGGGAACGCAAGCGCGCAATCGATGGCTTGCAGGTCTCGCTCAAGAATCCTGGTGAATTGGCGCGCTATGTTGCACGGGTCGTGATGTATGGCGATGCGCCCTATGGCAGTCAGCCCGATGGCACCGCTCAGAGCCTCGCAGAGCTTTCACCTGATGACCTCAAGGCGCATCGCTCCGCCTATTGGCGACCCGATTCCATGCAGGTGGTGGTCAGCGGGGGGATCGAGCCCGAGCAGGCCTTCGCCTTGGTCGAGGATATGTTCGGTGACTGGGTGGCGGACGGCGATCCAGCCCAGCTGCCGGGCCAGCCCGCTGGTGAACCTGGTGAAACGCGGACAATCGTGATTGATCTTCCTGGAGCAGGACAGGCGGCCGTGTTGGCGGCTGTCCGAGCACCTTCGCGAACCGGCGAAGACTATTACGCTTTGGAACTGGCAAACGCTATCCTTGGCGGAGGATCGAGCGGGCGGCTGTTTGATGAGATCCGAACCAAGAGATCGCTCAGCTATGGCGCTTATTCGAGCTTTGCCGATCGCGCCGATGATTCAATTCTCACTGCCAGCGCGCAGACCAAGAATGAAAGCGCTGACGAAGTCGCCGCGATCATCCTCGGAGAGTTTGCGAAGCTTGGAAGTGAGCCCTTTTCAGATGAATTGCTTGAGCGTCGTCGGCTCTATCTTGAAGGACGGCATTCGCGCTCGCTTGAGACCAGCTCCGGCTTCACCGCCATTGTCGCGGGCCTGCTGCGGCAGGGGTTGGCGCCCGATCAGGCTTACCAATACGCTCAGAACCTCGCAGCGATTGAGCCGGGTGGCGCGCTGGCAGCCGCTCAAACCTATGTGGATCCCGAAAAGGCGACAGTGATCGTGGTCGGAGACGCTTCGCTGTTCCTTGAGGATCTCAAGCAAGTGCGTGGCGAGGTCGAAGTGATTACAGCGGATCAGCTCGATATCTCGACGCCAAAACTGCTTAAGCCTGAACCACCAGAATCCTGGGATTGAGAAAGGGCTATTCCGCGGCTTCGCTGGGCTCGTCGCGTTCGGCCAATTGCCGTGCCCACATCTCGGCATAGAGACCGCGCTTGGCGAGCAATTCGTCATGGGTGCCTTGCTCAAACAGGCGACCATTCTCGAGCACCAGAATGCGATCGGCATCGGCGATGGTCGACAATCGGTGTGCGATCGCCAGAGTGGTGCGTCCGCGCGCGATCCGGCGCAGAGTGGCGAGTATCTCTTGCTCGGTTCCGGTGTCGAGTGCGCTGGTCGCCTCGTCGAGCAGCAGGATCGGTGGATCCTTGACCAGCGTCCGAGCAATGGCGACACGTTGCTTCTCACCGCCAGACAGTTTGAGCCCGCGCTCACCGACCATTGTCGCAAAACCATCGGGCAATCGCTCGATCAGCGGCATCAGCGCGGCGTCCTGGGCGGCTTGAGCGACCACTTCATCACTGCTCGAGTCTGCGCCATAGCCAATGTTATAGGCCAGCGTGTCGTTGAACAGGACGCTGTCTTGCGGGACGATGCCGATCGCGGCGCGGACACTGTCCTGCTGGACCTCAGCGATGTCCTGCCCATCGATCAGGATGCGGCCGCTGGCGGGATCGTAAAAACGGAACAGCAGCCGGCCGATCGTGCTCTTGCCAGCGCCTGATGGCCCGACGATGGCGGTGCTGGAACCGGCCGGGACTTCGAAGCTCAGTCCATGCAGGATCGTACGCTCAGCCTCATAGCCAAAGGTGACATTGTCGAACACGACATGCGGTTCGCGCACCATAAGGGCAGGGGCGTCCGGCGTGTCTTGGACCTCAACCTCTGTGTCCATCAGGCGGAACATCTCAGCCATGTCGACCAGCCCTTGGCGAATGGTGCGATAGACCCAGCCGAGCAGGTCAAGCGGGCGAAACAGCTGCATCAGATAGGTGTTGACCAAGACCAGGTCGCCCGGTGTGAGTTTGCCCTGGCTCCACCCCCAGACAGTGTAGAGCATGGCTCCCGCCATCAGCGCATTGGTGATTAGCGCCTGAGACATGTTGAGAATGCCGAGCGAGTTTTCAGATTTGATCGCCGCTTCGGCATAGGCCCGCGCGGATTGGCTGTAACGCGCTTCTTCGCGGTGTTCGGCGCCGAAATACTTGACCGTCTCGAAATTGAGCAGCGAGTCGACCGCGCGGTGCAATGCCTGCCCGTCGAGGTCGTTCATCTCGCGGCGCAGCTTGGTGCGCCATTCGGTGATCCAGCGAGTGATCATGACATAGGTCACAACAGTGAAGGCGGTCGCTGCCACCAGTTCCCAGCCGAAATAGATGTAGAAGATCACGCCCACTGCGATCAGCTCAATCGCGGTCGGGGCAATGTTGAACAGCAGGAAATAGAGCATCATGTCGATGCTCTTGGTTCCGCGCTCGATGATCTTGGTCACCTCGCCAGTGCGGCGCGAAAGGTGGAACCTGAGAGAGAGCCGATGTAGGCGATGGAAAACATCTTCGGCCAGGCTCAGCGTGGCCACCTGGCCAACACGCTCGAACGCCATATTGCGGAGATTGTCGAACACCACCGAGGCAAAGCGGCCAAGGCCGTAAGCCGCCACCAGGGCCAGCGCGACAGCTGCCCCTTCGCTGATCTCGCCTGCCATCTCATCGACCGCTCCCGAATAGGCCAGCGGCAGGGCGAGTGTGACGCCCTTCGCCGCCAGAACGAACAGCATGGCGCCGACGATTCGCAGCCGCAGGCTCGCATTGTTCTTGGGCCAGAGATAAGGAAGAAACCGCTTGAGCGTGCTCCAGCCTTCGGCCTCGGGAGGGAGGCGATCGGGGTCGTCGGAGGTCGCGGTATCAGGCGGCATGCGCGTCCATGTGGGCCTGCGCCAGGGCTTGCGCAAGTCGGTCAGGCAATTGCGGACCTGGAGTGTGGCTCAAACGCTCGTGCGCATCAATCAGTTGAAGCGGGTGGCTGACCGCCGGCGGAACGCCCGTTCGACGCCTCGTGGGAGATCAAACAGCACCCGCTGCCGCGTGAAGTCTATGGCCACACGGTCGAACATCTTGAGATGCTGCATTCCCAACGAAAGCACCGGCTTATTCTTCAGACCGAGCGCCTCAAACGCTGGAGCATCGGCGAAGGCCACCGGAACATCGCGCAACCTGATGCCTTCGATCTCGAGTGAGCGAACGTAGGAGAGTTCGCCGGTGATCGAGACGCCGTTGACGTCAGTCGTGGTCACCTCCTGCGCGCGATTGGCGCGGATGCGCCGTTGCAGCGCGATATTGCCAATGCTGCCTTGTGCGCCGGTGTCGATGATGACGGTCGCTTTGACGCCTTCGACCATAGCGTCGGTGATCAGCAGCTGCCCCAGCTTGTGGCGGGCGCGCACAACAATCTCGAAGCCCCTTGTGCTGTTCTTTGAGCTGATATCCTCAACAGCGATTGTATCATTCTTGAAGTCGAGCAAGACGCGGAAGTCCTGCAGCGTGTCGAGCCCAATAATGCCATCTGCGCCCAGGTTGCGACGATTGAGCACCGGAGCAGCGAGATTGTGAATGACGTGGCTGCCGACCTCAAGCTGATCCAGCTCGACCACTTCTACCGGGCGACGGCTGGCCATGCCGACCAGCGTTGCCATGCCGAGAGATTCCAGGCTCAGGCTCTCATTGATTTCGTGCGTCACGGCCGTGGCTTGGCTACCGGTGTCGATCATGAAATTGTACGGGCCGGCACCATCGATCAGAACTGGCACGGTCAGGCGCTCGTTGCGATCCTCCTCCAGCGAAAGGACTTCAGTTGCGGGATTGGTCAGGCTCGGCGCGACGGCCTGTTCTTCGCCGGGTTGCTCGGTGCCGAGCAATGTCAGCGTCATCAGGGGGGCGAACCAGAAGTACTGCATGTCCTCTACCTCGGAATTGGGCGTGTTCGGTCGAACGCCTCTTGTAAGAGCAGAGTACCAGATGCTCGGGAAAGCCCCAAATCCGGTTCGACTAAGCTACGGCTGGCGCCGACTGGGGGCGATTGCGCAGCAGCTCCCAGGTTTCCAGTACCATTGCACGCCAGCCGAACCAAAAGGCCGCGAGATAGACGCTGGCGCCGACGAAACCATTCCAGGCAAGCTCCAGCCAGGGGGTCGGCATTGGAGCAATGTCCTGTACCAGCAAAACGGCCCCGGCCATGGCAGAACAGGCGAACGCCGTCGGCAGGATCTCGCGCAGCAATTGCCAAGCACCGACGCCAATGCGAGTCAGCGTCCGTGCGAGCGTGAAAGCACACAGCAGCGGCATGCCGATCCACCATGCTTGGACCAGGCCCATCGTCCCGGAGCTAACCCCAATCAGGAAAGCTGTGGGCATGATGATTGCTCCGGCAATGCTGGTCGAGAGATAGACATTGGTTTGCCCCATTGCGTTGGTTACCGGAGAACAAATCAAGTGGAGCGCAAATACGGGCATGACCAGGGCCAAGCCACCGACAATCGGAATCAATCCTGCCCATTTGTCGCCAAACAGAGTGAGGACGGCCGGCTCTGCTGTCAGCGCCAGGCCAACATAGATCGGCGAAGTCACCATCAACACCATACGGGCGGTCTTGAGGAAATAGGGCGCGAGCGATTTTCCGGCCCGGTGCAGCTCGGAATAGGCTGCCAATGCCACTTCATTGATCGGTGGCAAGAACCGACCGGTGACGATCAGCGTCAGGAACAAAGCTTCGGAATAGAGTCCAAGGTCATAGGTGCTCATCATGCGCCCGGCGATGACTATGTCGCTCTGACTCTGGATGATCCAGAACAGCTGGCACAGGGTCAGCGTCCCGCCAAAGGTGACCAAGTCCCAGGCGCCACGCGGATCGAACACCGGCCGCAGCTTGACTCCCGCTGCGATTGTCAGACCGATCGCGCGGGTAACGAACATCGCAATCGGAGCATAGACGAGCGCCCAGACGCCCCAGCCCAACCAGGCCAGAGCGAGCGCAACACTCGCGCCGATAACTGCCGCGCCCATATTGACCTGTCCCTGCCGACGGAACTCGAGCCGCCGTGCGAGCAGCTCGGAGGGCAGGGCAGTGAAGGGCACCGTCAGGAAGATCACCGCTTGGATCCGCAGCATGTCTGCGACCAGCGGCTCGCCGAAATAGGCCGCGGCATAGGGAGCAAACAGGAACTGCGTGGTTGCCATCAGGCCGTTGAACAGCAACAGCAGGCCAAAGATTTGCCCGACCCGTCGATCATCAATCTTCTCAGTCTGCACCAGTGACGTGGCGAAGCTCTGCCCATTGAGGATGGCGAGCGCGGTCACGACGACCTGCGTCATCGCGAACAGACCATAGTCGGTCGGCTCAAGCAGGCGCACGACAAGGATGGTTGAGGTCCAGGTGATCAGCTGCGCTGCGACTTGCGTGCCCCACCGCCAAGCGACCGCCGAGCGGACACGCGAAGCGAAGCCGTTCGAGTCGACACTCGACGAATCAGAGAGGTTTTCCGAATCAGATGCGGATGGCTTTGCTTCCATTGTCCCGCGCATATCCCGCAAAAGTGAACATTCCGGCGTCTCAGACCCCTTCCAGGGGCTCAAATCCATCACTTCGTTGGCAGAAGATGGTTAATGCACTCTTGAAATTTACGTGTCCGTAACCATTTTTCCCCTAGCGGAAGACTGCGAAACCCGCAGAAATCCGTCGATCTTGCGCTTCTTTGAAATAAAATT